>NZ_LR134318.1:3743000-4072500 GCF_900636825.1 Pseudomonas fluorescens | reverse complement strand
ATCCCGACTTACCAAACCGATGCAAACTCCGAATACCTACAAGTGCCGAGCATGGGAGACACACGGCGGGTGCTAACGTCCGTCGTGAAAAGGGAAACAACCCAG
The DNA here is from genome assembly GCF_900636825.1 of Pseudomonas fluorescens. Taxonomy (NCBI): domain Bacteria; kingdom Pseudomonadati; phylum Pseudomonadota; class Gammaproteobacteria; order Pseudomonadales; family Pseudomonadaceae; genus Pseudomonas; species Pseudomonas fluorescens. The sequence continues at coordinate 4,072,395 of NZ_LR134318.1, read as the reverse complement.
ACCGTCAGCTAAGGTCCCAAAGTTATGGTTAAGTGGGAAACGATGTGGGAAGGCTTAGACAGCTAGGAGGTTGGCTTAGAAGCAGCCACCCTTTAAAGAAAGCGTAATAGCTCACTAGTCGAGTCGGCCTGCGCGGAAGATGTAACGGGGCTCAAACCATACACCGAAGCTACGGGTATCACCTTCGGGTGATGCGGTAGAGGAGCGTTCTGTAAGCCTGTGAAGGTGAGTTGAGAAGCTTGCTGGAGGTATCAGAAGTGCGAATGCTGACATGAGTAACGACAATGGGTGTGAAAAACACCCACGCCGAAAGACCAAGGTTTCCTGCGCAACGTTAATCGACGCAGGGTTAGTCGGTCCCTAAGGCGAGGCTGAAAAGCGTAGTCGATGGAAAACAGGTTAATATTCCTGTACTTCTGGTTATTGCGATGGAGGGACGGAGAAGGCTAGGCCAGCTTGGCGTTGGTTGTCCAAGTTTAAGGTGGTAGGCTGAGATCTTAGGTAAATCCGGGATCTTAAGGCCGAGAGCTGATGACGAGTTACCCTTTGGGTGACGAAGTGGTTGATGCCATGCTTCCAAGAAAAGCTTCTAAGCTTCAGGTAACCAGGAACCGTACCCCAAACCGACACAGGTGGTTGGGTAGAGAATACCAAGGCGCTTGAGAGAACTCGGGTGAAGGAACTAGGCAAAATGGCACCGTAACTTCGGGAGAAGGTGCGCCGGTGAGGGTGAAGGACTTGCTCCGTAAGCTCATGCCGGTCGAAGATACCAGGCCGCTGCGACTGTTTATTAAAAACACAGCACTCTGCAAACACGAAAGTGGACGTATAGGGTGTGACGCCTGCCCGGTGCCGGAAGGTTAATTGATGGGGTTAGCTAACGCGAAGCTCTTGATCGAAGCCCCGGTAAACGGCGGCCGTAACTATAACGGTCCTAAGGTAGCGAAATTCCTTGTCGGGTAAGTTCCGACCTGCACGAATGGCGTAACGATGGCGGCGCTGTCTCCACCCGAGACTCAGTGAAATTGAAATCGCTGTGAAGATGCAGTGTATCCGCGGCTAGACGGAAAGACCCCGTGAACCTTTACTATAGCTTTGCACTGGACTTTGAATTTGCTTGTGTAGGATAGGTGGGAGGCTTTGAAGCGTGGACGCCAGTTCGCGTGGAGCCATCCTTGAAATACCACCCTGGCAACTTTGAGGTTCTAACTCAGGTCCGTTATCCGGATCGAGGACAGTGTATGGTGGGTAGTTTGACTGGGGCGGTCTCCTCCTAAAGAGTAACGGAGGAGTACGAAGGTGCGCTCAGACCGGTCGGAAATCGGTCGTAGAGTATAAAGGCAAAAGCGCGCTTGACTGCGAGACAGACACGTCGAGCAGGTACGAAAGTAGGTCTTAGTGATCCGGTGGTTCTGTATGGAAGGGCCATCGCTCAACGGATAAAAGGTACTCCGGGGATAACAGGCTGATACCGCCCAAGAGTTCATATCGACGGCGGTGTTTGGCACCTCGATGTCGGCTCATCACATCCTGGGGCTGAAGCCGGTCCCAAGGGTATGGCTGTTCGCCATTTAAAGTGGTACGCGAGCTGGGTTTAGAACGTCGTGAGACAGTTCGGTCCCTATCTGCCGTGGACGTTTGAGATTTGAGAGGGGCTGCTCCTAGTACGAGAGGACCGGAGTGGACGAACCTCTGGTGTTCCGGTTGTCACGCCAGTGGCATTGCCGGGTAGCTATGTTCGGGAAAGATAACCGCTGAAAGCATCTAAGCGGGAAACTTGCCTCAAGATGAGATCTCACTGGAACCTTGAGTTCCCTGAAGGGCCGTCGAAGACTACGACGTTGATAGGTTGGGTGTGTAAGCGCTGTGAGGCGTTGAGCTAACCAATACTAATTGCCCGTGAGGCTTGACCATATAACACCCAAGCAATTTGCGTCGGCTCTGTAAACCAGAGCAACCAGATTGCGGTGTGTGAAGACGAAACGAACCGGAAGTTCGAAACGCACAAACACCTAGCTGTCACATACCCAATTTGCTGAAGCGAGGCCACTTGGCCACGGTTCGGTACCCGAATTTCTTGACGACCATAGAGCGTTGGAACCACCTGATCCCATCCCGAACTCAGCAGTGAAACGATGCATCGCCGATGGTAGTGTGGGGTTTCCCCATGTGAGAGTAGGTCATCGTCAAGATTAAATTCCGAAACCCCAATTGCGAAAGCAGTTGGGGTTTTGTTTTGCCCGCGAGAAAAGTTATCCAGCGAAAGCGCCGTCCCAGCCGTCCCAGCCGTCGCAAGAATCGCCCATCGGGAGAAATCGTTCTGAAGTGATGTGGCAGTTTTTGATATGGTGCAGCTCATTTTTTAACGGACTGATGTCATGCCAAAGGATCGGCACTCATTTATGTCCAAGAGTTGCTGTAGAAATGACTGAAGCCATCCCGATCAAAGATCACGAAAAAGAAACGCAACTGGTCAATAAACGGTTGATCGCCTGTGCGTTGTTCGTCTTCGCTGTCAGTTGCGCATTGGTAGTGCGGCTGTACATCCTCCAAGTCGTGGAATTCGAATACCACTCCACAATCTCTGAAAACAATCGTGTCCACGTTTTGCCAATCCCGCCGACGCGCGGCTTGATCTACGACCGAAATGGCGTACTGCTCGCCGATAACCGTCCCAGCTACAATCTGACCATCACCCGCGAACGTGCCACTGACGTCAAGCAGGAACTCGACGAGGTGATCAACCTCCTGCATCTGCCGGCCGAGGACCGCACGGTATTCGATAAGGCGATGAAGCAATCCCGCCATCCCTTCACGCCAGTGACATTGTTCTACGAGCTGACGGAAGAGCAAATCGCCGTCTTAGCCGTCAATGAGTTTCGCCTGCCTGGCCTCGATGTCGAGCCGCAGTTCGTCCGCCACTACCCGCTCGGCGCACATTTCGCCCACTCGATCGGCTACGTCGGCCGGATCAACGAGAAAGAATCCAAGACCCTCGATTCAGTGGAATACCGTGGGACTCAATCCATCGGTAAAACCGGCGTTGAGCGTTTCTATGAAGGCCAGTTACACGGTCATGTTGGTTACGAGGAGGTGGAAACCAACGCTCAAGGTCGTGTTCTCAGAGTGCTTAAACACACCGACCCAGTGCCGGGCAAAAACATCGTGCTGAGCCTTGATATCAAACTTCAGGAGGCCGCTGAGGCCGCTCTCGGGGATCGTCGTGGTTCGGTGGTGGCACTTGACCCGTCCACTGGCGAAGTACTTGCCATGGTCAGCAACCCAAGCTTTGACCCGAACCTGTTTGTTACCGGCATCAGCTCCAAGGAGTACTCGGCGCTGCGCGATTCCATCGACCGACCGCTGTTTAACCGCGTGCTGCGCGGCCTCTATGCACCCGGTTCGACAATCAAGCCGGAAGTTGCGATTGCAGGTCTCGACGCCGGCGTTGTAACCCCACAGACCCGTGTCTTCGATCCTGGCTACTACCAACTCCCGGACTTCGATCACAAATACCGCAACTGGAATCACAGCGGCGATGGTTGGGTCGACATGGACGCGGCCATCATGCGTTCCAACGACACCTATTTCTATGACCTGGCCCATAAGCTTGGCATTGATCGCCTGCATGACTACATGGCCATGTTCGGCCTTGGCGAGAAGGTTTCACTGGATATGTTCGAAGAGTCGCCAGGCTTGATGCCGTCCCAAGCCTGGAAGCGCGCCACCCGCCGTCAAGCCTGGTTTCCTGGCGAAACGGTTATCCTCGGCATCGGCCAGGGTTATATGCAAGTCACGCCGCTGCAATTGGCGCAGGCCACCGCGCTGATCGCCAACAAAGGCGTGTGGAATCGCCCGCACTTGGCCAAAACCGTTGATGGCGTGGCGCCGGTCGATGAACACCCGATGCCGAATATCCTGCTCAAGGATCCGCGTGACTGGGAGCAGGTCAACCACGGCATGCAGATGGTCATGCACGACGCGCGAGGCATTGCTCGCGCGGCAGCGGCGGGTGCGCAATACCGCATCGCTGGCAAAAGTGGTACGGCGCAAGTCGTGGCGATCAAGCAGGGCGAGCGTTACAACCGTGAGAAAACCCTCGAGCGACATCGCGACAACGCCCTGTTTGTCGGGTTTGCTCCGGCGGAGCATCCGAAAATCGCGATTTCGGTGATGATCGAAAACGGCGAGGCAGGTGGCCGTGTAGCCGGTCCGGTAGTTCGGCAAATCATGGATGCCTGGCTACTTGATCAGGACGGGCACCTTAAACCGCAGTATGCAGCGCCGACTAAAGCGCCTGGTGATCCCCACGTGTAGCGGAGCATGGACCCGATTACGATCTGATGGGTGATGGCGTCGCTATGCTGCAAGCACGCATCAGCTCCCCGGCACCGGACAGCTCATGTCGCCTTCCTCACATTTAAGATATGACTTGAGGGCTTCAACTCGCGCCTTGGTCGCGCCGGTCAGGCAAGTACGGTTGACCAACGGATACACAGAACCTCCTTCGACGCCGGACGCTGAAAACTTGCACTCGGCATCACGAAACGCCACCCAAGCCCGCTGAGCGCTGACCAGCAGCTTTTTGCTATCGGGACTGTCCTTCAAGCGCCCGATGATTTGTTGGTAAAGCGTGTTCAACTCTTTATCCGCCGCTGTGAAGTCCTGCCCGGCGCACTGGTTCATCGTCGCCTGATCGCTGGCATTGGCGCAGTCCACTGCAGCGTGAGCGAGAGGGGCGAGCAGTAAAAGGATCAGCGCCGAAATCAGGCGTGCGGACATAAGTATCTCGCTGTGTTGGAAGATAATTGAAAGCAGTGTAGCGATTGTGCTCTGCCTATTCAGGTATGCGTGATCGGGACGCCTCAAGCAGGCGATCCGCGGTTGCCGCAATCTCCTCAGCTTCATAAAGGATTTCGAGCCAGTTGTTGGGGATACCCCGTACGCCGTAATAAGCGCCGGCCAATTGGCCGGTAATCGCGGCGGTGGTGTCGGCGTCATCGCCCAGATTGGCGGCTTGCAGTATTGCCGCGCGGAAATTGTCTGTGTGATGAAAGCACCACAACGCCGCTTCCAGCGATTGCACGCTGTAACCACTGCCTTTGATAGCGTCTTGCGATTTGCCCAAGTAATCCCCGCGAGCGATAGCCGCTACTTTGGGTTGGTGGTAAGTGGAGAGTGACTGTTGGCGAAGCTCTGTCTTGGGTGCACCTTCAAGCGCCTTGGCGATCAGCGCGGCCAGCAACTGGCAGCACTCGATGGCCTCCGGAGCGGCGTGGGTGGTCCGGGAGCTGTCGGCGGCGAATGACTGTACAAGCCGCGTATCCGGGAAATAAAACAGCACGACGGGCGCCAGACGCATGAGCGAGCCGTTGCCGGCACTATCGGGGTCTGTCGAGCCGGCATAGGGATCTGCGGTGTGTTGATACCGCGTCAGCGCCTGACTCACCGTATTGCCGATATCGAAACAGTCGCCGGTCGAGCTCAGATAACCCCACTGCCACCAATTAAGGTAGCGCCCCATTTGATCGGCGGCATCGAATCCGTTTTTGATCAGCAGACTTTCCGCGAGGCAAAGCGCCATCGAGGTGTCATCGGTCCATTGCCCGGGTTTGAGATGAAACGGGCCACCACCGACCATGTCGGTCAATGGTTGGAATGATCCCCGCGGTTTGAACTCAACCGTAGTGCCGACCGCGTCGCCGCAAGCCAGGCCGAGGAGGGCGCCGCGATAACGTTCGCAAAGGGATGGCGGCATCGTTCGTCCTTGTTTTGTTCGAGTACACCGAAACGGTAGCAGTTTCTGTGTCCGAGTGGTGTCTGAATCCGGATATTGCGAGGGTTGAAATGCCGCCGGATGTTTCCCAGTGCACCGGCCTGATACAACTTCACATTGGACATGTGGTCATACAAGCCTAGTGTTCAGAACAGGAGGTGACGTATGAAACCAGTACCTAATAGTTTCGAACGCAAAATCACGCTCAAGGCGTCGCGCTCTCATGTCTGGCGTGCGCTTGTCGATGCGGAGGCGTTTGGTCAGTGGTTTGGAGTGGCGCTTGAAGGCAGGCGATTTATTGCCGGTGAATGGACACAAGGCCAAGTCACGTATCCGGGTTTTGAACACGTGTTATGGAATGTGCTGGTGGAACGGGTCGAGCCGCAACAATTGTTTTCGTTCCGCTGGCATCCATATGCGGTGAATCCGCAGGTCGATTACTCCCAGGAGCCGACGACGCTGGTCAAATTCGAATTGCAGGATTACGAAGACGGAACGTTGCTCAAAGTGTCCGAATCCGGATTCGCTCATATACCCGATGTCCGCCAGAAAGAGGCATACCACATGGACAGCCGGGGCTGGGAAGAGCAATTGAACCGGTTGGAGCACTTCCTGACCGACAGCGCAAAAGCCCGCGAGGGCGAAGATAATTGACGAGTTTGAAAGCTGCTTTTGCGGTGGCTGACCTAGCCCGGCGAGCCTCGCACGGCTGCCCATTGCCTGACACGCCTAAGGGTTTTCGGAAGGGTCGCTATGGCGAATGTCTTACACGCGCTGGTAGCTTTTACGACTATTGCCCATTGGATCCAGTGCGTAATCTACACACATCAACTGAGACACAGGGAGTGTTTCAGGATCAAGGATGATCGACCATCGCAAGGATCGCTGCCGACAGGGAGTCGATAATGGTCTTGGGAAAAACCCGCTTCGGCGGGTTTTTTTTCGCCTGTATGTTGGGGCCGTGCAGTCAGCGATCTTCAGATCGACTGTTCCCACGCGCTGCATGGGAACGTTGCCTGGGACGCTCTGCGCACAAAGACGCCGGCTGCGACCGCTCCTGGGTTTCGCCTCTCTAAGAGGCGATCAGTTGACGCAGTACATAGTGAAGAATCCCGCCTGATTTGAAGTATTCCACCTCGTTCAGGGTATCAATTCGGCAAAGCACCTCGATCTTCTCCTGTTTGCCATCTTCGCGCGTAATCACGAGCGGCAGGTTCATCCGCGGTTTCAATTCGACCCCGGTCAGCCCGAGGATTTCGAACGACTCCTTACCGGTCAGGTTGAGACTTTTGCGGTTCTGATCAAGTTTGAATTGCAGCGGCAACACCCCCATGCCGACCAGATTGGAGCGGTGAATGCGTTCGAAGCTTTCCGCGATCACTGCTTTGACTCCCAGCAGATTGGTGCCTTTGGCGGCCCAGTCACGGCTCGAGCCGGTGCCATATTCTTGCCCGGCAATTACTACCAATGGCGTACCTGAAGCCTGATAGCGCATGGCTGCGTCGTAGATCGCCAGCTTCTCGCCGGTCGGGATGTAGATCGTGTTGCCGCCTTCTTCTCCACCGAGCATTTCGTTGCGGATTCGGATGTTGGCAAACGTGCCGCGCATCATTACCTCGTGGTTGCCGCGACGTGAGCCGTAGGAATTGAAGTCACGCGGCTCGACACCTTTATCACGCAGATAACGTCCGGCCGGGCTGTCGACTTTGATATTGCCAGCAGGGGAGATGTGGTCGGTGGTCACCGAATCGCCAAGCAGCGCCAATACCCGCGCGCCTTTTACATCCTTGACTTCCGGTAACGGACCGGAAATATCGTCGAAGAAAGGCGGATGCTGAATGTAGGTCGAGCCCTCCTGCCACACGTACGTCGCCGCTTGTGGCACTTCGATGGCTTGCCACTGTTCATCGCCGGCAAACACTTCGGCGTACTCCTTGTGGAACATTGCCGTGTTCACTTGATTGACCGCCTCGGCAATCTCCTGGCTGGTCGGCCAGATATCCCGCAGATACACCGGATTACCGTGTTGATCCTCGCCCAGCGGCTCGCTGCTGATATCACTGCGCACACTGCCGGCCAGTGCATACGCGACGACCAGGGGAGGCGACGCCAGCCAATTGGTTTTCACCAGTGGATGCACACGACCCTCGAAGTTGCGGTTGCCGGACAGCACGGACGCCACGGTGAGATCGGCTTTCTGAATGGCTTTCTCGATAGGTTCCGGCAAAGGACCGGAGTTGCCGATGCAGGTGGTGCAGCCATAGCCGACCAGCGAGAAGCCGAGCTGATCGAGGTATTGAGTCAGTCCGGCCGCCTTGTAATAGTCGGTAACCACTTTCGACCCGGGGGCGAGCGAACTCTTGACCCACGGTTTGCGCGTCAGGCCTTTCTCAACGGCTTTTTTTGCCAGCAATCCGGCCGCCATCATCACACTTGGGTTGGAAGTGTTGGTGCAGGAGGTAATTGCAGCAATCACCACCGCACCATTCTTCAAGCGGTAGGTGCGGCCTTCGTACTCGTAATCGGTTTCCCCGACCAAATCGGCATTGCCCACCGCCACACCGCCGCCGCCCTCGCTTTCGAGACGGCCTTCCTCCTTGCTGGTGGGTTTGAATTGCAGATCCATGAAGTCACTGAACGCTTGCGCGACATTCGGCAGCGAGACGCGATCCTGTGGGCGTTTTGGCCCGGCGAGGCTCGCTTCGACGCTGGCCATGTCCAGCGCCAGGCTGTCAGTAAATACCGGTTCCTGGCCGGGCAGGCGCCACAAACCTTGGGCCTTGGTGTACGCCTCAACCAGTTTCACCGCTTCTGGCGGCCGGCCGGACAGGCGCAGGTAATCCAGGGTTACATCGTCGACCGGAAAGAATCCGCACGTTGCGCCATATTCCGGGGCCATGTTGGCAATGGTCGCGCGGTCTGCCAGCGGCAAGTCAGCGAGGCCGTCACCGTAAAATTCGACGAATTTGCCGACGACGCCTTTCTTGCGCAGCAACTGCGTCACCGTCAGCACCAGGTCGGTGGCGGTGATGCCTTCCTTGAGTTTGCCGGTCAGCTTGAACCCGATGACTTCCGGGATCAGCATCGAAACAGGCTGGCCGAGCATTGCCGCTTCGGCTTCGATCCCGCCGACACCCCAGCCGAGCACACCGAGACCATTGATCATAGTGGTGTGGGAGTCGGTACCGACCAGCGTGTCGGGAAACGCATAGGTGCGCCCGTCTTCGTCTTTGGTCCACACCGTGCGGCCGAGGTATTCGAGATTGACCTGGTGGCAAATACCGGTCCCCGGCGGCACCACGCTGAAATTGTCAAAGGCGTTCTGGCCCCAACGCAGGAAGGCGTAACGTTCGCCGTTACGCTGCATTTCGATATCAACGTTCTGCTCAAATGCACTGGCGCTGCCAAACTTGTCGACCATTACGGAGTGGTCGATGACCAGATCCACCGGCGACAACGGGTTGATACGCTGCGGATCGCCACCGGCCTTGGCCATTGCCGCGCGCATCGCGGCAAGGTCGACCACGGCGGGGACGCCGGTAAAGTCCTGCATCAATACGCGGGCTGGGCGGTATTGAATTTCGCGGTCGGAGCGACGCTCCTTGAGCCACGCCGCAATTGCCTTGAGGTCAGCGCCGGTGACAGTTTTTTCATCTTCCCAGCGCAGCAGGTTTTCCAGCAGGACTTTCAACGACATCGGTAGCTTGTCGAGGTCGCCCAGGCTTTTGGCGGCATCCGGCAAGCTGAAATAGTGGTAGGTCTTGTCGTCGATTTGTAAGGTTTTGAGCGTTTTCAGGCTATCGAGGGACGGCATTACAATCACTCCTTTGAATCCGCACGGCTACGGATCGGGGGACGAATAGAGCTTTAAACCTAGCCCTGTTTTGATTAGCTGGCTAATAACTGGACTCTATGAGCGGAACCAAGGTTCCGACATCGGCTATCATGCGCCGGTTTTCGTGACAGGCGTTGCTGCAACGCAAGGCTTGAGCATCGCGCAGGGGCCGAATCACCGCCCTCTGCCCAGGAGTAAGAATGAACACCCTATTCATGCATTGCCGGCCAGGCTTCGAAGGCGAAGTCTGTTCGGAGATTTCCGACCTCGCCGCGCAACTCAATGTTGCCGGGTACGCCAAGGCGAAAACCGCTACGGCGTGCGCGGAGTTTGTCTGCACCGAAGCGGACGGCGCCGAGCGCTTGATGCGCGGCCAGCGTTTTGCCGAGCTGATTTTTCCGCGCCAATGGGCGCGCGGGTTGTTCATCGATCTGCCGGAAACCGACCGCATCAGCGTAATCCTTGCGCACATGGCCGATTTCCCTGTGTGCGGCAGCCTGTGGCTGGAAGTCGTCGACACCAACGACGGCAAGGAGCTGTCGAACTTCTGCAAGAAATTCGAAGGCCCGCTGCGCAAGGCGCTGACGGGTGCTGGCAAATTGGTCGATGATGCGAGCAAACCGCGATTGTTGCTGACCTTCAAAAGCGGTCGTGAAGTGTTTCTCGGTATGGCGGATGCTGGAAATTCGGCGATGTGGCCAATGGGCATTCCGCGCCTGAAATTTCCCCGTGAGGCGCCGAGCCGGTCGACGTTGAAGCTGGAAGAGGCGTGGCACCATTTTATCCCGCGTGATCAATGGGAAGATCGCCTGCACAGCGACATGACCGGCGTCGACCTCGGCGCGGCGCCGGGCGGCTGGACCTGGCAGTTGGTGAATCGTGGCATGCTGGTGACCGCCATCGACAACGGCCCGATGGCCGAAAGCCTGATGGACACCGGTCTGGTTCAACACCTGATGGCCGACGGTTTTACCTTCAAGCCCAAGCAACCGGTGGACTGGATGGTCTGCGACATCGTCGAGAAACCGGCACGCAATGCCGCGATGCTCGAAGAGTGGATTGGTGAGGGGCATTGCCGTGAAGCAGTGGTCAATCTGAAGTTGCCAATGAAGCAGCGTTATGCCGAAGTGAAACGTTTGCTCGAGCGCATCGCCGACGGCTTCAAGGCGCGCGGGATCAAGGTCGATATCGGCTGCAAGCAGCTGTATCACGATCGTGAAGAAGTGACCTGCCATTTGCGCCGGCACGACACGAAGAAAGCAAAATCCCGCTGAAACACTGAAAAACCCTGTAGGAGCTGCCGCAGGCTGCGATCTATTGGTCTTGAAAAGCAAAGATCGCAGCCTGCGGCAGCTCCTACAGGGGCATGGCGTAACGCCACAGATGACCGAACACCCGGCAATGCGTGACAATGCCAGCCAGTTTCAGGAGTGATTCATGAGTGAAATGATCGATACCCCGGTTGATGGCACCCTCGACGCCACCGGCCTCAATTGTCCGGAACCGGTGATGATGTTGCACCAGCACATCCGCGATCTGGTGCCCGGCGGCCTGCTCAAGGTGATCGCCACGGATCCCTCGACCAAGCGCGATATTCCGAAATTCTGTGTGTTCCTCGACCATCAGCTGGTAGGCCAACATGAAGACAACGGGACTTACCTGTACTGGATTCGCAAGAAAGGCGCCTGATCCCCAGACGAACGCAGAAACAATTGTGGGAGCCAGCTTGCTGGCTCCCACATTTTTTTGTCTTGCGTACGCTGTTTAACCCATCGAACGACTGATTCGGATCCGCTTGCGCGCGCTGCGCGTCAGACGTATCGACAGCATCAGCGCTGCACAGCTCAAGCCGACGATCAAACCCTGCCACAGTCCGCTCGGACCGCGTGGCTCGCCGAGCCAGTCGGTCAGGCCCAGCGCGTAACCCACCGGCAAGCCAATGCCCCAGTACGCAAACAGGGTCAGGATCATGGTCACGCGCGTGTCCTGATACCCCCGCAGGGCGCCGGCGGCGGTGACCTGAATCGCATCGGAAAACTGGAACAGCGCCGAATACACGATCAGCATTGCCGCGATATGAATCACCGTCGGGTCGGCGGTGTAGATCGCCGCAATTGGCTCACGCAGCAACAGCATCATGCTCGCCGACAGGCAAGCGTACGCCAGCGCCGTGCCCATGCCGACGCCCGCCGCGAAACGGGCCTCGCGAGGCGCTTCGCGGCCCAATGCCTGACCGACGCGCACGGTCACCGCCATCCCCAGCGAATACGGAATCATGAACACCAGCGAGCTGACGTTCAGCGCAATCTGATGCCCGGCGACCACAGTGGCGCCGAGGCTGCCGATCAGCAGGGCGATTACGGCGAAGATGCTCGACTCGGCAAACACCGCGATACCGATCGGCAAACCAATCGACAGTAGGCGTTTGATCACCGTCCATTGCGGCCAGTCGAAACGGCTGAACAATTCGCTCGAACGATAGGCTGGGGACCAACGCTCATAACCGGCCAGACCCAGCGCCATCACCCACATCACAATCGCCGTCGCCCAACCGCAGCCAACGCCGCCCATGGCCGGCACACCGAAGTGGCCATAGATGAAGATGTAGTTCAACGGAATGTTCAGTGCCAGGCCGCACAGACCCAGCACCATCGCCGGACGGGTGCGGCCGAGGCCGTCACTGAAGCAACGCAGTACGTGATAGAAGGCCACGGCCGGCAAGCCGCTGGCGATACCGTGCAGATACTGCATGCACGGACCGATCAGTTGCGGATCGACTTTCATCAAATGCAGAACCGGTTCGGCGGCGACCAGCATCGTGGTCGCAATCAGCCCGACCGCCAGCGCCAGCCATAGTGCCTGTCGCACGATCGGGCCAATCTCGCTATGGGTGCCAGCGCCGTACCGCTGGGCGACTTTTGGGGTTGTCGCCAGCAGGGTGCCGGTCATCAACAGAAAGACCGGAACCCAGATCGAGTTGCCCAAGGCCACCGCCGCGAGATCCTTCGGCCCGACACGTCCGGCCATTACCGCATCGACGAAGCCCATCGCGGTGGTCGCCAACTGCGCGATGATGATCGGCAACGCCAGCGCGAGCAGGTTTTTGAGTTCCAGGCGAATCCGCGCAGGGCGGGTGAGGGAAACGGCGACAGGTTGATCGATTACGGAATTCACAGGCGAAGCGTCCAAAAGGTATTGATGCGCGAGGCGCCGCATTCTACGCCGCTGACGCCTTGGTCAGGAAAAATCCTCTGTTGCGGATTTGTAACCTGTATCAGCTGCCGCAGGCTGCGATCTTTTGCCTTTGTTTTGATCAACAGCAAAAGATCGCAGCCTGCGGCAGCTCCTCCAGTTAGACTGGTTATCCGCCCAAGGAGCCCGCCATGCTGATTGTTGCCGACGAAAATATCCCCCTGCTCGACGCCTTTTTTGCCGGTTTCGGTGAGATTCGCCGTGTGCCGGGCCGTTCGATTGACCCCGCGACGGTCGAACAGGCCGATGTGTTGCTGGTGCGCTCGGTTACCGCCGTCAACCGCGCCCTGCTTGAGAACAGCAAGGTGCGTTTCGTCGGCACCTGCACCATTGGCACCGATCATCTGGACCTCGATTATTTCAACCAGGCCGGCATCACCTGGTCGAGCGCGCCGGGCTGTAACGCCCGTGGCGTGGTCGATTACGTGCTGGGCAGTTTGATGACGCTGGCAGAAATCGAAGGCGTCGACCTGGCTCAACGCACCTACGGGGTTGTTGGCGCCGGCGAAGTGGGCGGTCGATTGATCAAGGTGTTGAAAGGCCTCGGCTGGAACGTCAAAGTCTGCGATCCGCCGCGCCAGGCTGCCGAGGGCGGCGATTATGTCAGTCTGGAGGAGATCATCGAGCAGTGCGATGTCATCAGCCTGCACACGCCGCTGACTCGCAACGGTGATGCTGCGACCTGGCATTTATTCGATCAACAGCGTTTGCAGCGACTCAAATCTGGCGCCTGGCTGATCAACGCGGCCCGTGGCCCGGTGGTGGATAATGCCGCCCTGCGCGAGGTGTTACTGGAGCGTGAAGACCTGCAAGCCGTCCTTGATGTCTGGGAAGCGGAGCCGGAGGTGGACGTGGCGCTGGCCGAGCTCTCCGTGCTGGCTACCCCGCACATTGCCGGTTACAGCCTCGATGGCAAGCAGCGTGGCACTGCGCAGATCTATCAGGCTTATTGCCGATTCCTCGGTCAGCCTGCGCGCATTCAGCTCAGCGATCTGCTGCCAGCGCCGTGGCTGTCGGAGGTCAGCTTGCATGCCGACAGTGATCCGGCCTGGGCGCTGGCAATGTTGTGCCGTGGCGTGTACGACCCGCGCCGTGACGATGCGGATTTCCGTCGTAGTCTCGTAGGCAACGTCGCGCAGCAGCGTGCGGCGTTTGACGTGTTGCGCAAACAATATCCGGTGCGGCGCGAGATCGAAGGATTGAAGGTGCGGATCGAGGGGGAGTCGCCGGTTCTGCGGCAGATTGTCGAGGCACTCGGCGCCATCGCAACCCCTTGATCCACAGACTTGTAGGAGCTGTCGAGTAAAAAGAGGCTGCGATCTCTTGATTGTAAAAAGATCGCAGCCTCGTTTCACTCAACAGCTCCTACTAAATCGCGGGAAATTCGGGGCAGAAAAAACCCGGCCAACATGGGCCGGGTCAGGAAGACGGTGGCTATATCACTCTTGTTCGGCAGGCTTGACCAATCGCTTCTCCAGTTCGCGGCAAGCGTCCTGGATCATGTCTTCAGTGATCGGTACTTCGCGGCCCTGCTCATCAATCATCGAGCAACCCAAGGTCTGGCCGGGTTCGATGCGGATCACTTCAATCTTGTCATCGCTGCTGTGTTGCAAGGACATGGCCTGTCTCCTCATCAGGTTGTGCGCCTAGGTTAAAACCGCCACGTGACCAGGCTGTGACAACTCCCTGCGGTCCGTCAGTGGCGACAACACCACTCAAACAGAAATGACCGCCTGTCTCAACCGGGACTTTAGACCAATAGCAACTATGGCCTAGTCTTTGACGGCATATTTAACCTGACTCATTGTGATTTACAGAGTTCCACCCCATCTCACTGTGTAGGCTGGCCCTATTCAACAGCGCAGATGTGAACCCGAATGATTTCGTTGCTTTCTTCTCGACACCGGCGCGCCCTGCGTCTGACCAGTCAGTTCCTCATGCCTTACCGCTGGCCGGCCTTCGGCGCGCTGCTCGCATTGATCGTCACCGCCGGCATTACCTTGTCGATGGGGCAGGGCATCAAACTGCTGGTCGATCAAGGCTTCATGACCCAGTCGCCGCACTTGCTCAATCAATCCATCGGCCTGTTCATGCTGTTGGTGTGCGGTCTGGCCGTGGGTACGTTCGCCCGATTTTATCTGGTGTCGTGGATCGGTGAACGGGTTGGCGCCGACATTCGCCGGCAGGTGTTCAATCATCTGTTGTACCTGCACCCCGGATTCTACGAAGACAATCGCAGCTCTGAGATTCAGTCGCGGCTGACTGCTGATACGACATTGCTGCAGTCGGTGATCGGTTCGTCGCTGTCGCTCTTTCTGCGCAACCTGTTGATGGTTATCGGTGGCGTGGTGCTGCTGTTTATCACCAATCCCAAACTCACCAGCATTGTTGTAATTGCGCTGCCATTGGTGATTGCGCCGATCCTGATTTTCGGCCGACGTGTGCGCAACCTGTCACGGCAAAGTCAGGATCGGATCGCCGACATCGGTAGCTATGTCTCCGAAACGCTGGGTCAGATCAAAACCGTGCAGGCCTACAACCACCAATCGCAGGATGAACAGCGCTTCGCCGCCACCGTCGAGCAGGCGTTCGAAACGGCGCGCAAGCGGATCTTCCAGCGTGCGTGGCTGATCACTCTGGTGATTGTGCTGGTGCTCGGCGCAGTGGCGGTGATGTTGTGGGTGGGCGGTATGGACGTGATTGCCGGGCGCATTTCTGCCGGCGAACTCGCGGCTTTCGTGTTCTACAGTTTGATTGTCGGCAGTGCCTTTGGCACGTTGAGCGAAGTCATCGGCGAATTGCAGCGCGCAGCGGGTGCCGCCGAGCGCATCGCTGAGTTGCTGCGCGCGGAGAACATTATCCAGCCGCCGACGACTGGCCTGGTGACGTTGCCTGACCGCGTGCGAGGCGAATTGCAATTGCAGAATGTGCGCTTTTCCTACCCGTCGCGTCCAGAAAGCTATGCAGTTGATGGCTTGAATCTGACAGTCCATGCCGGTGAAACCCTGGCGCTGGTAGGGCCCTCCGGTGCGGGCAAATCCACGGTGTACGACTTGCTCTTGCGCTTTTACGATCCGGCAGAGGGGCGCATTTTGCTGGATGGTGTGCCGCTGACCGACCTTGATCCGTTGGATCTGCGCCGTTGTTACGCCTTGGTTTCGCAAACGCCAGCGCTGTTTTTTGGCAGCGTCGAAGAGAATATTCGCTACGGCTGTCCAGGGGCGACACTGGACGAGGTGAAGGAAGCGGCCAGAATCGCCCACGCCCACGACTTCATTGAACAGATGCCTGACGGCTATCAGACCCATCTTGGTGACGGCGGGCTCGGACTCTCAGGCGGACAGCGCCAGCGCTTGGCAATTGCCCGCGCGTTGCTCGTCGACGCGCCGATCCTGCTGCTGGACGAGGCAACCAGCGCCCTCGACGCGCAAAGCGAACACCTGATCCAGCAAGCGCTGCCAAGCCTGATGCACAACCGCACCACGCTGGTCATCGCCCACCGACTGGCCACGGTGAAAAATGCCGACCGGATTGCGGTAATGGACCAGGGCAAATTGGTCGCAGTGGGGACACATCAGGAATTGATTGCGAGCAACCCGCTGTACGCGCGCCTTGCGGCGTTGCAGTTCAATGATGGCCACGAAACAACTAAACAGGACTGATACCTGGTGCCGACATCGGGCATCATGGCGAACTGCATGAACTGCCAGGAAGAGGATATGAGTCGTTACCAGCCGCCGCTGACCCTGACCACACGAATGATTTCGTTGATCGCCGAAATCAGCGAACAGATAGGGCAGCTCCTTGCGGTGGACGATAGCCGGCAAACGCCTCAGTTACGTCGCAGCAATCGCATCCGTACGATTCAGGCCTCGCTGGCGATCGAAAATAATACGCTAAGCGTTGAACAAGTGACGGCAGTCATCGCTGGGCGCCGGGTATTGGGGCTGCCTAAAGAAATACATGAGGTTCAAAACGCCTTTGCGGCTTATGAGTCGATGCCTGACTGGAGTCCGGGTAGCAAGGCTGATTTGTTGCAGGCGCACGAGTTGCTGATGCACGGTTTGATCGACGAGTGCGGAAGGCTGCGCCGCACTGGCGTGGGTATTTATCGGGGGAAACAACTGGTGCATATGGCGCCGCCACCGAGCCGAATTGCGCAGTTGATGGATGACCTGTTGGCATGGCTTGGCTCTTCAGATTGGCATCCGCTGATCGTAAGTTGCGTCTTCCACTATGAATTCGAGTTTATTCACCCTTTTGCCGACGGTAACGGGAGGATGGGAAGGCTGTGGCAGACCCTGATTCTGAGTAAGTGGCGACCAGTATTGGCCTATTTACCAGTCGAGGCGGTTATTCGGGATCAACAAGACGCTTATTATGCGGCGCTCTCGGCGGCGGATCGGATGGCTGAGTCAACCCCCTTCGTTGAGTACATGCTTCACGCATTGAGTCTTTCACTGCGCGAAGCCATCGAAAGCGAGGCAGGGGCCGACCCAGTAACCGACCTAGTAAGCGACCCAGTAAAAAGGCTGTTGCAGGCGCTGGAACGACGTGCGCTAAGAATCAGCGAATTAATGGCTGACTTAGGCCTGGCACATAAGGCCACTTTCAGATCCAACTACCTGAGGCCCGCACTCGCCGCCGGATTTATAGAGATGACCGATCCTCATAATCCAAATAGTCCCACTCAGAGATATTTGCTCACCGAAATCGGCAGGCTCAAGCTCATGCGGTCTACAAAATAGATTTACAGCGCTCAAGAAAATGCCCGCATTCAGATGCGGGCTTTTTTTTACGAGATCAAAACATCGCAGCCTTCGGCAGCTCCTGCACAACCGCCATCACCGGTTACTGATCATCGAAATACCGTTCATGCCAATCCACCAGCGGTTGTGGCGAGTTGAGTTTCTGGCCGTAGATCACCGAGTACGACAGCACGTTTTGCACGTACTGGCGGGTTTCGTCGAAGGGGATACTTTCCACCCAGACGTCGAAACTCAGGTGATCGGCGCCGCGCAGCCATTGGCGAACGCGACCAGGACCTGCGTTATAGGCGGCGGATGCGAGGACGCGGTTGCCGTTGAACTGGCTGTGCACCTGGCTCAGGTAGGCGGCGCCGAGCTGAATATTCTTGTCCGGATCGAGCACTTGCTGCGGCGAAGCCAGTGGAATGCTGAATTTGCGCGCGGTCTCCTTGGCGGTGCCCGGCATCAGTTGCATCAGCCCGCTGGCGCCCACGCCAGAGCGTGCGTCATCCATGAAGGCGCTTTCCTGGCGGGTGATGGCGAACACCCAGCTCGAATGCAGGCCACGAACCTTGGCTTCACGCACGAGCGTGTCGCGGTGCGCCATCGGGAAACGGATATCAAGGTCGTCCCAGTATTGCGCCTGGCTGATGGTGCGGATGGCCGGGAAGTACCATTTCAAGTCGTAGGCCAGTTTCGCCTGAGCGACCATTTCGTCGCGGTTGAAATGGCGGCTGACGTGGTACCACTCGCGGCGACCGTCGACGATTTGCCCGCGCGCGTGGAATTCCAGCGCACGACGCACACCCGGGGTATTGCGGACCTTGTTGATCAACGCCTGGCTGAGGACCAATGGCTTGTTGTTCAGCGAGTAGGGCGATTGTGAGCGGTCGGCGGCAAGGAACCCGTAGAAGTCGCGCTCGCGGGCGAGATTCTTGTACAGGGTCTGCGCTTCCGGGTTTTGCGGCTGCGCCAGTTCCAGGCTCCGCGCCTGCCAGTAGCGCCAGCGATTGCTGGTAGCCAGATCTTGCGGCAGGCGGCGAGTCAACTGATACGCATCGTCCCAGCGTGCCAAGCGCAACAGCAGGCGCAGACGCCATTCCGAAACGGTATTGTCGCGTAGCTCCGGATCGTATTTGGTCATCACGTCCAGAGCGCGACCGTCGAAACGCTTGGCGAGAGTCAGGCCGATCTCCCTGGCTATCGCAACTTTTTCGTCGCGGGAAAAATGCATGCTGCTGGCATAGCCGTCGAGCAGGGCCATCGCCTTGTCCGGGTCCTGACGGGCGAGGCGGCGCAGGCCCAGGCTGACCACGTCGGACATCGGCTCATCGGCCGGGGTGAAGCGCGACGGCTGATTGAGCTGCTCGGGTTTTTGCGCGACGTCGATCAGCAAGCGACCACGCGGGGCGAGAGTGGTCAGGCCATTGACGAGGCTATTGGCCAGCGGATAGTTGCGCGCCTGGGCGGCGAGTTTGGTGCGTTCCCAGCGTTTCTGTTCGGTGAGCTGGCCGTCAGCGGCCCAGATACCGAACAGCGCATCACACGCGGCGGGTTGCGACTTGCCGGTCAACCAGAGCTTTTCGGCATTGGCATAGCCTTCGGCCTTTTTGTCGTGGGTGATCTGGTATTGCGCATTCAGGCAATCGAGTTCGGTGAAATTGAGTTTCGGATCGTAATACTTGACGAAAGTCGCCCAGTCGCCACGGTCTGCCAGCCAGCGCAACCAGCGCAATTTCATCCAGTTGGCCTGGGGCAGATCACCGTGCTCGGCGAGGAATTTCTCGATTTCCGCATTGCTTGCGGTTTTCAGGCGCGCGGTCAGTTCGTCGTAGGCCAGATACGGTTCCAGCGGATAATCGGCGAGCGCCTGGCTGTAACGGAAATAAGGTCCGGTATCACCTTTGGCCAGAGCGCGCTTGGCTTCATCGTAATATTGGCGCTGGGTGGACAGGTCCACCGCCTGGACGGATTGAGCGGCAGCGGCGGTAAGTAGCAAGCAGGACAAAACACTGAAAAGGCGACTGCGCATGAGACATCCGGGCAGAGAAATCATGACAAGTGCCGACACGGATCAGCACTGAATTGTCTGTAGCTTAGCCTTTTGCCAGCAAGCGGCGAAAGCTTTGCGAGCCTCGCTGCACAAGTTCGCAACAAATGTCGTGCAGAGTGCTTCGACAGACAAAATGCCGGCCTGTTGGAGCCTCAAGTCAGGTAGAATGCGCGCCCGGTTTTTGGAGAAGCTCATGACCCTGCTCAAATTCAGCGATGTGTCCCTTGCGTTCGGCGCTATGCCGTTGTTGGACAAGGTGTCCTGGCAGATCGCCCGTGGTGAGCGGGTGTGCATCATCGGCCGCAACGGCACAGGCAAATCCAGCATGTTGAAGCTCGTCAAAGGCGTTCAGAAGCCTGACGACGGTTCGGTGTGGCGTTCTCCCGGTCTGAAAATCGGCGAATTGCCGCAAGAATTGCCGGTTGCCGACGACCGGACAGTGTTCGATGTGGTTGCCGAAGGCCTTGACGGTGTCGGCGCCTTGCTCGCCGAATACCATCACTTGAGCCAGAACATCGTTACCGACGCCGATCTGGACAAGCTGATGCATGTCCAGCACGACCTCGAAGCCCGTGATGGCTGGCGCTTGCAGACGCTGGTCGACAGCACTCTGAGCCGCCTGCAACTGCCGGCCGACAAGACCCTCGCCGAGCTGTCCGGTGGCTGGCGCCGTCGCGTCTTGCTGGCGCAGGCGCTGGTGTCCGAGCCGGATCTGCTGCTGCTCGACGAGCCGACCAACCACCTCGACATCGGGGCAATCGCCTGGCTCGAAGAGGCGCTGAAAGATTTCCAGGGCGCCGTGCTGTTCATCACGCACGACCGTTCATTCCTGCAGAACCTCGCCACGCGCATTCTCGAACTGGATCGCGGCGGCCTGATCGACTGGAACGGCGACTACGCCAGCTTCCTCGTTCACAAAGAGGCAGCATTGGCCGCTGAAGAGACCGCCAACGCGCTGTTCGACAAAAAACTGGCCCAGGAAGAAGTCTGGATCCGCCAAGGCATCAAGGCGCGCCGCACCCGTAACGAAGGCCGCGTCCGCGCCCTGAAAGCGTTGCGCGTCGAGCGTAGCGAGCGTCGTGAGCGCACCGGTAAGGCCAACATCCAGTTGGACACAGCCGACAAGTCCGGCAAGCAGGTGATGGTGCTCGAGAACGTCAGCTTCGCCCACCCGGGCGGCCCGTTCCTGATCAAGGATTTCTCGATGGTGCTGACGCGCGGCGACCGTATCGGTCTGCTCGGCGCCAACGGCACTGGCAAGACTACGCTGTTGAAGTTGATGCTCAGCGGTCTGCAACCGACCTCCGGCAAAGTCGAAGAGGGCACGCGTATCGACGTGGCGTACTTCGATCAGTTGCGCCATCAGCTGGATCTGGAAAAAACCGTGATCGACAACGTCGCTGAAGGTCGCGACTTCATCGACATCGACGGCCAGAGCCGCCATGTGCTGAGCTACCTCGGTGATTTCCTGTTCAGCCCGCAGCGCGCCCGCACGCCGGTCAAGGCGCTGTCGGGTGGTGAGCGTGCGCGGCTGTTGCTGGCGAAACTGTTCAGCAAGCCGGCCAACCTGCTGGTGCTCGACGAACCGACGAATGACCTTGATGTGGAAACTCTCGAACTGCTCGAAGAAGTGCTGCTGACGTTCAACGGCACTGTGCTGATGGTGAGTCACGACCGGGCATTCCTCGACAACGTGGTCACCAGCACGCTGGTCTTCGAGGGTGAAGGCAAAGTGCGTGAATACGTCGGCGGCTATCAGGACTGGATCCGTCAGGGCGGCTCGCCGCGTCTGTTGGGCGTGAGCGAAAGCAAGTCGGGCAAGGCTGACTTGAACTCGGCGGTCGTAACGGCTGAGCCGGCTCCGGTGGCTCAGCCTGCCGCTGCTGCGCCAGCCGCCAAGAAGAAGTTGAGCTACAAGCTGCAACGCGAGCTGGAAGCCTTGCCGGGCGACATCGACGCCAAGGAACAGCAGATCGCTGCAGTTGAGGCGGAAATGGCAGAGGCTGGTTTCTACCAGCGTCCGCCAGCGGAAACCGCCAAAGTGATCGCGTCGCTGGAGCAATTGCAGGCTGAGCTGGATGCACTGGTGGAGCGTTGGGCCGAGCTGGATGCCTGATTGGTGCTGATGTGAAAAGCCCGGCCTCATTCGCATGAGGCCGGGCTTTTTGCAGGAGCTGCCGAAGGCTGCGATCTTTTGACTTTGTCTTTCAAACAACAAGATCAACAGATCGCAGCCTTTCGGCGGCTCCTACATACGTCAGCGTTTGACCAGGTGCACCGCGAGTACGTCGCAAGGCGCACCGTGCAGTACGTCATTGGCGGTCGAGCCGAGCAGAAGTGCCAGACCGTGACGGCCATGACTGCCGACCACAATCAGATCGCATTGCTGCTCTTTGGCAAAGTGATGGATTTCCTGACGTGGCTGGCCATAGGTCAGATGGCAGTTGGCGCCTTCAAGCTCGGTGTATTTGAGCTTCAAGCGCTCAAGACGCTCCTTGGCCTGATCGAACTGTTGCTGTTGCAGTTGTGACAGGTCCATCGGCACATCGCCACCGAACGCCATGGCCATCGGTTCAACGATGTGCACCAGCGACAACTTGGCTCCGTTGCTCACCGACAGCTCGCGGGCGCGGTGGATCACAGGGTCGCACTCTTCGGTCAGATCTACAGCGACCAGTATGTGGTGGTAGGGCATAAAGTGCTCCTCCTGAGGGTTCGATATTGGTAAGTATGGCTGGTTTCAAGCGCATTGGTTCGCAAGTGACGCAATGGGCTCATCAAAAATCGGGAGTACAGATATGACGGTCTGGCTAGTGGTGTCAATCCTGCTGGTAGTTTTAAGTCCGCTGGCATGGTTGCGTCCATCGCGCGCCCAGAGCGGTCGCATGGCGCTGCGCATGGAGGCGCGCCGCATCGGCCTGGCCATGCAACTGGCGCCGCAGGAATGGCCGCACTGGCTGGCGCCGGAGCCGCCCAACCCTTGCGCGCAATACCATCGGCCGCGCCGTGGCAATCAGCCGGCGTGCTGGGTTTACTGGCAAAAATCACCCGGAACATGGGTCAATCAGTGGCAGGAAGTGTGTGAGGAGCGCGCGCTGCTTAATCATTTCGAGAAGTTGCCGGGCAACGTCTTCAAAGTGGAAGCGGACAAGCAGATGATCGCGCTGTATTGGGGGGAGAAAGGCGAAGCCAGCGTTTTGCAGGACATCGACGCGACGCTGAAAGCGCTTGCATGAAACGCGGACTTTTCGCACTGCAATGGTGTGATACGTCCGGCAGACGCGCAATAAAAAGCCCGACATGATTCATCGGGCGGGTTGGCCAGGCAGGCCGGTAATTTTTTCCTCCGTGGGCGTAATACTCACGTCCGCCAATTTCCCTGCGGTTTCAGCCAGCGTAGTCTTCCAAACGGGTCGCGGCTGGAATTAGGGCGACATTTCTAATTATTGATTCTATGAATGGCGCTTCATGCAGCCGCGTGTTGCTCGTCATCCTGGTGCAGAAATGACTGCAAAGTCGCATTTCAGCCCGAAATTAGGGCGATTGACAATTGTCAGAAATTCCGTGAAGGTGACGTACCCGAATCAAACGGGCGTATGAATTGAGCGTTTGTCTTACAGACTGCTCCTACAGAATCCCGACTATCGCGTTGGCGGGTGTGCCGGGTGGATTGGCGTCAGCATCGACGAAAAAGCGTCCTGCCAAGCCATTCGCCTGCGTCCGACGTGTACTGTTCAGCTTCCATATCGTGGAGATCAGTTGATGATTTACGAAGGTAAAGCCATCACGGTTAAAGCTCTTGAAAGTGGCATCGTCGAATTGAAATTCGACCTCAAGGGTGAGTCCGTCAACAAGTTCAACCGTCTAACCCTGAACGAATTGCGTCAGGCAGTAGACACCATCAAGGCAGATGCTTCGATCAAGGGCGTGATCGTCAGCAGTGGCAAGGACGTGTTCATCGTCGGCGCCGACATCACCGAATTTGTCGACAACTTCAAGCTGCCGGATGCCGAGCTGGTTGCTGGCAATCTCGAAGCCAACAAGATCTTCAGCGATTTCGAAGACCTCAACGTGCCGACTGTCGCCGCCATCAATGGCATCGCACTCGGCGGCGGTCTGGAAATGTGCCTGGCGGCGGACTACCGCGTCATGTCCACCAAGGCCAAGATCGGTCTGCCGGAAGTCAAACTGGGCATCTACCCAGGCTTCGGCGGTACTGTGCGTTTGCCGCGTCTGATCGGTGTCGATAACGCCATCGAGTGGATTGCCGCCGGCAAGGAAAACCGCCCTGAAGACGCTCTGAAGGTCAGCGCCGTCGACGCCGTGGTTGCCCCAGAGAAGCTGCAGGAAGCCGCCCTTGAGCTGATCAAGCGCGCCATCTCTGGCGAGTTCGACTTCAAGGCCAAGCGTCAGCCGAAACTTGAAAAACTCAAGCTGAACGCCATTGAACAGATGATGGCTTTCGAAACCGCCAAAGGTTTTGTTGCGGGTCAAGCTGGCCCGAACTACCCGGCGCCGGTTGAAGCGATCAAGACCATCCAGAAAGCCGCCAACTTCGGTCGTGACAAGGCGCTGGAAGTCGAAGCCGCCGGTTTCGTGAAACTGGCCAAGACCTCTGCCGCGCAGAGCTTGATCGGTCTGTTCCTCAATGACCAGGAACTGAAGAAGAAGGCCAAGGCCTACGACGAAATCGCTAAAGACGTGAAGCAGGCTGCCGTACTCGGCGCCGGCATCATGGGTGGCGGTATCGCCTATCAGTCGGCCTCCAAAGGCACGCCGATTCTGATGAAGGACATCAACGAGCACGGTATCGAGCAGGGTCTGGCCGAAGCGGCCAAATTGCTGGTTGGCCGCGTTGATAAAGGTCGCATGACCGCCGCGAAAATGGCCGAAGTGCTCAACGGCATCCGTCCGACCCTGTCCTACGGCGACTTCGGTCACGTCGATCTGGTGGTCGAAGCGGTCGTCGAGAATCCGAAGGTCAAGCAAGCCGTGCTGGCTGAAGTCGAAGCCCAGGTCAAAGAGGACACCATCCTCGCGTCCAACACCTCGACAATTTCCATCAGTCTGCTGGCCAAGGCCCTCAAGCGTCCGGAAAACTTCGTCGGCATGCACTTCTTCAACCCGGTGCACATGATGCCGTTGGTGGAAGTGATCCGTGGCGAGAAGTCCAGCGAGCTGGCAGTTGCCACCACCGTTGCCTACGCCAAGAAAATGGGCAAGAACCCGATCGTCGTCAACGACTGCCCGGGCTTCCTGGTCAACCGCGTGCTGTTCCCGTACTTCGGCGGTTTCGCCAAGCTGGTCAGCGCTGGTGTGGACTTCGTCCGTATCGACAAGGTCATGGAAAAATTCGGCTGGCCGATGGGCCCGGCATACCTGATGGACGTGGTCGGCATCGACACCGGTCACCATGGTCGTGACGTGATGGCGGAAGGTTTCCCGGATCGCATGAAAGATGACCGCCGCTCGGCCATTGACGTGCTTTACGAAGCCAAGCGCCTGGGCCAGAAGAACGGCAAGGGCTTCTACGCCTACGAGGCCGACAAGAAAGGCAAGCAGAAGAAGGTCGCCGATCCGTCGGTGCTGGAAGTGCTCAAGCCGATCGTTTACGAGCAGCGCGAAGTCACCGACGAAGACATCATCAACTGGATGATGATCCCGCTGTGCCTGGAAACCGTGCGTTGCCTTGAAGACGGCATCGTTGAAACCGCCGCCGAAGCCGACATGGGTCTGGTCTACGGTATCGGTTTCCCTCCATTCCGTGGCGGTGCGCTGCGCTACATCGATTCGATCGGTGTCGCCGAGTTCGTTGCCCTGGCTGACCAGTACGCTGATTTGGGCGCGCTGTACCACCCGACCGCGAA
Source organism: Pseudomonas fluorescens (assembly GCF_900636825.1). Taxonomy (NCBI): domain Bacteria; kingdom Pseudomonadati; phylum Pseudomonadota; class Gammaproteobacteria; order Pseudomonadales; family Pseudomonadaceae; genus Pseudomonas; species Pseudomonas fluorescens. Next base: position 4,046,864 of record NZ_LR134318.1, on the reverse strand, counting down.
GCTGCGCGAAATGGCCAAAAACGGCCAGAGCTTCTTCGGTTAAGCGCCCCCAACTAGAGTGAGAGTGAACTTATGAGCTTGAATCCTAGAGACGTCGTGATTGTCGACTTCGGTCGTACTCCGATGGGCCGCTCCAAGGGCGGCATGCACCGCAACACCCGCGCCGAAGACATGTCGGCGCACCTGATCAGCAAACTGCTGGAACGCAACAGCAAGGTCGACCCGGCGGAAGTCGAGGACGTGATCTGGGGCTGCGTCAACCAGACCCTGGAGCAGGGCTGGAACATCGCGCGCATGGCGTCGCTGATGACCCAGATCCCGCACACCTCGGCCGGGCAGACTGTCAGCCGTCTGTGCGGCTCGTCGATGAGCGCGCTGCACACCGCCGCGCAAGCGATCATGACCGGCAACGGTGACGTATTCGTGGTCGGCGGCGTCGAGCACATGGGCCACGTCAGCATGATGCACGGTGTCGATCCGAACCCGCACATGTCGCTGTATGCTGCGAAAGCCTCGGGCATGATGGGTCTCACCGCTGAAATGCTCGGCAAAATGCATGGCATTACCCGTGAGCAGCAGGACGCTTTCGGCGTGCGTTCCCACCAGTTGGCCCACAAGGCAACCGTGGAAGGCAAGTTCAAAGACGAAATCATCCCGATGCAGGGCTACGACGAGAACGGTTTCCTGAAACTGTTCGACTACGACGAAACCATTCGTCCGGAAACCACCGTGGAAAGTCTGGCGGCCCTCAAGCCTGCCTTCAATCCAAAGGGCGGCACCGTGACTGCCGGTACCTCGTCGCAAATCACCGATGGCGCTTCGTGCATGATCGTGATGTCGGCGCAGCGCGCGCAAGACCTGGGTATCCAGCCAATGGCGGTGATCCGTTCGATGGCAGTCGCGGGTGTGGATCCGGCAATCATGGGCTATGGTCCAGTGCCGGCGACGCAAAAAGCTCTGAAGCGTGCGGGCCTCGGCATCAACGATATCGACTTCTTCGAGCTCAACGAAGCTTTCGCTGCACAGGCCTTGCCAGTGCTGAAAGACTTGAAAGTTCTCGACAAGATGAACGAGAAGGTTAACCTGCACGGCGGCGCGATCGCCCTGGGTCACCCGTTCGGTTGCTCCGGTGCGCGTATTTCCGGCACCCTGCTGAATGTGATGAAGCAGAATAGCGGCACCTTCGGGGTAGCCACTATGTGCATTGGTCTCGGCCAAGGCATCTCCACCGTCTTCGAACGCGTTTAAGCGTCTCGTCGATGGAAGCCGGGGCCCAGTGCCCCGGTTTTTGTTTTTGGGTTTTTTATTTTATTTTTGAAAAAATTTCAGTGAGGGCCGAAGCATGCCGATACAACCTGGGCTCTATCAACATTACAAAGGTCCGCAATACCGTGTATTCAGTATCGCGCGGCATTCCGAAACCGAAGAAGAAGTGGTCTTTTACCAAGCCCTGTATGGCGATTACGGCTTTTGGGTGCGCCCGCTGAGCATGTTCGTCGAGTCGGTCGAAGTTGACGGCGAGCAGGTGCCACGCTTTGCTTTGGTGCAAGCCGAACCGAGCCTTTTTGACAAGGTTTGAAGCCATCGCGCAGAGAACCCTGCGCTTGACCTCACCTTGTATCAACTATATATAGCGGTGCCGCGTCAGGCGCCAACCGCCTTTCACTTCTCGAATTCAGGAATTTTCTGATCCATGGGCAAATCGCTGGTCATTGTGGAATCCCCGGCTAAGGCCAAGACCATCAACAAGTATCTGGGTAACCAATACGTGGTGAAGTCGAGTATCGGCCATATCCGAGACCTGCCCACCAGCGGTTCGGCTAGCGCCAACAAAGAGCCAGCCGCCAAGCGCGGCAAGGCTGCTGTGGGCGAAGGTCCGGTGCTCTCGCCGAAAGAGAAAGCGCGCAAGCAGCTGGTCTCGCGCATGGGTGTCGATCCCGAGCATGGCTGGAAAGCCAAGTACGAGATCCTTCCCGGCAAAGAGAAGGTCATCGAAGAGCTGCGCCGGCTCGCCAAGGATGCTGACACCATCTATCTCGCAACCGACTTGGATCGCGAGGGGGAAGCCATTGCCTGGCACCTGCGCGAAGCCATCGGTGGTGACGACAGCCGCTACAAGCGTGTGGTGTTCAACGAAATCACCAAGAAAGCGATTCAAGAAGCTTTCTCCGAGCCCGGCGAGCTGGACATTGATCGTGTCAACGCGCAGCAGGCGCGTCGCTTCCTCGATCGCGTTGTCGGCTATATGGTTTCGCCGCTGCTCTGGGCGAAGATCGCCCGTGGCCTGTCCGCCGGCCGCGTGCAATCGGTTGCCGTGAAGCTGGTGGTTGAGCGTGAGCGTGAAATTCGCGCGTTCAACCCGGAAGAATACTGGGAAGTGCACGCCGATCTCGGCACCACCAAAGGCTCCACCGTGCGTTTCGAAGTGGCTCGCGAAAAAGGCGAAGCGTTCAAGCCGCTGAACGAAGCCCAGGCCATGGCCGCGCTGGAAAAGCTCAAGTCTTCCAGCTACAGCATCGTCAAGCGCGAAGACAAGCCTACCAGCAGCAAGCCATCGGCGCCGTTCATCACTTCCACCCTGCAACAGGCTGCGAGCAATCGCCTGGGCTTTGGTGTGAAGAAAACAATGATGATGGCCCAGCGTCTGTACGAAGCCGGCTACATCACTTACATGCGTACTGACTCGACCAACCTTTCGGCCGATGCGGTGACAATGGCGCGTGCCTACATCGAAGACGAATTCGGCAAGAAGTACCTGCCGGAAACGCCAAACGTCTACAGCAGCAAGGAAGGCGCACAAGAGGCTCACGAAGCGATTCGTCCGTCTGACGCCAACACCATTCCGAGCAAGCTGGCAGGCATGGAGCGCGACGCAGAGCGTCTTTATGAGCTGATCTGGCGCCAGTTCCTCGCCTGCCAGATGCTGCCGGCGCAATACTTGTCGACCACGGTCAGCGTCGGTGCCGGTGACTTCGAGCTGCGCGCCAAGGGCCGCATTCTCAAGTTCGACGGTTACACCCGGGTGATGCCGCAGATCGCCAAGCCCGGCGACGACGACGTTCTGCCGGATATGGCGCAGGGCGATGTGATGAAGCTGATCAAGCTGGATCCGTCGCAGCACTTCACCAAGCCGCCGGCGCGTTACTCGGAAGCCAGTCTGGTCAAGGAAATGGAAAAACGTGGCATCGGTCGTCCTTCGACTTACGCTGCGATCATTTCGACCATTCAGGATCGCGGTTACGTGACTCTGCACAACCGTCGTTTCTACTCGGAAAAGATGGGCGACATCGTCACCGAGCGTCTGTCCGAGAGCTTCTCGAACCTGATGGACTATGGCTTCACCGCCGGCATGGAAGAAAACCTCGATGACGTGGCTCAAGGTGAGCGCGACTGGAAGAGCGTGCTGGACGAGTTCTACGGCGACTTCAAAAAGAAACTTGAAGTAGCCGAAAATCCGGATAACGGCATGCGTGCCAATCAGCCGGTCATGACTGATATTCCGTGCACCACGTGCGGCCGTCCGATGCAGATTCGTACCGCATCGACCGGCGTGTTCCTCGGCTGCTCGGGCTACAGCCTGCCGCCGAAAGAGCGCTGCAAGGCGACCGTCAACCTGGTGCCGGGTGATGAAATCGCCGCGGACGACGAGGGTGAGTCGGAGTCGCTGGTTCTGCGTGGCAAGCATCGTTGCCCGATCTGCAGCACTGCAATGGACGCTTATCTGCTCGACGAGAAGCGCAAGCTGCACATCTGCGGCAACAACCCTGATTGTGCTGGCTACGAGATCGAAGAGGGCAGTTATCGCATCAAGGGCTATGAAGGCCCGAGCCTGGAATGCGACAAGTGTGGCAGCGAGATGCAACTCAAGACCGGCCGTTTCGGCAAGTTCTTTGGCTGCACCAATCCGGAGTGCAAGAACACCCGCAAACTGCTGAAGAGCGGTGACGCGGCGCCGCCGAAGATGGACCCGGTGAAGATGCCTGAGCTGAAATGCGAGAAGGTCAACGACACCTATATCCTGCGCGACGGTGCCTCCGGTCTGTTCCTGGCGGCCAGTCAGTTCCCGAAAAACCGTGAGACGCGTGCTCCGCTGGTGATCGAGATTCTGCCGCACAAGAACGAGATCGATCCGAAGTACCACTTCCTGTGCGAGGCTCCGCAAAAGGATCCTGACGGTCTGCCAGCGGTTATTCGCTACAGCCGCAAGACCAAGGAGCAGTATGTGCAAACCGAGGTCGACGGTAAGCCCACAGGTTGGAAGGCTTACTACGACGGCGGCAAGTGGACGGTAGAAGACAAGCGCAGCGCAAAGGCCAAAGCTGAGTAAGCGTTAGTCCGATACTGAAAAGGCCGCATGAGAACCCTCGGGTTTTCATGCGGCCTTTTTGTTTTCCGCTTGCGGTGGGATCGGCTGATCCACGACACTGTCCGGCCTGTGTGAAGCAATTATTTCGTTGTGGAGAGCGCCGTCATGGCTCACGAACTCTATACCCGTACCAATCAGAAGATCTATTTTGCCGGCCTGTCGCTCGAGGCCCTGGCTCGCGCTGAAGAAGGGCGGGCGATGAATTCGCTGGCGCTGATTCAGGCTGGGCGGGAATCGGCGCTATTCCACCTTTACGGCGCGCTGCTGGGGCTGTGTCATGAGATCGCGGGTTTTTACCGTCTTCCACAGGCCAATGCGCCAAGGGCAGAGGAGTTGCTGAAGCGAGAGGTGCTGGAGTCGATCGCAATCCCGGAGCTGGCGGAAATGATCGAGCTGGCAGGCAATTCGGAAACCTGGCTGGCAAAGCTGCTCGCGGCGCATTCGGCAATGTTTCAACCGCCTCGCGTGCCCCATAAGCCAAAAGGCGATGTGACTCAGCCGCTGATTCAGGCGATTAATCTGGATGAGGAGCAGGCGCCTGCCGAGTTGAGTCGAGACGAGCTGGAGAGCTGGCGGCAGAATCTAAAAGGCTTGGCCATCCGCTTTCGTGAAGGCTTGAACGAGTGTTAAGAGAGGTTTGACGCGGTGGCAATCTGAAACATGCTGCTGGTCAAGATCCCAAGCGAATCTTGAATGATGTCTATATAATCCCTGCCTTTCGTGGAGAACAGACCTATATGCCAACGTCCTTTCTAGAAATTGTCGAGTTACCAGACGGCCGAATCGAACTGCGCAGGGCTGAGGACGAAGGTTCTCTGGTGACGCTGGATTTCTCCGAGGATGCCAAGGCGTTCCTGCAAGGTCAGCACGTCGAAATCGCAAAAGCGATGTTGAGCGTTGGCGTACAGATGGCCGGCCGTATGGTTGAGGGCGAGTTTGATAAGGAAGAGGGGCCGCGGGTTCTGCATTGATCCACGCCTTGGCTTTGCTACTTTTGCATGCGCTCCAGATCGGCTTCTCTTTCCTTGGAGAAGCCCTGCGCCTCACACGGCGCACACATTACCAATCAATCAACCCAATCGAATATTCAGGCTCTGCGCATCGCCCGTGCGTGCGGCGCTGATCAACTGTTGCCGCGATTGCGTGCTCAGCGGGTTGAGCCAGGTGACCACGGTGTGGCTACGTCCCAGGCGCAAAGCTTCACACGCCAGTTGCTGTGCACTCTGAGCGCCGCGCGGTTGCAGTAGCAGAATCCGTTCGCGGTTCAGGCCGGCATCGCGCAACCACGTTTGCGTGACGCTGGCAGGCGGTGCAATCAAAGTCAGCCAGCGTGCATCCTGATCCTCGCTGAGTTCGCGAAGGATCGGAGCGAGCAGGCTCAGGCAACTCCCGGCCGCACCGCGCAATGACAGTTCGCTGAATACTTCAGGTTCGGCATTCCATGGGCGCTCGACCACGTCTTTCAGGATCGGCGCCATCGGTTGCGCCAGAAACGCTTCGAATAAAGGAAGCTGTGTAGGCTGCGGTGTGTGTGGGAACTGCATAAAGCCTCCTTTAGCGGCGGATGACGCCGACACTCAAGCCTTCGATCACCAGTTCCTGATCTTTAAGGTCAACTTCGATAGGGGCGAACTCGGGGTTCTCGGCAATCAGCCAGACTTTGCTGCCTTCACGCTTGAAGCGTTTGACGGTCACTTCATCACCAATGCGAGCGACGACGACCTGGCCGTTTCGCGCTTCTCGGGTGGTGTGAACTGCCAGCAGATCACCATCGAAAATGCCGATGTCCTTCATGCTCATGCCGTGCACTCGCAACAGATAGTCGGCGCGCGGATGAAAGAACGCTGGATTGATGTTGCAGGATTCTTCGATGTGCTGCTGCGCAAGTATCGGCGCGCCGGCAGCCACTCGGCCAATGATCGGCAGGGTGGAATCGTCAGCCTTGGCTTCGAAGCCGGGGATGCGGATGCCGCGAGAGGCGCCCGGTGTCATCTCGATCGCGCCTTTGCGGGCGAGGGCCTTGAGGTGTTCTTCGGCAGCGTTGGGCGATTTGAAGCCCAGTTCCTGAGCGATTTCCGCACGGGTCGGCGGATAACCGTTGTCTTCGAGGCAACGTTTGATAAAGGCCAGAATCTCGGCTTGGCGTGGCGTCAGCTTTAGCATATTGATCGCTCTGTCTTTTTATACAGTGACTGGGATTATATACAGTGAATCGCTGTTGGCAATGCCCGTTTTTTTGCCTGCCGCCAGACGGTCGGAGCATGGGTTATTGAAGCGCCCGGCTTGTGTGGTTAAATAGCTGACCGACCGTTCCCAAAACGAACCGGCAGGCTTGACAATACACAGGCTGAAACGTATGTTTCAAACAAGTGTTTGTCAGGCGGAGTAGCCATGGCCCAGTCGGAAACCGTTGAACGCATTCTTGATGCTGCCGAGCAGTTGTTCGCGGAAAAAGGTTTCGCTGAAACCTCGTTGCGTTTGATTACCAGCAAGGCTGGCGTCAACCTGGCAGCAGTGAACTATCACTTCGGTTCCAAGAAAGCCCTGATTCAGGCGGTGTTCTCGCGCTTCCTCGGCCCGTTCTGTCTCAGCCTCGACAAAGAGCTGGAACGGCGTCAGGCCAAGCCCGAGAACAAGCCGACTCTTGAAGAATTGCTGGAGATCCTCGTCGAGCAGGCCCTCGTGGTGCAACCGCGCAGCGGCAACGATCTGTCGATCTTCATGCGTTTGCTCGGTCTGGCTTTCAGTCAGAGCCAAGGCCACTTGCGCCGTTATCTGGAAGACATGTACGGCAAAGTGTTCCGCCGCTACATGCTGCTGGTCAACGAAGCCGCACCCCGCATTCCACCGATCGAGCTGTTCTGGCGCGTGCACTTCATGCTTGGCGCCGCAGCATTCAGCATGTCCGGCATCAAAGCGTTGCGCGCAATTGCCGAGACCGATTTCGGCGTCAATACCTCAATCGAACAGGTCATGCGCCTGATGGTGCCGTTTCTGGCCGCCGGCATGCGGGCAGAAACCGGCGTTACCGATGCTGCGATGGCCACTGCGCAACTGCGCCCGCGTAGCAAGTCAACGCCCGTCGCCGCCAAGGTTTAACCGCGCACGGGTGGGCGCGGCAGCTGGTATCCGCTAAGCTAGCCGCCCATGCCGACTCTCGTTCTGAACCCGATCTTCAAAGAAGTTACCAGCCTGGCTGGTGCAGCCGTTGGTGGCGATTTCTTGCAGATCGGGTTTTTAGTTTTCAAGGAATCTCTATGACTGCTGGCCTGCAAGGCTCGTTGATGGTGGACGTCGCCGGTACTTGGCTGACGGCCGAGGATCGCCAACTGTTGCGTCAGCCCGAAGTGGGCGGCCTGATTATTTTTGCGCGTAACATTGAGCATCCGCGCCAAGTGCGTGAACTCAGCGCCTCTATCCGCGCAATTCGTCCGGATCTGCTGTTGGCGGTGGATCAGGAGGGCGGTCGGGTGCAGCGTCTGCGTCAAGGCTTCGTGCGCCTGCCAGCCATGCGCGCCATCGCCGACAACCTGAATGCCGAATACCTCGCAGAGCAATGCGGCTGGATCATGGCCACCGAGGTACTGGCGGTCGGGCTCGATCTGAGCTTCGCACCCGTGCTGGACCTCGACTATCAGCGCAGCGCTGTGGTCGGTACCCGTTCATTCGAAGGTGATCCGGAGCGCGCCGCACTGCTCGCTGGTGCATTCATTCGCGGCATGAACAGCGCCGGCATGGCCGCCACCGGCAAGCATTTTCCCGGGCATGGCTGGGCGGAAGCCGACTCCCACGTGGCGATTCCGGCCGACGAGCGCAGCCTCGAAGAAATCCGCAGCCACGACCTCGTGCCATTCGCGCGACTGAGCAAGCAACTGGCCGCCGTCATGCCGGCTCATGTCATCTATCCGCAGGTCGATGCACAGCCCGCCGGTTTCTCGCGGCGCTGGCTGCAGGACATTCTGCGTGGCGAATTGCAGTTCGACGGCGTGATTTTCAGCGACGACCTGTCGATGGCCGGCGCCCACGTGGTCGGCGATGCCGCCAGCCGCATTGAAGCCGCGCTGAGCGCCGGTTGTGACATGGGGCTGGTGTGCAACGATCGCGCAGCGGCAGAGCTGGCCCTGAGCGCGGCCCAGCGCATGAAGGTCAAACCTTCCCCACGCATTGCGAAGATGCGCGGCCAGGCCTGCGCCAGCACCGATTACCGTCAGGATCCACGTTGGCTCACTGCCATCGGCGCGCTGAAAGACGCTCAACTGATTGATTAAGGATTTTTGCTATGACGGTTTACGCAATCATCGGTGGCACCGGCCTGACTCAACTTGAAGGCCTGATCATTCGGCAGTCGTTGGCAGTAGACACGCCCTATGGCGCGCCATCGGCCGAGGTGCAGATTGGCGAATACGCGGGCAAGGAAGTGCTGTTCCTCGCTCGTCATGGTCACCCGCATCGTTTCCCGCCGCACAAGGTCAACTACCGCGCCAACCTCTGGGCGCTGAAACAGGCCGGCGCCGAAGCGATCATCGCCGTCAATGCGGTGGGCGGCATTCATCGGGCCATGGGTACCGGGCATTTTTGCGTGCCGCACCAGATCGTCGATTACACCAGCGGCCGCGAACACACCTACTTCGCCGATGACCTGGAACACGTCACGCACATTGATTTCAGTTTTCCCTACAGCGAACCGTTGCGTCAGCAATTGATTGCCGCGGTAGCCGCTGAAGGTTGCGAATTCAGCGATCAAGGCGTGTACGCCTGTACTCAGGGGCCGCGTCTGGAGACGGTCGCCGAGATCGTGCGGCTGGAACGTGATGGCTGCGACATCGTCGGCATGACCGGCATGCCGGAAGCCGCGCTCGCTCGCGAACTGGATCTGGATTACGCATGCCTCGCACTGGTGGTGAATCCGGCAGCCGGCAAGACGACTGAAGTCATCACCATGGCCGAAATCGAGCAGGCTTTGCACGATGGCATGGGAAAGGTGAAATCGACACTGGCGCGGGTGCTGGCCAGTTAAAAAAACTGCTAATGAGCATTTTCATCGCGCGATACGTGTTGGAGCATCGTGCTGCTCTGCTGTTTACTGACCGAGCTTCGGTTCTAACCGTTGAACTGCGGTGACTCCATTCGCTAGCAGGGCTAGCTCCCACACTGGATTTGTGACGCTCACAAAACCCTGTGGGAGCTAGCCCTGCTAGCGATAGCTTTCTTTCTGGCGACGCAAATCTCAACGCTTATCGATCTTGTCCGGCAGCGGCGCAAACAGCGCTTCGATATCATCACTCTGCAACTTCCAGTCTCCAGCCTTGCGCCCATCCAGCACGCCGGCCGCGAGGTCAGACTTTTCTTTCTGCAGATGCTGAATCTTCTCTTCCACCGTGCCCCGCGCGATCATCTTGTAAACGAACACCGGTTTTTCCTGGCCGATCCGGTACGCGCGGTCCGTCGCCTGATTTTCGGTCGCCGGGTTCCACCACGGATCATAGTGAATCACCGTATCCGCTTCCGTCAGGTTCAAACCAACGCCACCGGCCTTCAGGCTGATCAGAAAAATCTGACGCTTGCCGCTCTGAAATTCCTTCACTGGCGTCCGTCGATCGCGGGTTTGACCGGTTAGCAAGGCATAAGTGATCTTGCGTTTTTTCAGCTCCTCTTCGATCAAGGACAGCATCGAGGTGAACTGCGAAAACAACAGAATCCGTCGGCCTTCCTCGAATAATTCCTCAAGCATTTCCATCAAACTGTCGAGCTTGCCCGAGGTGCTGCCGCGAGCGGGCAGGGTGGCGTCACTGACCAGACGCAAGTCACAGCAGACCTGACGCAGCTTGAGCAGCGCTTCAAGAATGATGATCTGGCTGCGCGCCACGCCCTTGCGGGTGATTTCGTCGCGGACTTTTTTGTCCATCGCCAAGCGCATGGTTTCGTACACATCGCGCTGCGCTTCGTTGAGATCGACCCAGTGGATGATCTCGGTTTTCGGCGGTAGCTCGGTGGCCACCTGTTCTTTCGTACGACGCAGCAGAAACGGCTTGATCCGGCCATTGAGGTGCTGAAGCCTGACTTCACTGCCGCGCTTTTCGATCGGTACGCGGTAATCGGCGTTAAAGCTTTTCACGTCGCCGAGCCAGCCCGGCAACAGGAAGTGGAACAGCGACCACAGTTCGCCCAAGTGGTTTTCCAGCGGCGTACCACTCAGGCACAGGCGCTGACGCGCGTTCAACTCCCGCGCCGCTTGTGCGGCTTTGCTGTTGGGGTTCTTGATGTACTGCGCCTCGTCCAGCACCAGCACGTGCAGCGGCTGTTGCGCCAGACGTTCGACGTCCTTGGGCAGCAGGGCATAGGTGGTGAGGATCAGGTCGAAATCCGCCAGTTTGTCGAAATGCTTTTTGCGACTGGCGCCGTACAACGCCACGACTTTCAGTTGCGGCGTGAAGTGCGCCGCCTCATCGAGCCAGTTGGGAATCAGGCTGGTCGGCATCACCACCATGCACGGGCGATCGAGGCGACCGGCGTTTTTCTCAGTAAGAATATGCGCCAGTGTCTGTAGGGTTTTGCCCAGTCCCATGTCATCCGCGAGGATCCCGCCAACTTCCAATTGCCTGAGCGATTGCATCCAGCTCAAACCTTCGAGCTGATAGGGGCGCAGCGTCGCGTTCAGACCCTCCGGTGCGTCGGCACTGAAATCACGAATGTCGCGCAGGCGTTGAGCGAACGTGCGGATCTGTTCGCCGCCCTCCCACAGCAGCGGCAGATCCTCCAGCGAATTGAGGCGCGTGGCATCGGCCTTGCTCAGGCGTAATGTGGTTTCGCCCGGCTCCTGCAAATAGAACTCACCCAGCGTCATCAGCACAGGCTTCAAACGGCCCAGCGGCAGTGCGACTTGCAGCGGCCCGTGCTCGCTGTTGCGTTGGGGGATGTTGACCAGAATCAGCTCGTCATCGCGGCGCCGGGCAAGGCGTTCCGGATTGAGGATCTCGGCGTGCGAGCGCATCAGGTTGAGCAGAATGGGCAGCAGGCTCAGGCGCTCGCCATTGACGATGATCCCAAGTTCCAGATCAAACCAGTCACGTTCCGGCGCTTGTTCCACGGTGGCGTACCAGTCGTCCACAGCGGTCAGATCAAAGCCGAATTCCTCGTCGATCTGCAATTCCCAACCCTGGGTTCGCAGCTTTGGCAGATCGTTGAGCGTGAATGTCAGCCAGGCACTGTCGTTGACCATCTCGTATAGCTCGCCCGCGCTTTCCGGCAGGGCTTTGCTCTGGCGCGTGGCGATGCGAAAGCCGAGGATTCGTAACTGTTCGCGGTAGGACTGTTCGACTTCCGGGTGACGTTTTATCCGCAGCGTCTGGGTTTCCTGGCGGATCAGAATATCGCTGTTCTTTTGCCCGCTGACGTATTCATCCAGATAACTGAACGACAACGCCGCGCGATGCTGAATGTAGCGCTGCATCTTGCCGTTGCGCGGTTCGAAAGCGCTGAACTCGACACTGGCCAGCCACAGGCGCGGCACCGGTTGCACGTTGTCGACCAATACTTGCGGAGGTGCCTTCGGGCCACGGTTTTCCAGCACGGCCTGGAGTTTTTCCAACAGCTCGGCGTCTTTTGATGCAGCGGGGTAGTCGAGGGTTTCCTGGATCTTCAGCAAAACCGCCGCGCAATGTTTGCAGTTGCTGCGCACCGGGCAGGTGCAGGTCGCGTCGACCAGCAACAATGTGCCTTTGGCTGACTCGCGCAGGTGAACGGTCTGACGATAAACATTGCCGCCAGAGCCCTCGCAACTGGCGGTGATGGTCGCATCGCCGACCTGCGCGATGCGAACCCGATTCTCCAAAGCGTAGCGACGGCCACGCTCCAGGCTCTGTTCCTTGAATCGGCTGACCCAGGAAGGTGCCAGCGGTTTGCTCAGCGGCGGGTTCATAAGGACTTCGATCAGTCCGGAATGGCTTCAGGCGCTTCCCGTGGTGCAGGCGCGGTCAGAGACGTGATTTTGATCAGCAAGGCCAGGTGGCCGTTGTCCAGATAGTTGAGTTGGCCGTTCTTGGTGTGGCTGTCCTGACGCAGTCGCTCACTGGCGGTAACGAGTCCATTGGCATCAATCTGATTGACCCAGAAATCGGCGGTCACGTCGGTGAAACGCCCGAGTTTCATTTCCAGCGTGCCTTCTATCGGGTATTGGCCGTACTGTTCCTGACCATCGCTGACGGCGACTTTCACCGGCGCTTCACCCAGGGTCTGCTGCCAGGCTTTGTGCATGAGCACGGTGTAATCGCCGCTGGCAGTGAGCTTGCTGACAACGTCATTAAGCGCAGGTGTGCGCTTGCTGTCGTCGCCCAGACGCTGAGCGCCGGCAGCCCAGTCTTCCGGTGCGGCACGGCTGACGATGGCCGGCACGGCGTTCTGGCGGACCAATATCATTTCGACCTGATAGGTGTCGTCGGCAAATGCCAGCGGTGCCGACACTGTGATCAAAAGCGAGGTCAGCAGCAAAGTCAGAGAGCGAAACAGGCGCATTGGGCGTCCTTCAAGCAGTTTTTGGAATGAGGCGCTCGAACAGCGCCTCCACAGTATTGAAGCGCTCTTCCGGGCGCTCCATTGGCACTTGGAACTTGAACATCGTCGCGCCTTCGAACTTGTAGCGTTTGGGCTGCGTCTGGATCAGCTTGATCAAGGTCATCGGGTCGACCGGTGTTTGCGCCTCGAACTCGATACGCCCGCCTTGCGGCCCGCCATCGACTTTCTTGATGCCGAGTTTTTCCGCCTGCAATTTCAGCGCGGTGATGCGGACCAGATTCTTGGCCGGCTCCGGCAACAGGCCGAAACGATCGATCATCTCGACCTGCAGATCCTTCAAGCCTTCCTCATCGGTAGCCGACGCAATGCGTTTGTACAGAATCAGCCGCGCGTGCACATCCGGCAAATAATCTTCCGGAATCAACGCCGGCACTCGCAGATTGACTTCGGGGCCACCGCCCAGCGGTTGATCGAGGTTCGGCTGTTCGCCCTTGCGGATCGATTTCACCGCGCGTTCGAGCATCTCCATATAGAGGGTGAAGCCCACGGCCTGAATCTGCCCGCTCTGGCCATCGCCAAGCAGTTCGCCGGCGCCACGGATTTCCAGATCGTTGGTCGCCAGCACGAAACCGGCACCGAGATCCTGGGTATTGGCGATCGCTTCCAGACGCTTTTCTGCATCCGAAGTGATTTGCTGGCGCGGCGGCGTCAGCAGATAGGCGTAAGCCTGGTGGTGACTGCGACCGACGCGGCCACGCAACTGGTGCAGCTGCGCCAGACCGAACTTGTCGGCGCGCTCGATGATGATGGTGTTGGCGCTTGGCACATCGATGCCGGTTTCGATGATGGTCGAGGCGATCAGCACGTTGAAACGCTTGTGATAAAAGTCGCTCATCACCTGCTCGAGTTCGCGCTCGCGCATCTGTCCGTGGCCGATACCGATGCGCGCTTCCGGCACCAGTTCGGCGAGATCGGCGGCGCATTTCTCGATGGTTTTCACATCGTTGTGCAAGTAGTAAACCTGGCCGCCACGCAGCAGTTCACGCAGCAGGGCCTCTTTGACCGTGCTTTTGTTCTGCTCCATGACAAAGGTGCGCACCGACAGGCGTCGCGCCGGCGGCGTGGCGATGATCGACAGGTCGCGCATGCCCGATACCGCCATGTTCAGCGTGCGCGGAATCGGTGTGGCGGTGAGGGTCAGAATGTCGACTTCGCTGCGCAGGGCCTTGAGCTGTTCTTTCTGACGCACACCAAAGCGATGTTCTTCGTCGATGATCACCAGGCCGAGGTTTTTGATTTTCACGTCATCGGACAGCAGCTTGTGGGTGCCGATGACGATGTCGATCTTGCCCTCGGCCAGATCGGCGATCGCCGCGTTGACTTCCTTGGCGGACTTGAACCGGCTCATCACTTCGACTGTCACCGGCCAGTCGGCGAAGCGGTCGCGGAAACTGTTGTAGTGCTGCTGGGCGAGGAGGGTAGTCGGCACCAGAATCGCCACCTGGCGACCGCCGTGCACGGCGATGAACGCCGCGCGCATGGCCACTTCGGTCTTGCCGAAACCGACGTCGCCGCAGACCAGGCGATCCATCGGTTTCGGCGCGAGCATGTCTTCGCGCACGGCTTCGATGGTCGATTGCTGGTCCGGGGTTTCTTCGAACGGGAAACCGGCGCTGAACGTTGCGTAATCGGCTTTCGGATCGGCGAAGGCGTAACCTTCGCGAGCGGCGCGGCGAGCGTAGATGTCGAGCAGTTCGGCGGCAACATCGCGCACTTGTTCGGCAGCCTTGCGCTTGGCTTTCTGCCAGGTCTCGGAGCCGAGGCGGTGCAGCGGCGCCAGCGAATCGTCGCTGCCGGTGTAACGCGCGATCAAATGCAGGTTGGCCACCGGCACATAAAGCTTGGCGTTCTCGGCGTATTCCAGAGTCAGGAATTCCGCGGCCTGATTGTCGATTTCCAGGATCGTCAGGCCCAGATAACGCCCGACACCGTGATCGATGTGCACCACCGGCGCGCCTTCGCGCAATTCGGTGAGATTCTTGATGACGGCGTCACTGCTGACGTCGCTACGTTTCTCGCGCCGCCGGCGTTGCATGACGCGCTGACCAAACAGCGGACTTTCCGCGACCAGGGCCAGCGCCGGTTCATCAAGCATCAGGCCTTCGTCGAGAGGCGCAATGGTGATCGCCAGACGGTCCTTGCTCGCGACGAAGTCTGGCCAGCTATCGACGGTTTTCGGTCGCAGCTTCAGGCGCTCAAGCAGCTCAAGCAGCACTTCGCGACGGCCCGCGGATTCGGCGGTGAACAGCACGCGACCAGGGAATTCTTCGAGGAAACCGGCCAGTGCCGCCAGCGGTTGCGTGGCTTTCGCTTCGATGGCGAGATCCGGCAGTGCCTGCGCCGGGAAACGCTCACGGCCAGCGCCGCTCTCGACATCTTGCTGACTGGCGACCACGCGCGGCCAGTTCTTCAGGCGCGCGAAGCAGTCTTCTACCGGCAGGAACAATTCCGCAGGTGGCAATAAAGGACGCGAGGGATCGACGCGACGTTCTTCATAACGATTGCGCACGTCGTTCCAGAAATTTTCCGCCGCCTGCTCGATACCCGGCAGTGAGAACACCTGAGTGTCTTGTGGCAGGTAATCGAACAGCGTCGAGGTTTCGTCAAAAAACAGCGGCAGGTAGTACTCGATGCCCGCCGGGGTGATCCCGCTGCTCAGGTCCTGAAAGATCGGGCAGCGACGGAAGTCGACGTCGAAGCGCTCGCGGAACCGCGCCTTGAAACGGGTAACCGCATCTTTCTGCAACGGAAATTCACGGGCCGGCAGCAGCTTGACCGAGTCGACCTTATCGATGGAACGCTGGTTTTCCGGATCGAAAGTGCGCAGGGTTTCGATTTCGTCATCGAACAGGTCGATGCGATACGGCAGCTTGCTGCCCATCGGGAACAGGTCGATCAGGGCGCCGCGCACGGTGAATTCGCCGTGTTCATATACGGTGTCGACATAGCGATAGCCACTGGCCTCGAGCCGCGCGCGCATCTGTTCGACGTCGAGCTTCTGGCCGACATCCAGCACCAGGCTGCTGCCGAGCAGGAACCGGGTCGGCGCCAGACGATGCAGCGCTGTGGTAATCGGCACCACCAGCACGCCATGTTCCAGCTCCGGCAGTCGATAAAGGCTGGCGATGCGCTGGGAAATGATGTCCTGGTGTGGCGAGAACAGATCGTAAGGCAGGGTTTCCCAGTCGGGAAAATGCAGAACGGGCAAATCCGGGGCGAAGAAACTCAGCTCCTGCTCCAGCCGTTCAGCGCTCTGGCTGTCGGCGGTCAGTAGCAGGGTGAAGCGCTTGGCAGCGCTGGCAGCCTCGGCAATCGCCAGGCTGAGGGCCGCACCGGGCAGATTGCCCCAATGCTGTTTACCTGCTTCGGCAGGGAGTTTCGGTAGACGCAGAACAGGCACGGAAGGTTGAGCTCCAGGCGTTGCGACAAAGTCGTAATTGTAGCGGCCTCCGGTGCCGCCTGTCAGTTGCAGACTACGTCTATCTTCGTGGTTTGGACGAAATGTAGTGGTAACCATAAAAACGAGTAGTTTTTTTGTGGTTATGTAGTGCTGAAACGGGGTGGTGTTACGGAGGGTTACAGACATCGTCTAACAGTCGTCGAAAAATTGACTGCGCTGGAGGCCGCGTATTTACTGGGCTGGCGCGAGGCGCAATTTTTTTGAACAGGATTTTGTTACCGATTTCGCGACAAGCGCGCATTGCTGAATGAGGCCATGGGCGGCATAATGTAGCCCCTTTTTTCTGCCCCTACATGTGGAAGGTTACCGTGACTCAGAAGCCCGACCAGTGTCTTGGTGAATGGATCGACCGTGAAGCCCTCGCAGAAGCGATGATTCCGCTTATCGGTCAGCTCTACCGCAACAACAACGTGGTGAGTTCGATCTATGGCCGCAGCCTGATCAACCAGTCTGTCATCGCGATTCTCAAAGCTCACCGCTTTGCTCGCCACCGTTCTTCGGACGACAGCGAACTCTCCGTCCACGAAACATTCCCACTGCTTAAAGCCATGAGCGAGCTCAAGCTCGGCGCGGCTTCGGTAGATCTGGGCAAGTTGGCGTTCAAATTCCGTAACGAAGGCAATGGCCGCAGCGCCGAGCAGTTTGTTCGCGAAGAAATGGCTGACGTGGTTGGTCAGCAAAATGCTTCCGCACGCAAAGGCACCGACGTCGTGCTGTATGGCTTCGGCCGTATCGGTCGTCTGCTGGCGCGCATCCTCATCGAGAAAACCGGTGGTGGCGACGGCCTGCGTCTGCGCGCCATCGTTGTGCGCAAAGGCGCCGAAAACGACCTGACCAAGCGCGCCAGTCTGCTGCGTCGCGATTCGGTACACGGTTCGTTCAACGGCACCATTACCATCGACGAAGAAAACAACACCATCACCGCCAACGGTAACCTGATCCAGGTGATCTACGCGAAGAACCCGACCGAGGTGGATTACACCCAGTACGGCATCAAAGACGCGCTGCTGGTGGACAACACCGGTGTATGGCGTGACGCCGATGGCCTGGGTCAGCATCTGGCGTGCCCGGGTATCGACCGCGTTGTTCTGACCGCGCCTGGCAAGGGCAAGCTGAAGAACATCGTTCACGGTATCAACCACAGCGAAATCACCGCTGATGACAAGATCGTCTCGGCGGCTTCCTGCACCACCAACGCCATTGTGCCGGTGCTGAAGGCGGTCAACGACAAGTTCGGCATCATCAATGGTCACGTCGAAACCGTTCACTCGTACACCAACGACCAGAACCTGATCGACAACTTCCACAAGGGTGATCGCCGTGGCCGTAGCGCCGCGCTGAACATGGTCATCACCGAGACCGGTGCTGCCACCGCTGCTGCCAAGGCCCTGCCGGAGCTCGCCGGCAAGCTGACCGGTAACGCGATTCGTGTTCCGACGCCAAACGTGTCGATGGCCATTCTCAACCTGAACCTTGAGAAAGCCGCCACCCGTGAAGAGATGAACGAGTACCTGCGCTACATGGCGCTGCACTCCGATCTGCACAAGCAAATCGACTTCGTCAATTCGCAGGAAGTGGTTTCCACCGACTTCGTTGGCTCACGCCACGCTGGTGTGGTCGACGCTGAAGCGACCATCGTGCAAGACAACCGCGTTGTTCTGTACGTCTGGTACGACAACGAGTTCGGTTACAGCTGCCAGGTGGTTCGCGTAATGGAAGACATGGCTGATGTAAATCCGCCAGCGTTCCCGCGCTAAGCCTCAGGCTTGAATGAAAACGCCCCGGCATTTTGTCGGGGCGTTTTTGTTTGGGAAGATCAAAAGATCGCAGCCTGCGGCAGCTCCTACAGGGATCGTATTCGATTTCTGTAGGAGCTGCCGAAGGCTGCGATCTTTTCTTTAATGTCGGTGAGACAGCGTTGCCAACGATGGCATTTTGTCAGGCGCCGCTGGCTACCGAAGCTTGCGCCGTACGCAACTCATGTCGATTGCCACGGAACAACACCAGTGTCGCAATCAACCCCAGCACCGCCGCACCACTGAGCCATATGCCCGGCGCTGCCTTGTTATCCAGCACATGAATCAGGTAGGTACACGCCGCCGGGGTAAACCCGCCGAACGTCGCCGTCGCCAGGCTATAGGCCAGCGAGAAGCCGGTGGTGCGCACTTCGACCGGCATGATTTCGGTTAGCGCCACCACCATCGCGCCGTTGTACGAACCGTAGAGGAACGACAGCCACAGTTCGACGATCAGCAAATGGTTGAAACTCGGATTCGCCACCAGCCACGACAGCGCCGGGTACGCGGTCAGGATCGCCAGAATCGTCGCCGCGAGCAGTAGGGGTTTGCGTCCGATCTTGTCGGAAACCGCGCCCATTACCGGCAGCCAGAAGAAATTCGACAGGCCGATACACACCGTCACCAGCAACGCATCGAAGTCCGACAAGTGCAGCTCAGCCTTACCGAAGGTCGGGGTGTACGCGGTGATCAGATAGAAGGAAACCGTAGTCATTACCACCAGCGCCATGCCGGCGATGACGACGCCAAAGTTCTGGCCGATCGAGCGGACAATTTCCCGCAGGGTAGGGCGATGTTTGCGGGCCTGGAATTCCGGCGTTTCTTCCAGCGAACGACGAATGACGAAAATGACTGGCACGATCATGCAGCCGATCAGGAACGGCACTCGCCAGCCCCATTCGCCCATTTGTTTCGGGCTCAGCCAGTGGTTGAGCGCGACCCCCAGCAGTCCGGCGAAAACTACCGCCGCTTGCTGGCTGGCGGATTGCCAACTGACAAAAAAGCCCTTGCGTCCGGGCGTGGAGATCTCCGCCAGATAAACCGATACACCGCCAAGTTCCACCCCGGCGGAAAAACCTTGCAGCAGGCGGCCGAACAAAACCAGCAACGGCGCGGCAACACCGAGGGTCGCGTAGCCAGGCACACAGGCGATCAGCACGGTGCCGGCCGCCATCATCGCCAGCGTGATGATCAGACCTTTGCGGCGTCCATGGCGGTCAATATAGGCGCCGAGGAAAATAGCGCCGAGCGGGCGCATCAGAAAACCTGCGCCAAACGTCGCCAGCGCCAGCATCAGCGAAGCGAAGGCGCTATCGGTGGGGAAGAAGGTCTTGGCAATCGCCGTGGCGTAAAAGCCGTAGACCATGAAATCGAACATTTCGAGAAAGTTGCCGCTGACAACGCGAAAGATCGCTTTGCCGCTGCCCGTGGTCGTGGACATTTTCAGATACTCTTTTGTGGATTTCACCAGCGCGTCGCATCCGTCAGGGGCGAGCGGGCCCTTTAGTCCATAATGGCCGTCGGGGTTTTACGGGGAGATGAAGAATTGTTCACTGGACGGTACGTAGGGCCCGTGGTGGTGGCTGCGATTCTGGCTGGCTGCGGTGATGGCGATTCAATGGAAACTGTCAGCGGGCCGACCATGGGCAGCACCTATTCGATCAAATACGTGCGCCGTGCCGACCTTGCCGATGCCGACCAGGTGCGTAAGCAAGTCGAAGGCATCCTCGGCGAAATCGATCAGCAGATGTCCACCTACCGCCATGATTCGGACATCGAAGGTTTCAACGCCATGCCCGCGCACAGCTGTCGGAAAATGCCGGCAGCGGTGCTTGAACTGGTGCGCGTGGGCGAACAACTGTCAGAGCAAAGTGAAGGCTCCTACGATCTTACCGTCGAGCCGCTGATGAATCTGTGGGGCTTCGGACCGCAAGGTCGCGAAGAAAAAGTCCCTGCCAGTGACGCGCTCAGCAAAGTGATGCAGCGCGTCGGCCACCAGCATTTGCGCATTGATGGCCAGCAGTTGTGCAAGGACGCCGCGGTCAAGGTCGACTTCAACAGCATCGCTGCGGGTTATGCCGTCGATGCCATCGCTGCCAGGCTCGATGCCTTGGGCATTCACGATTACCTCGCCGAGGTCACCGGTGAGCTGAAGGCAAAGGGCAGAAAACCTGACGGTTCACCTTGGCGTATCGCCTTGGAAGCGCCTCGCGACGATCAGCAGATTGCCGAACGCATCATCACTGTCGACGGCTACGGTGTATCGACGTCTGGCGACTACCGCAATTATTTTCTGCAGGACGGACGGCGTTATTCCCACACGCTCGACGCCCGCAGTGGTGCACCGGTCCTACACGACTTGGCGTCAGTCACGGTGATTCATCCTTCAGCGTTGATGGCCGATGGACTATCGACGCTGTTGCTGATTCTCGGGCCGGAAAGGGCGCGGGACTATGCCCAAAAACATGAGATTGCTGCATTCTTTGTCCTGCGTGCCGATACAGGTTTCGTCAGCCGTACCAGTCAGGCGTTCGAGCAGCTTGCTGGCGAAAAAACTGACTGAAGACAAGACGAAAGCTGGCGTTGTAGTGCAGGCAAAAGTAGCCTACGACGCGACCAAGGGTTAATGTGCGCGGCGTTGACGCTTCTATAGACTGTGTCCGGGTTCTTCAACGACCCCCAATTGTTCCTTCGCGCCGCCGTTCGGCGTGATTTAGCCGCAGGTGCTGCTGGCACCGCGGCCTGTTCTGAGGAGTACGCATGGCTGTCTACAACTACGACGTGGTGGTACTGGGTTCCGGCCCGGCGGGAGAAGGCGCGGCAATGAACGCCGCCAAAGCAGGGCGCAAGGTCGCGATGGTCGACAGCCGTCGCCAGGTCGGCGGCAACTGCACCCACCTCGGCACCATCCCGTCCAAGGCACTGCGTCACTCGGTGCGGCAGATCATGCAGTTCAACACCAATCCGATGTTCCGGGCGATCGGCGAGCCACGCTGGTTCTCCTTCCCGGACGTGTTGAAAAGTGCCGAGAAAGTCATTTCCAAGCAAGTCGCTTCGCGTACCGGCTACTACGCCCGTAACCGCGTCGACGTATTCTTCGGCACCGGCAGCTTCGCCGATGAACAAACCATCGAAGTGGTTTGCGGCAACGGCGTGGTCGAGAAACTGGTGGCCAAGCACATCATCATCGCCACTGGCTCGCGCCCGTATCGCCCGGCGGATATCGATTTTCACCATCCGCGTATCTACGATAGCGACACCATCCTCAGCCTCGGCCATACCCCGCGTAAACTGATCGTTTACGGCGCCGGCGTGATCGGTTGCGAATACGCATCGATTTTCAGCGGTCTGGGTGTGCTGGTCGAGTTGGTCGACAACCGTGGCCAGTTGCTGAGCTTCCTCGACTCGGAAATTTCCCAGGCGTTGAGTTACCACTTCAGCAACAACAACATCACCGTGCGTCACAACGAAGAATACGACCGCGTCGAAGGCGTGGACAACGGCGTGATCCTGCACCTCAAATCCGGCAAGAAGATCAAGGCCGACGCCTTGCTATGGTGCAACGGCCGTACCGGCAACACCGACACGCTGGGTCTGGAAAATATCGGGGTCAAGGTCAACAGCCGTGGCCAGATCGAAGTCGACCAGAACTACCGCACCTGCGTAGAGAACATCTACGGTGCCGGTGACGTGATCGGCTGGCCGAGCCTGGCCAGTGCCGCCCACGACCAGGGTCGTTCGGCTGCCGGCAGCATCGTGGATAACGGCAGCTGGCGCTTCGTCAACGATGTGCCGACCGGCATCTACACGATTCCGGAAATCAGCTCGATCGGCAAGAACGAGCAGGAACTGACTCAGGCCAAAGTGCCCTACGAAGTCGGCAAGGCGTTCTTCAAGAGCATGGCGCGTGCGCAGATCGCTGGCGAGCCGCAAGGCATGCTGAAGATTCTCTTCCACCGCGAAACTCTGGAAGTACTCGGCGTGCACTGCTTCGGTTATCAGGCGTCGGAGATCGTTCACATCGGTCAGGCGATCATGAGCCAGCCGGGCGAGCTGAATACCCTGAAGTACTTCGTCAACACGACGTTCAACTACCCGACCATGGCCGAAGCTTATCGGGTAGCAGCTTACGACGGCCTCAACCGGCTTTTTTGACGGGCTCCGGCCGGTGGCCTGAGCCGGCCGGGGAGACCGATTTCAGCAATTCTCAAGGGTGGCAGTGGCCAAACCGGGAAAGTCTGTAATCAGGCTGTCAACGCCGAAGTCGGCGAGTCTGCGCATCAGCGCAGGCTCGTTGACGGTCCACACCGACACATGCAGGCCCTGACGTTGCGCCTTTTGCAGACGCTCCGGCGTACACAGCGTCCAGTTCAACGCAAGAATCTCGCAGCCATAGCTGGCCGCAACCTTCAGTGGATCGAGCCAGGCGTACTCGGCTACCAGTCCGCGCGACACATCCGGCACCAGATCCAGCGCCGCCTTCAACACTTCTCGTGAACTCGAGGTGATCGTCACCTTGTCGAGCAAACCGTGCCGCTGGGCCATTTCCCGAATCGCCAGCACGGTGGTCGCCGCGCGCGTGCGGGAAGCGCTTTTGACTTCAAGCTGCCAATGCTCGAAATCACACTTTTCAAACAATTCTTCCAGCGTTGGAATCGGGCACGGCTTGATCCAGCCGGGGCCACCCTTGCGCGCATCGTAGGTGATCAGTTCGGCGGCGGTGTGCTCGACGACCTTGCCGCGCCGGTCAGTGGTGCGCTTGAGAGTCGGATCGTGAATAACCATCAGCTCGCCGTCTTTGGACAGGTGCAGATCCAGTTCGCAGCGGCGCACGCCGTGCTTGAGACATTCCTGAAAACTGCTCAGGGTGTTTTCCGGTGCTTCGCCTTTGGCGCCGCGGTGGCCATAAATGAGGGTCACGGTGCTTCCTTAAGTTAGATGCCAGATTCGTTCTGTTCGCGGGCGAGGCGCCGCTCCTGGGCCTGCTTCTGCAGGATGTAGCGGGCGAGCAACTGGCGCTGGGCGTCGGTCAGGTATTCGAACTCGGTGCCGACGTCGTAGCCTGAGCCCTTTGGATCGCAATGGGTGACCCGAGCGCGCAGCAGCAGCCCGAGCGCCTGCGGCATCAGCACCAGTTTCACCGACAGGTGCGCGCCGGTGGCGATCGGCGTCGGGTGCTGAAATTCGATGCCGCCTTCGGAGA
The DNA here is from genome assembly GCF_900636825.1 of Pseudomonas fluorescens. Lineage (NCBI taxonomy): Bacteria > Pseudomonadati > Pseudomonadota > Gammaproteobacteria > Pseudomonadales > Pseudomonadaceae > Pseudomonas > Pseudomonas fluorescens. The sequence goes on along the minus strand of NZ_LR134318.1, from coordinate 4,023,468 downwards.
TGATCACCGGTTGCGGCTCGCCGATATGGCCGAGCACGGTCAGCGCGACCACTTGGCTGAGCAAGTCGATGCGTTTGTTCTGGGATTTGAGGAACGCAGCGATGGCGCGGTCGCGCTCGCTGATCTGCCGCAACAGATGCTGCGACTCGAATTCGCTCAGGTGTAATTCACTGAGCAGGTTGAAGAGTGGGGATGCATCCTGCAACACTTCCTGGCCTGCGGCTTCGGGAGCGGAGAGGGGCCGAATTTCCAGTGCGATCGTGTCCTCGATACGGTAGTATTCGCGGCGATCTTCTTCATCTAATGTCGACATGGCGAACCCATGGTAGCGGCGGTGGTCTGAGTGTAAAGCTGGTTATCGACCCCCGCCACAAGGACGTTCCTTTTCCCTCCGAACAAGCCCCGACATGTTCAGACCTCTCTTCGTATTTATCGGCACGCGTTATACCCGTGCAAAGCGTCGCAATCATTTTGTGTCATTCATTTCCCTGACTTCGATGATCGGGCTCGCCCTTGGCGTGGTCGTGATGATCGTCGTGCTGTCGGTGATGAATGGCTTCGATCATGAGATGCGCACCCGCGTGCTGGGCATGGTGCCCCACGCGACCATCGAATCGGGCGAGCCGATCAACGACTGGCAAAGCCTGGCCACCAAGGTCAAGCAGAACCCGCAGGTCTCGGCGGTGGCGCCGTTCACCCAGATGCAGGGCCTGCTGACCAACAATGGCCAGGTGTCCAAGGTGTTGCTCAACGCCATCGATCCGGCGCTCGAGCGTAATGTCTCGATCATCGATAACTTCATGAAGCAGGGCAAACTCGACGACCTGACCCCGGGCAGCTTCGGCATCGTCATCGGCGACAAGGCTGCAACCAAACTGGGTGTGGGCATCGGTGACAAGGTGACTTTTGTCGCACCGGAGGTCAGCGTGACCCCGGCAGGAATGTTCCCGCGCATGAAGCGCTTCACCGTGGTCGGGATTTTCCACGTCGGTGCCGGCGAGCTCGACGGTTATCTGGGCGTTACCAACCTGCAGGATCTGGCCAAGATGCATCGCTGGAAAACCGATCAGGTGCAGGGTATCCGCTTGAAGTTCGACGACCTGTTCCAGGCGCCGCGTGTGGCATGGAACATCGCCCAGCAACTCGGCGAAGACCATTACTACGCCCGCGACTGGACGCGCACCCATGGCAATCTGTATCAGGCGATCCGCATGGAAAAAGCCATGATCGGTTTGCTGTTGTTGCTGATCGTCGCCGTTGCTGCGTTCAACATCATTTCCACGCTGGTGATGGTGGTGAACGACAAGAAGGGCGACATCGCCATTCTGCGCACATTGGGCGCTACACCGGGCACGATCATGCGCACGTTCATGGTGCAAGGCACGGTGATCGGTGTGGTCGGCACGGCGATTGGCGCGGTCGTCGGCATTTTTGCGGCGCTGAATGTCAGCGCGGCGATCTCGGCACTGGAAGGGCTGATCGGCCACAAATTCCTCAATGCCGACGTGTATTTCATTGATTATCTGCCGTCGCAGGTACAGAGCCAGGACGTCGTCATGGTCTGCGCCGCTGCGTTGGTCCTGAGTTTCCTCGCCACCCTGTATCCAGCCTGGCGTGCCGCGCGCACCCAGCCGGCGGAGGCGCTACGTTATGAGTGAGTCGGGCATGAGTGAACAAGCAATCCTGAGCTGCCGCAACCTGGGCAAATCCTATGAGGAAGGCCCGGAATCGGTACAAGTGCTGGCCGGCCTGCAACTGGAGTTGCACCCGGGCGAGCGTGTGGCGATCGTCGGCACCTCGGGTTCGGGCAAAAGTACCTTGCTCAACCTGCTCGGTGGGCTGGATACGCCGACCCAGGGCAGTGTCTGGCTCGACGGTGAAGAGCTGTCGGCGCTGAGCGAAAAGAAGCGTGGTCTGCTGCGTAACCGTTCCCTCGGTTTCGTCTACCAGTTCCATCACTTGCTGCCGGAATTCACCGCGCTGGAAAACGTCTGCATGCCGCTGCTGATCGGCAAGACGCCGATTCCAGAAGCGCGTCAGCGTGCCACGGCCTTGCTGGAGCGCGTCGGCCTTGGCCATCGTCTCGAACACAAACCAGCCGAATTGTCCGGTGGTGAGCGTCAACGCGTGGCGATCGCCCGTGCGCTGGTGAACAAACCGGGCCTGGTGATGCTCGACGAGCCGACCGGCAACCTCGACTCCCATACTGCTCAAGGCATTCAGGATTTGATGCTCGAACTCAGCACCTCGATGCGCACGGCGTTCCTGGTGGTAACTCACGACATGAACCTGGCTCGCCAGATGGACCGCGTCCTGCATCTGCAGGAAGGTTGCCTTACCCCCATCTGATTGGCTGCAACCCGACGTCTGCAAAGGCGTCGGGTCTTTTATTTTTATACGGTGCCCCAGCGAATGTTCAGACCGTTATCGATCTTTATCGGCACGCGCTATACCCGCGCCAAGCGCCGCAATCGCTTTGTTTCGTTCATTTCGATGACCTCGATGATCGGCCTCGCCCTTGGCGTGCTGGCGATGATCGTGGTGCTGTCGGTGATGAACGGCTTCCAACGCGAGATGAGCTCGCGCATTCTCGGCATGGTGCCGCACGCGACCATCGTTGGCGTCAAGCCGATTGACGACTGGCAGCCGGTCGCTGCCGCAGCGATGAAAAATCCCGAAGTGACCGCCGCGGTGCCGTTCACTGAAATGGAGGGCATGCTGTCGTACAAAGGTTCGATGCAGCCGATCCAGATCAGCGGCGTCGATCCGGCGCAGGAAGGCAAGGTGTCGATCGTGGCCCAGCATATCGTGCAGGGACGTCTCGATGCCTTGAAACCGGGGGAGTTTGGCGTGGTGATCGGTGAAATCACCGCGCGCCGTTTCCGCCTGAATGTCGGCGACAAGATCACCCTGATCGTGCCTGAAGTCAGCACCGCACCGGGCGGCATCACTCCGCGCATGCAGCGATTGAATGTGGTCGGCGTGTTCAAGGTCGGTGCCGAACTCGACGGTTCGATGGGCCTGATCCATGTTGCCGATGCGGCAACCATGCAGCGCTGGCAACCGAATCAGGTGCAGAGCGTGCGGCTGGCGGTCAAGGATCTATACGCCGCACCGAAAGTCTCCACGGACATCGCCACCGGCCTTGGTGCCGAATTCAAGGCTGACGACTGGACTCACACGCAAGGCAGTCTGTTCAGTGCAATGAAAATGGAAAAGACCATGATCGGCCTGCTGTTGCTGATGATCGTCGCGGTGGCGGCGTTCAACATCATCGCGACCCTGATCATGGTGGTGAACGACAAAGGCGCGGACATCGCGATTCTGCGCACCATCGGCGCCACACCTCGGCAGATCATGGCGATCTTCATGGTGCAGGGCACGGTCATCGGTATTGTCGGTACCGTCATTGGCGGCGTGCTGGGCGTGATTGCGGCGCTGAATGTCAGCCAGATCGTGGGCTGGATTGAGCGAGTCAGCGGCCAGCACATTTTCAGTTCCGACGTGTATTTCGTCAGCAATCTGCCGTCGGAATTGCAGGGTGGGGATGTGCTGTTGATCTGCTCGGCGGGCTTTATCCTGAGCTTCCTGGCGACGGTGTACCCGGCGTGGCGGGCGGCGAAGATCGAACCGGCTCACGCACTGAAATATTCGTAATCCAATTGACCGCAATCGCTAGCAGGGCCAGCTCCCACATTGGATCGTGTCGTGCGCATGAACTGTGTGGGAGCTAGCACTGCTAGCGATGAGGCCGGGCCTGCTGGCTTCAATCCTCTCTGGGCAACACAATCACAAACCGCGTCCATCCCGCCTCCGATTCGCAATGAATCCGCCCGCCGTGGGCGCGGATGATCGACTGGGTAATTGCCAACCCCAACCCCGCGTGTTCATTGCTACCTTCCTGCCGCGCCGGGTCGGCCCGATAGAACCGATCGAACAGGCGTGGCAGTAGCTGCGCTGAGATTCCTTCACCACTGTTCTCGACGCACATGCGTACGGCCTGCGGCTGATCGACAATGCTCAAGCGAACGTAACCTTCGGCCGGCGTGAACCGCAGCGCGTTATCCAGCAGATTCGACAGCGCCCGGCGCAACATCCCGCGATCACCTTCGATTTGTGCGTTGCCTTCGCGGCTCAGTCTGACCCCGGCGTCCTCTGCCAACGGCGCAAAAAATTCCAGCAATACGTCGGTCTCGTCCGCCAGTTTCAGCGGTTCGCGTTTGGGCATCAGCAATCCGTGATCGGCCTTCGCGAGATACAACATATCGTTGACCAATTGCGCCATCCATTGCAGTTCTTCGAGGTTGCTGTGCAGCGCCTCGCGGTAATCCTCGATCGGGCGCGGGCGGGTGAGGGTGACTTGGGTGTGGGTGAGCAAATTCGACAGCGGTGTGCGCAGCTCATGGGCGATGTCAGCGGAAAACGCCGAAAGCCGCTGAAACGAGTCGTCGAGGCGGGCGAGCATGGCGTTGAAGCTGTGGGCCAATTCCTCAAGCTCCGCAGGCATTTGTGCTTCAGGCAAGCGAGCATTGAGCGACTGGGCGGAAATCCCACGAGCCACCGCGCTCATGCGCCGCAACGGGCGTAAGCCGCTGCGCGCCGCCCACGCACCGAGCAGGGCAGTAGCCAGCGCCGAAAGCCCAACGGTGAGCCAGATCAAATGCTGCATGCGCTGGAGGAAATGCTGGTGGTGAGTAATGTCGAGCAGCAGGGTCAGTTGTGCCGAATCGGGTTGATTCGGGTCGAGCGGCGCGTTGAGCACGCGATAGTCGGTACCGCCGCTGCTGATCGTAGACAGGCCGGGTTGTTGCGGTAAATCCAAGGGGATCTGCGTCGAACTGTCGTGCCCGCGCTGGCCGTCACTGCCAGTGATGCGCAAAGACAAGTCGCCCTGACGGCCCAGCTCATCCGTCAGCCGCGCCTCGCGCTGAGCAGGTTGAACATCCTGCAACACGCGGCGCAGGCCCATCAATCTGCCATCCAGTTGCTGCTGGTCAAGTTCGATGAAATGCGCCTCGCTGGCGCGATCGAACAGCACCCCGGCAAACAGTGAAACCACGGCGGTGCATGCGGCAAACAACAAGGCCAGGCGCGAACTCAGGGACAAGCGGCACATCAGGCGCCACGCTCTTCAAGCACGTAGCCCATGCCGCGCACGGTGTGGATCAGTTTATTGGGGAACTCGTCGTCGATCTTCAGGCGCAAACGGCGGATCGCCACTTCGATGACATTGGTGTCGCTGTCGAAATTCATATCCCAGACTTGCGAAGCGATCAGCGACTTCGGCAGCACCTCGCCCTGGCGGCGCAGGAGCATTTCCAGCAAGGCGAATTCCTTGGCCGTGAGGTCGATGCGCTGGCCGCTGCGTTCGACCCGGCGGCGAATCAGATCCAGACGCAGATCGGCCAGTTGCAGGCTGGTTTCCTGCGCCACCGCGCTGCCACGACGCAACAGGCTGCGCACCCGCGCCAGCAGTTCGGAGAAAGCGAAGGGCTTGACCAGATAATCATCCGCACCCAGTTCAAGGCCGTGAACTCTGTCCTCCACCGCGTCTCTGGCTGTAAGAAAAAGCACTGGAGTCTCCAGCCCTGCGCTTCGCACCGCTTGCAGAATTTGCCAGCCGCTGCGCCCCGGCAGCATTACATCGAGAATCAGCAGCGCGTAGTCGCCACTCAGCGCCAATTGCTGGCCGCTGTTGCCGTCAGCCACCAGCTCTGTATTGAACCCGGCCTCAGTCAGCCCCTGACGCAGGTATTGGCCGGTTTTTGCTTGGTCTTCGACGATCAACAGTTTCATGGGCGACTCGGGTGGATGCTGAATATAGGAACGAGGGCGTTATACCGTGGGATCGGGCGACAAACGCCAACCTGACAAAGTTGTAATCTGCCGGTCAGCTAGATGCCAGCGCAGGCCGGCTAGAGTTTTGTGCAGGCTCAATCTTAACTTGTTGGAGTACGACCATGTTTTTGCGTAAATCCCTGGCGCTGGCCGCGTGCCTTTCGGTAATGAGTTGGCCAGTCTGGGCCGAGCCCGCGCACACCTTCGCCTTCGGTCAGCCCGCGCCTGCCGCCCAGGCCACGCGCAGCGTCGAAGTGGTGATGAGCGACATGGCGTTCGAACCGAAGACAATCCAGATCAAGGCCGGTGAGACCGTTCGCTTTGTGCTGGTGAATAAAGGCCAGTTGCTGCACGAATTCAACCTCGGTGACGCCGCGATGCATGCCAAACACCAGCAGGAAATGTTGCAGATGCAGCAAAGCGGCATGCTCACGCCCACAGGCATGAAAGAAATGTCCCACGGTATGGCCGGCATGGATCACGCAGCGATGGGCCATGGTATGAAACATGATGACCCGAACAGCGTACTGGTCGAGCCGGGCAAGTCGGCCGAGCTGACCTGGACGTTCAACACGGCGACGAATCTGGAATTCGCCTGCAACATTCCCGGGCATTACCAGGCGGGCATGGTCGGCAAATTGACTGTCAGTCAGTAAGCACTCAAAGGTGCGGGCAAAGGCTGATAGAATCCGCTGATTCTTCAGTCAGGTTTCCGCCATGCATCCCGCAGCCGAACATTCGCCGCTGGGCAAATCCAGCGAATACATCGCCACCTACACGCCGTCCTTGCTGTTCCCGATTCCGCGCACCGCGAAATGGGCCGAGCTGGGTCTGACCGCCGAAACCCTGCCGTACAAAGGCGTGGATTTCTGGAACTGCTTCGAGCTGTCGTGGCTGCTGCCATCGGGCAAACCGGTGGTGGCGATCGCTGAATTCACTATCCCGGCGGATTCGCCGAATATCATCGAATCCAAGTCGTTCAAGCTGTATCTGAACTCGTTGAACCAGACGCCGTACGCCGACGTCGCCACGCTGGAAGCGACGCTGGTCAAGGACCTGTCTGCCGCCGCTGGCAAACCGGTGGGCGTGCGCGTCCGCAGTCTGAAGGACGTCGAGGCTGAAGGCGTCGTGGCGCTGCCGGGCGTGTGCATCGATGATCTGGATATCAGCGTCAGCAACTACGAGCAGCCGCGTCCGGAGCTGCTGCGCTGCGACGAATCGCGCATTGTTGAAGAGAGCGTGCACAGCCATCTGCTCAAATCCAATTGCCCGGTGACCAGCCAGCCGGACTGGGGCAGTGTGGTGGTGGAATATCGCGGCGCGGCGCTGGATCACGCCAGCCTGCTGGAATACATCGTCAGCTTCCGCCAGCACTCGGACTTCCACGAGCAGTGCGTGGAGCGGATTTTTCTCGATCTGCAACGCTTGCTGAAGCCGGAGAAGTTGACGGTATTTGCCCGTTACGTACGCCGTGGCGGGCTGGATATCAATCCGTATCGCAGCACCGAAAACGTACAGCTGCCGAACCATCGTCTGGTTCGTCAGTAAGATCAAAAGATCGCAGCCTTCGGCAGCTCCTACAATTAACCCCATGTAGGAGCTGCCGAAGGCTGCGATCTTTCAATTAGTGGAAATGAAAAAGCCCTGCCAGTGATGGCAAGGCTTTTTTTGTGCGGCAGGGTTCAGATTCCCATGCTGCCCAAGGTGTTCATGATATTGCGCAGGGTGCCGGCGATCGTTGGGTGTTCGACTTCAAAGCGTTCCACGGCAAGGTTCACCCCATCCACCAGGTTATTGTCCTGTAGCTGATTTTCCAATTGAATCTCTGCTTCGATCTGCGCCATCAACTGGTGCAGGTTCTCGCGTTCAGACTCAGACAGCGGCGGGTTCTGCTCCAGTTGATCACGCAAGGTGTTGAGCTGATCCTGCAGTTCTCGTCGGGCGGGCATGGTGGTTTCCTTTTATCAATAGGCACTGGCATTGACCGCAGCCGCGCGCCAAAGGTCTGTGGCTGACCTTTAGATTAATCCACTCTTGGGAAAGCTGCATGACGCCGGTCAGGGCTTTTCGCCTTTGAGGCGGCGCAAATTGATGTCGGCCAGACAAGCGTCGAGTTCGCCAAGATGGTCAATCACCGAATGCACGCCCAGCCCGAACAACTGCACGGTTGCCCTGCCACGCAACTGTTCGCGCTCCGTTTGCGCAAGCGCCTGCCATTCGCTTGGACTGAGCCCGCAAAGCGAGCCGCAGGACGCCAGACCAATCGTCCATAGGCCGGCATTCAGGCCTGCCTGTAACAGGCGCGGTTCACCGCTGACCAGCACACAACCGTCGAGACTGGCCACTTCCAGATCCATCAGCGCTTGCCAGCAGGCATGCGGTGCCGGCCACGGATTGATTGTTGCGGGATGTTGCGCAGGCTTGATCCAGTCCGGCAGTGAAGCGGTCAGTGATTGCGTGAGGGCAGGGGGCAGCTCGTCGAGCCAGGCGCAAGGAATCTGCTGACGCCGCAGGCTCTTCAGGCTGTCGAGCGCGCCGGGCGTGGTCTCGGCGCTGTTCGGCACAACGTCGCGGCAATGGTGGGCGCGCGCGCCGAAATCCACCAGGCAACCGCTCAGGCCGAACAGCACGGCAGTCAGGCTGGGCGCGGCGACGGGCAAGGTTTCGGCGTGTGTCATGGCAACGTCCCTGAAATAACGCTCAGGCTAGAGCGTGCCGGTGACATTTGCATGACACGTCCATGAATGCCGGCGTAGGAAACTTCCTGTAGATCGTTGCAGCGCCAGACTGCCCAAATCGTACTTTACGCTTATACTAGCGGCCTTAATGCCCGGGTCGAGAGGCCTGCGCCGGTACCAAATCCAAGGAGTTTTTCTATGCGCTGGAGCCCTTCGCTCGCTCAGCTAAGTGTATGTGCCAGTCTGTTGCTGGCGCCGTTCGCCACTCAGGCCGCAACGGAAGAAGACCCTTGGGAAAGCGTCAACCGGCCGATTTTCCAGTTCAACGACTTCGTCGATACCTATGCCCTGAAACCGCTGGCGCAGGGTTATGAGTTCGTCACTCCGCAGTTTGTTGAAGACGGCATTCACAACATGTTTCGCAACGTCGGCGATGTCACCAACCTTGCCAATAACCTGCTGCAAGCCAAGCCGGCTGCCGCTGGCGTCGACACTGCACGGCTGATCTTCAACACCACCTTTGGTCTGCTCGGCTTCTTCGACGTCGGCACCCACATGGGTTTGAACCGCAGCGATGAAGACTTTGGCCAGACGCTGGGCTACTGGGGCGTGGACAGCGGTCCATACGTGATGCTGCCTTTGATGGGCCCGAGCACACTGCGCGACGCCCCGTCGAAATACGTCGACAGCTTCACCGGCGCTTACCGCTACATCGACCACGTGCCGACGCGTAACTCGATCTTCGGCCTGAACATCGTCGACACCCGCGCCACCCTGCTGTCGAGCGAGAAGCTGATCAGCGGCGACAAATACACCTTCATCCGCAATGCTTACCTGCAGAACCGCGAATTCAAAGTGAAGGACGGCCAGGTCGAAGACGATTTCTGATTTCGACCGGTCATGAAAAGGCGACCCTCGGGTCGCCTTTTTTGTCCGCGCCAGAGCGTCGCCGATCAGCTCTGCGACCTTTCATCGGGTTACGCTTGAAGTGGTTCTTATAACTCTCGGTGCTTTGACAAACAAAGTCGTCAAGCGACCATCGGCACATGCTTGAAACGCTCTGCGGATGGGAGTACCGTCTGCGCCTTAGAAGGGCACCTCTGGTGCAACCGCGTTCACGGCCAATATCCGAAAGCGGTGCAGCAGAGAGGCTAGAAAGCGAATCCAGTAGTCAGCGCAGGGCCCGTCGCCCCGCCAACTACGCCAACCTAATTCTGGCGCCGTTTGCCCACATGCCAAAAACCAGTGCCACGCTGCTGATAATCGATGATGACGAAGTAGTGCGCGCGAGCCTCGCGGCCTATTTGGAAGACAGTGGTTTCAGCGTCCTGCAGGCCAGTAACGGCCAACAGGGTCTTCAGGTATTCGAGCAAGAGACGCCCGACTTGGTCATCTGCGATCTGCGCATGCCGCAGATGGGTGGTCTCGAGCTTATCCGTCAGGTCACCGAGCGGTCACCGCAAACGCCAGTGATCGTGGTGTCGGGTGCCGGCGTGATGAATGACGCGGTCGAGGCCCTGCGTCTGGGCGCGGCAGACTACCTGATCAAGCCTCTCGAAGATCTGGCGGTGCTCGAGCATTCGGTGCGTCGGGCCCTGGATCGTGCGCGCCTGCTGCTGGAAAACCAGCGCTATCGCGAGAAGCTGGAAAAGGCCAATCGCGAGCTTGAGGCCAGTCTGAACCTGCTCCAGGAAGACCAGAACGCCGGTCGCCAGGTGCAGATGAACATGCTGCCGGAAAGTCCGTGGAGCATTGACGCATTCAAGTTTGCGCACCAGATCATTCCGTCGTTGTACCTGTCGGGTGATTTTGTCGATTATTTCCGTGTCGACGAGCGCCGGGTTGCGTTTTACCTGGCCGATGTTTCCGGTCATGGTGCCTCTTCAGCCTTTGTCACGGTGCTGTTGAAGTTCATGACCACGCGCTTGCTGTTCGAGTCCAAGCGCAACGGCACATTGCCGGAATTCAAGCCTTCGGAGGTCCTTGGTCATATCAACCGGGGGCTGATCAGTTGTAAGCTGGGTAAACACGTCACAATGGTCGGTGGAGTCATCGACGAGGAGACCGGTTTGTTGACCTATAGCATCGGCGGCCATCTGCCGTTGCCAGTGTTGTACACGCCTGACAGTGTTCGTTATCTGGAAGGGCGTGGTCTGCCCGTGGGCCTTTTCAATGAAGCCACCTACGAAGACCACGTGCTTGAGCTGCCGCCGACGTTCAGCCTGACGCTGATGTCTGATGGCATTCTGGACCTTTTGTCAGAACCCACGCTCAAAGAAAAAGAAGCGGCTTTGCCCGAACGGGTGAAGTCAGCGGGCGGCAGCCTGGATGGTCTGCGGCAAGTGTTTGGTTTGGCCACGCTAGGGGAGATGCCGGATGATATCGCCCTGTTGGTGTTGAGCAGGAATCTTTAATGAGTACCGGTAGAATCCAGTTCGCCGAGCAGGACGGCACCTTCGTCCTGAAGTTCGTCGGTGAAGTTCGCCTGACCCTGTGTTCGGCGTTGGATGCGACTATTGAGAAAATCTTCACCGCGCTGAACTTCAACGCGATCGTGATCGATTTGACCGAAACCCGCAGCATCGACAGCACGACACTGGGCCTGTTGGCCAAGCTGTCGATCCTGTCGCGGCAGAAGGTCGGCCTGTTGCCGACTGTCGTCACCACCCACGACGACATCACCCGTCTTTTGCAATCGATGGGTTTCGAGCAGGTGTTCAACATCGTCAACCACCCGGTGCCATGCCCGGAGTGCCTGGACGATCTGCCTGATCAGGATCAGTCGGAAGAGGTGGTGCGGATCAAGGTGCTCGAAGCGCACAAGATCCTCATGGGCCTGAACGATTCAAATCGTGAAGCGTTTCATGATCTGGTCAATGCCCTCGAAAGACATTGATGGCCTTGTGGCGAGGGAGCTTGCTCCCGCTGGGCTGCGAAGCGGCCCCAAACGGGTGAATTGAGTCTTCCTGAGCCACCGGGTCGGTAGGGTCTGCGACCGCTGCGCAGCCGAGCGAGAGCAATCTCCCTCGCCACAGCTGATTTGCTGCCAGCGAGTCGTACACAAAAAAGGGCGAACCCTCACAGGTTCGCCCTTTTTGCATTTCGCTAACTCAAATCACAGCTTGGCCTGCAACAGCGCCTCTAGCTTTTCCTGGTCGCGAGCAAACTGACGAATGCCCTCGGCCAGTTTTTCGGTGGCCATCGCGTCTTCGTTGGACAACCAGCGGAACTGCGCTTCGTTGAGGCTCAGACGGGCTTCACCGGCGTTGCCCGGCGCCAGTTTGCGCTCGAGTTTGCCGGTGTCGGCCGCGAGTTTGTCGATCAGATCCGGGCTGATGGTCAGGCGATCGCAGCCGGCCAGCTGTTCGATCTGGTTGAGGTTGCGGAAGCTCGCGCCCATGACCACGGTCTTGTAATCATTGGCTTTGTAATAGTTATAGATGCGCGTCACCGACTGCACGCCCGGATCATCCGCGCCGGTGTAGTCGTTGCCGTTGGCTTTCTTGTACCAGTCGTAGATGCGACCCACGAATGGTGAAATCAGGAACACGCCGGCATCGGCACAGGCAGCGGCCTGAGCGAAGGAGAACAGCAGGGTCAGGTTGGTCTGGATGCCTTCCTTTTCCAGCACTTCGGCGGCGCGGATGCCTTCCCAGGTCGAGGCGATCTTGATCAGTACACGGTCACGGCCAACGCCGGCCTTGTCGTACAGCTCGATCAGACGGTGCGCGCGTTTCAGCACGGCGTCCTTGTCGAACGACAGGCGTGCGTCCACTTCAGTGGAAATGCGGCCTGGAATCACCTTGAGAATTTCCTGCCCCACAGCAACACCGAAACGGTCGCTCGCCAGGCCGACATCGCCTTTGCAATCGCTGACGCACGCGTTAAGCAACTCGGCATAACCGCTGATAGCGGCCGCTTTGAGCAGCAGGGAAGGGTTGGTGGTCGCGTCGACCGGTTTGACCCGGGCAATCGCTTCGAAATCGCCGGTATCGGCAACTACGGTGGTGAATTGTTTAAGTTGTTCCAGCTTGGAAGTCATGGGCGTGCTCTGTCCTATGGGTCTGATGACATTACCCGAGCGCTGACAGCCACTCAAGGGCGGGTACGTGTATCGATGGCCCCTGCGGCAACAACCTGAAAACGATTGTTTGAAAGGCGGGGCGTGCTATCGATGAATACGATGCCAAAAGCGCTCACAGGTTCAAAGCAACCGACCTGCGTACAGATCGGTTGCGCATGGCTTACTCGGCATTCAGCAGGGTTTCGACCGAGATTCGTGCTGGTTTTGGCTGACCATCGGAGGTCAGCAAGCCGAAGTTCTTCTCGCGGTCGTTGCTGCCCGATTCACTGTTCCTCCATTCATAGATAGACGCCAGCGGAATGTTGAGTTTTCTGACATCGGCGATAAACGCGTTGATCTTGCTCGCTTGCCCTTCGGCGCCACCATTGGAAGCAAGTGCGGAAACACCCCATTCACTGATGACCCCCGGCAGATGAAAGTTCTGCTGGATGAATGTCTGTGCGTTGCTGATCTGCGTGGCGGTCATGCCATACGGGTGATAGGAAATGGCGTTCAGGCATTTCGGGTATTCGCTGACGATCTTGTTCAGCGCCACGGTCGACGCTGAGCCGGCGGTTGGCGGGCGGGCGAAACCGAAGCCGACCCGCGGCGTGGTTTGCGGCTGGCCCTGCAACGACTTGCACATGCCGCCCATGAACGGCACGAAGGTGCTGTCGAAATTGCGCGTTGGCCAGTAGGTTTCCAGATCCGGCTCGTTCCAGATTTCGATCGCCACCAGTTGCGTGCTGTAGGACTTCTCCAGCCCGGTTACCGCATTGGCGAAGTTTTCCCCTGCCGTGGTCAGCTCGCTGGCGGATGTCGCGGGCAACGCCTTGATGGCGCGCACCGTCAACAACACCGGCAGCCCTGCAGACTTGGCCGCCGCAAAGGCATCGCTGACCTGCTTCTGATAGGTCTTGGCCGTCAAGCTATCGCTCCACACACCAAAGCGCACAAAGCCAAAGCCTGCCGATTTGATCTGCGCGGCGTCGGCGGCGGTGAAGCTCTGAATCTTCACCTGAACGCCGATGTTCCGTGCCGAAAGATTGGGAAACAGCTCACTGGCCTCAGCCTGCGTGATTGCTGCTGACATTGATAGCGCCAAGGCGCCGACTCGTTTGAGATGGGATGTTTTCATGTCTGCTCTCCCGAAGAGAATGACAACTACGAAGAATGATCTCGTTGCTCAATTTTCGAACGACAGCAAGGCGCTTAGTGCGTGAATGTTATTTTTTGTCGGAAAAATCCGTTCCGAAAATCACAGTTATTTTTAGTCCGCTAATTGTGGTTGGGGGGCTTTTAAGCGCTGTGGTACTTAATGCTTCGGTATTAACAGGGTGAATCTATTTCTGAGTGAAGAAAGTCTTGAGGGTTCATGAAATTGCTCTCGGGATGTTGGCCGTTTGATATTGCACAGGAAGTAAAACCTTGTTCAGAAAGATCCTCGTTGTCTGCGTGGGCAACATATGCCGCAGTCCGACGGCAGAATTGTTGTTGCGCAATGCGCTGGGTTCGTCGGCCATCACGGTCGCCTCCGCAGGGCTTGCGGCACGGGTCGGCGAAGGCGTTGAGGCCTCGGCGCGGCAGGTTCTCGAAGATCACGGGCACAGCGCCGACACATTCAAGGCCCGGCAACTGACGCCCGATATCGTTAATGACTCGGACCTGATTCTGGTCATGGAAAAAGAGCATGTGAAACAAGTGCTGAAGATTGCCTCCCACGCCAGAGGCAAAGTGTTTCTACTCGGCAAGTGGCAGAGCGAGCGCGAAATACAAGACCCGTATCGTCAAGGCAAGGCCGCTTTTATTCATGCTCATGCATTGATTGAAGATGCTGTTAGTTCATGGGCGCAGCGTCTCGGGCATTGACGAATATTCTTCAGAACAGTGAATGGTAAGAACAGACTTATGCAGTTACCGTCCGTAATCGGCACCCGCGACAATGATCAAGACAGTATTGATCTGCTCGGCATCTTTGGCAGCCTGATCGACCAGAAATGGTTGATCGGTGCGCTGACCGGGGCCTTCATGGTCACCGGCGTTGCCTATGCGGTGCTGGCCACACCGGTGTATCTGGCGAACGCGCTGGTACAGGTCGAACCGAAAAAGAACGACATGCTCGGTTTCTCCGACCTCAACAGCATGCTCGGTGGGCAATCGCCGTCGGTGACCGAAATCGGCATCATCAAATCCCGCGCGGTGATCGGCAAAACCGTCGACGACCTGCGCCTGGACATCGATGTCACCCCCAACACCTTTCCCATGATTGGTGGTTTTCTCGCCCGCCGTTATCGCGGCGAAACCGAGTCCAGTGTCGCTGCGCCGCGTTTCGGCTTGAACAGCTACGCGTGGGGCGGTGAGCGTCTGGAGTTCGCGCGCCTCGATCTGCCGAAAGACCTGCTCGGCAAGAAACTCAGCCTGGTTGCCGGTGAGCAGCAGCACTTCCAGTTGTTCGACGACAACGACAACCTGCTCGTGGAAGGTGTCGTGGGCGAGGCCTTCGCGCAAGACGGCGTGGAAGGGCAAATCACGCAACTGCTGGCCAACCCCGGCACGCGTTTTCAGGTGGTGCGCAACCCACGAATCGTGACCATTCAAAGTTATCAGGATGCGCTGGATATTTCCGAGCAGGGCAAAGAGTCGGGAATCATCCGCCTGGCACTGGCCAGCAGTGACGCCGCTGAAGCGGTGAAGATTCTCAACAAGATCGCCGCGCTGTACGTGGAACAGAACGTGCGCCGCACCTCGGCGGAAGCGGCGCAAAGCCTGGCGTTTCTGCAAAGCCAGTTGCCGCAGGTCAAACGCGATCTGGCCAAGGCCAGCGATGCGCTGAATGCCTATCAGACCCACGGCAAGACCGTGAATATTTCCTTGGAAACGCAATCGGTGCTCGGTCAGTCCGTGGCGCTGGAGACGCGGATTTCCGAGCTGAAAATGCAGCAGGCCGAGCTCGATCGCAAGTTCACCAAACAGCACCCGGCCTATCGCGCTTTGATGAGCCAGATTGGCGAGTTGACTCAGCAACAGAAGTCGCTCGAAGGCAAAGTCCAGGACTTGCCGGCGACCCAGCAGGAATTGCTCAACCTGACCCGCGACGTTGAAGTGGCTTCGCAGATCTACACACAGTTGCTGAACAAATCCCAGGAACTGGACATTGTTCGCGCCGGTGCGGTGGGCAACGTGCGCCTGATCGACACGGCGGATGTCGATTTGACCAGTCCGGTCAAACCGAAAAAACCGCTGATCGTACTTATCGCTACGTTCCTTGGTGCCTTCGTCGGCGTGGCGCTGGTGCTGTTGCGCAAGTCGCTGAGTCGCGGGCTCGAAGGCCCGGAAGCCATCGAGCAATTGGGTTTGCCGGTGTACGCCTCGATTCCCTACAGCGCGTTGCAGCAGGAAGAGGACAGCAAAAAGGGGCGCGCGCGCGACGGCGTGGACAAACCTGCGTACCTGCTGGCTCTGCGCAACCCGACGGACTTGTCGATCGAATCGATCCGCAGCCTGCGCACTTCCCTGCATTTCGCCGGGCTCGATTCGACCAACAACCGCATCATGATCTCCGGACCGAGCCCGCAGGTCGGCAAGACCTTCGTCTCGTCCAACCTCGCCGCTGTCATGGCGCTGAGCGGCCAGCGTGTGGTGCTGATTGATGCCGACATGCGCAAGGGGCATCTGCACAAAACCCTCAACACACCGATCACCAATGGTCTGTCCGATCTGCTGGTCAAGCGTTGCAGCATCGACCAGGCGATCAACACCGTCGAAGTCGACAACCTGCACTTCATCAGCCGTGGCCAGGTGCCGCCCAATCCTTCCGAACTGTTGATGCACGCCAACTTCCGCGACTTGCTCGCCGAACTCAGCGAGCGCTATGACCTGGTGATCATCGATACGCCGCCGCTGCTGGCGGTGACGGATGCGGCGATTGTCGGCCGGGAAGCGGGCATCAGCCTGATCGTTACCCGGTTCGGGGTGAACCCGGCCAAAGAGATCGAACTGACCATTCGCCGCTTCGCGCAGAATGGCATCGAGTTGAAAGGCGCGGTGTTCAACGGCGTCGAGAAGCGCGCCGCCAGCTACTACGGCAACGGTGGTTATGGCTATTACAACTACGAATACGCGTCGGACAAGTCCTGAGTGTCAGCGAGTGTTTTTTCCTGTTTGAAGTGGGTGATGTGTGAAAAAAATACTGCACGTGGCAGAGACGATCAAAGGTGGCGTGGCGACGGTGATCCGTACGATTTCGGCGTCGCCCGAGGACGACGTGGCGGATTACGCGCTGGTGTATCTGGTGCCCGAAGATCAGGCGAAAGAGCTGCACGGCATCGGCGAGCAACAGGTGCGCACTTTCTTCCGTACGGGACGCAATGTGCCATCGCTGCTGCGTTTCGCCTGGCGCCTGACGCAGATCATGCTCAAGGAAAAGCCTGACGTGGTGCATCTGCACAGCACGTTTTCCGGAGTGATCGGCCGCTGCGTCTGCGTGCTGTTGCGACCGTGGCGCAAACCGAAAATCGTCTACTGCCCGCATGCGTTTTCGTTCCTGATGGAAAGCTCGCCGATCAAGCAGAAGGTCTATGCGTGGATCGAGCGCGTGCTGCAGAAAGTCACCGACGTGATCATCTGCGTGAGCCAGTACGAGCTGGATAAAGCCGCGCGTTTTGGTATCGAGCGCAAGCGCATGAAGCTGATCTACAACGGCATTCATCACAGGGATGACGCGCCGAAAGCTGACACCCCCGCACCGATTCATCTGCTGTTCGTCGGTCGTCTCGACTATCAGAAAGGCTTCGACGTGCTGCTCAGGGCCTACGCCAAGGTCCAGCGCAGTGACATGAAGCTGACGGTGGTCGGCAGTGCTGTAAATGAGGACGCCGTCGAGTGTCCGCCAATGGACGGCGTCGAATACCTGCCGTGGGTGACACCGAGCGAAGTGCAGGCGTTGTATCAGCAATCCGACGCGCTGATCGTGCCGAGTCGCTGGGAAGGTTTTGCCATGGTGCCGCTGGAAGGCATGGCCATGGGGCTGCCGGTGATCGCCAGCAATTGCACGTCGCTGCCTGAGCTGGTCACCGATGAAGTGTCCGGGTACGTCTTTCCGTCCGGTGATCATCAGGCGCTGGCCGACGTGCTGAAGAAAATCCAGAAGCCGCGCCTGCTCGACCTCGGCAATGAAGGCCGCAGCATTGTCCGCGAGCGTTTCAGCGCCGCGTTGATGATTCGCCAGACTTACGACTTGTATCGCGCTCCCACTTATTAAGTAGAACTCAAGCTTATGAACGTAACGATTTTGCATGGCTACAGTGCGTCCAACTCCGGTGACGGCTTGCTCGTCGATCTGGCCATTGCTTTGGTGCAGCGCAACTTTGGCGAAGACACGGCGATCAGTGTGGTGGCTTCCGATCCGGACTCTTTCAGCTACTTGCCGCACCCGCGTTTCGATGCGCCGGTCATGGCGGCCAAGGGCCTGGGGCGGGTCAAGCAAGCGGTGTTTCTCAATCAGTCTTACGCGGGGCTGGCGGATCTGTTGAAGAAGACCGATCTGATCGTCGGCGTCGGTGGCGGCTATATGCGTTCGAAGAGCGCCTTCGAACACATCAAACTGAAACTCGGCCACGCCAAGCAACTGGAAACCGCGATTCTCAGCAAGGTGCCGTCGGTTTACCTGCCGCAAAGCATCGGCCCGTTCCACGGCGAGAGCAGCAAGATCGTCGAGCATTACGCCAGCGCCGACGCGGTGTTCGTGCGCGACAACCGTTCCTCGGCGATTTTCGACGCTTGCGAAAACGTTTATCGCGCTCCTGATCTGGCGGTGCAGTCGTTGGCGAGCAAGATTCTGCAGCAGCCGAAATTCACCCGCTGCGCTGCATCCCCGGCCACGGTGTGCGTGGTGCTGCGCAAGCCGCCGGAGTGGAGCAAGGAAAAGAAAGTTGCCTACGTGGCGAATCTGAAGTTGCTGCTGCAGCGGCTGAAGAACAAAAGCAAGGTGGTCTGCGCGGTGCAAAGCGCGGTGCGCGGCAACGATGACGGCGCGTTTTATCGCGAGTTGGGCATCACTGAAGACCTGCTGTCGTTGAAGGCGACGATTGCCAAATATCAACCGGATCTGGTGATTTCCGTGCGCCTGCATGGCGCCATCGAGTCACTACTTTCCGGCGTGCCGGCTTACCACATCAGCTACGAGCGCAAAGGTTTCGGCGCCTATCAGGACATGGGCGTCGAGGACTGGGTGATCAACGGCGGCGACATCGATGTCGACACCATCATCAACACGGTTTACGCACCGAATGCGCTGACGGATTTCGGCAAGCGCCTGACCGACACTTGCCGCGAAATCGAGGCAAAAACCGTGGCCATGGACGACATCATCAAAGGTGTCGTTCGATGATATTTCGGCTACTGCTTCGCGGCGGAGCATTGGGCGCGAAGTTTTTGCTGGTGTTGGCGATCACCCATTTCCTCGGTTACGAGGCGCTGGGCTTTTACGGCGTGGTGGTCGCGGCATCGCTGATCGCCTCGAAGTTTTACAGCGTCGGTTTCAGTTCCGAGATCAATCGGCTGATCAGCGTCGGCGGCAGTTCGCGGCGCGTAGTCGATAAGGTTTTGCTGTTGTATCTGGCGGTCGGGTTGCTGTTGTCCGTGGTCACGGTGCTGATCTATTCGCTGTTCCAGCAGGTTGAGGCGACGGCTGCGCTGATCCTCTGTGTGACTCTGGTGTTGCTGACCGAGCACCTGTCTTTCGAAATCAATTCGTTCGTGTTTTCTGCTCAGAAAGCCACGGCCGGTGCGCTGCTGTTTTTCATCAAGACCGGTCTCTGGGCGGTGTTGGCGGTGGGCGGGATGATGCTTGGTTGGGTCGCGGGTATCGCCAGTGTGTTGTGGCTGTGGGTCGGCGCCAATGTGCTGGTGATCGTCGCCGGTTATCTGATCGTGGTGAATGTGCACAAGGGCCGCGAGAGCGGAACGCTGGCGACGGCGACCGTGTGGAAAGCAGGACTGCCGTTTTATCTCGGCACTGGATTGATCGCATTGAGTCAGTACGCCGAACGTTTTCTGATCATCGATCTGGAGCCGTACGCCAGCCTCGGCAAATACGTCTACGCGTGGTCAGCGGCGAATACCTTGCAGGCGTTGTCGTACGCGGTGGTGGCGGTGGTTGGCATTCCGGTGCTGGCCAAGCGTTTTCAGGCAGATCAGCAGGCGTTTACGCTCAAGCAATTGTTCGTCAACAAGTGGGTGATGCGCTCGCTTCTGGTGTCGGCTGTGGTGGCGGTGGCGATCTATCTGTTTTTCAACGTCGTGCTCGATTACGTCGCCGCCAGCGTGCCGCGTCCAGACAATGCCATTCTCGGCGTGCTGATCTTTTCCTTTGCCTTGCGCGCGATTGGCGACATCGTCTGGGGCGGTTTGATCGCCTCGAAAAACAGTCGGGTTTCGCTCGCCAGTGCGGCGATCTGCCTGTTGCTGTCCGTGCCGGTCAGCTACGTCCTGATCAAGCATTATTCGATCTACGGCGCAGCGTGGGGCAATGTGTTTGCGATCATCGTGCAGCTTGCCGTGATTGCTGTGCTGACCCGTGCGACCCGGGCGAAAAAGGCTGGATTGTCATGGGCCTGAAGTTGCCGTGCATCGAGTTTCGCGGCAAGCGACTCGATTCGTATGTCTCGTTCCTGATTCTGTTCACCGGGCTGTTTCTCTCGGTGGCGATGCCGCTGCTGGTGCCCCGCGCGCCAGGTCCGGATGCGATGACCTTGTGGTCGTCCTACGCCCGCGCCGATAACTGCAATTTCTGGAACCCGTTCTCGCCGGATCGTTCGTCCTATGAATGTTCGGCGTTTCTGCTGCGGCCCACCGGGATCAACCTGACCAATGCCTGGGCCTACGGCATGTTTTGCAATTTTTTCCTTACGGCGATTCCGGTCGTGGTGTTCCGGCGCATGCCGTTGGCGATCTTCGGCACCCTGTGCCTGTGGGGCATCGTCCGCTCGTTTTTCCTTGAGAACCTGACCAAGGAAATCATCGTTTCGGTGGCGGTGTTGAGCATTTTGCTCAGCTCGTTGACGCGCAAATATCGCGGCGGGTTTTTCCTTTCGGCAGTGATCTACGGCGTGCTGATCCGGCCTTACTGGATTCTGTTTTCGCTGTCATGGGTCGGCGTCTGTGTGATGAAGAAGTACGTGTCGCGCTTCACCTTCTTCCTGATGCTGTTTCTGTTTTACCTGGCGGTGGCCATGGCGATCCAGGTCGCATTGGGTTTTCCGGTGTCGTCGATTCGCGCCAGCAACAACGAACTGCGCACGGCGGGCGAGGAGGGCTCGAAGTCGTTGATCGTCTCGTGGCTCACCGGCAGTGATTTTGTTTCGCAGGCGCTGGACTCGATGATCATCTTCTTTCGCTTATCGTTTCCGGTGGAGCTGATTCTGCTGTCCGGCCCTGGGCAGGTGATTTTCGTGGCGCTGATGATCATGACCGCTCTGCTGCTGTTCAAAGTCATCACCTCAACCGACTACAAAGGCGCGCCGATCCAGACCAAACCCAAGGAATTGATCGCGATTCCGTTGGCATTTTTGCTGGTTCAAGGGCTGTTCGAACCGGACTTCGGCTCCTTCGCCCGGCACTTTTCGATGGTGGTGCCGGTGTTGTTCGTGGGGCTTGGATTGATGCTGCGGGCGAACAAACCGGTACAGGTTGAATCCAGAATTCTGAATTGAGGCGGGTGCTGTATGTCGAGCAAGAACAAGTCCCTGGAGATTGAAACCCTGCGTGGCCTGGCGTGCCTGCTGCTGGTGCTCTATCACGTTATCGGACCGTTGGGCGGCGGGTTGAAGATCGACATCGGTTCGCCGTTCCGGGTGATTGCCGATTCGATGGTCTACGTGCGCATGCCGCTGTTCACGTTTATTTCCGGCTACATCTATTCGATCTACAAGATCCGTGGCAACGATTTTTCCGCTTTTTTCAGCGGCAAGGTACGCCGCTTGATCGTGCCGCTGTTTTGCGTGGGCGTACCGTTTTCGGTGCTGCAAGCAGTCGGGCCAGGGGTGAACAAGGATGTCGGGGTGATCGAGGCGCTGTTGTCGTTTTGGGTACCGATCAACCACTTCTGGTTCTTGCAAGCGGTGTTCATCATTTTCATGTTCGTCGGCTTGCTGGAATGGCGCGGCATGCTGCGCACGGCGACGCGCTTGTATGGGCTGTTTGCGTTGGCCGCGTTGTTGTTTTTGCTGCCGCCATTCCCGCTCGATGCGTTCGGCATTAACGGGGCGATTTATCTGCTGCCGTTTTTTGTCGCGGGAATGATTGGCCAGGAAAATGTCGATGCGTTGAAGCGGCGCTTCAGAGTGATCGGGCCGTTGGTGTTTGTGTTGATTTCGTTGACGCTGCTGTATGTGGCGGCGATTGATCGTGAGTTGATTGTTGACCGCCGTAGCGTGATCGGATTGACCGTGGGGTGCGTGTCCTGCATCGCTTTGCTGTCGAGTGATATGCGGTCGAAGGCGCTGACGTGGTTGGGCGGGTATTCGTATGCGATCTTCCTGTTCCATGTGCTGTTCGCGGCGGCGTCGAGGTTTGTGCTGGGGCGGTTGGGTGTGGAGGATGAAAGTCTGCTGGTATTGGGTGGCTTGAGTGGTGGGCTGCTGGGGCCGGTGGTGTTGGCGATGATTTTCAGTCGGTTCAATTTCACCTCGGTGTTGTTCCTCGGCGAGCGCGCAACGAAGAAAAAGCGCTCGGCGCCCATCGTCCCCGTGGTGCAAACCCAATCCCCCCTGTAGGAGCTGCGGAAAAGATCGCAGCCTCGTTTCACTCGTCAGCTCCTACAGCGGATCGTCGCGGATCGCGCAATCCCTGTAGGAGCTGCGGCACGCTGCGATCTTTTGATCTTTTTTTTGAAGAGCAAAATCAAAAGATCGCAGCCTCGTTTTACTCGTCAGCTCCTACAGGGGATCGTCGCGGGTCGCGCAATCCCTGTAGGAGCTGCGGCACGCTGCGATCTTTTGATCTTTTTTTTGAAGAGCAAAATCAAAAGATCGCAGCCTCGTTTCACTCGTCAGCTCCTACAGTCGATCGTCGCGGATCGCGCAATACTTGTGGGAGCGAGCCTGCTCGCGAAGGGGCCATTTCAGACTGAAGGAAATTTTGCATGGTGCCAGTAGATAACGCGCAACCGGTTGCCGCGTCGGTGGTTCAGATCGGCGATGCGCGCGAGCGTTTTGCGCAGTGGCGTGAGGGCAAGGCCGGTAAGGTGCTGTCGGTCTCGGTGATCGGCGACAGCTACAGCGCCGGGCAGGATTTCTATCTGAACAAACTGGTGCAGCGCGTGGCCGGGGAAGTGGGTTTTGCCGGGCCCGGTTACATCGGTTTCAACCATGGCGCGGCCCTGGGCGGAACGCATTTCAAATACACCCGCAGCAGTGACAAGTATTTCGGCGGTGGCTGGAGGGTTTCAGACCTTGGTCGAGCGAGCCCCGACAGTCGAACGATAACCGGGCGCCCCGGCGCATGGCTGCAGGTGGACGCCAGCCCGACAGCGGCCATCGACACTACGGTGACTCAGGCGAAATTACTGTATCCGGGCAACGGCGAGCCCAGCGAGATCCGCTATCGCTGGAACCCCGCGCAGGAATGGCAACCCTTGAAGCTCGAAGGGGCGGGCGTCCAGGCAGTCCCGCTGAGCGGCCTGTCGGCAGCGCAAGACTGGTCGCTGAAACTGGAAGTCGTCACCGGCTCCCCGACTTTGTTCGGGCTGTGGATGAGCAACGAACAGCACGGCGTTCGCGTCTCGAAACTGGCGGCCTCCGGCGCGGCATCGGCAGACTTTTATCACGACGATCCGCAGTGGCAAATTCAATGGAAAGCCGTGGTGTCGCAGATCCCCGCGGACATCTATCTGATCATGCTCGGCGGCAACGATCAGGGCTTCGGCGTGAAACCTGCGCAGTATCTGCAAAACGTTCAGGGCCTGGTGGCGATGCTGCGCGAGATTCAGCCGGCGGCGAGCATCAACCTGATCATGCGACAGGACACCACGCGGACCAGCGCCTACCCGATGTCGGCGTATGCGCAGGTGCTCGAGCCGTGGGCGCGGGAGCAGCACCTGGGGTACGCCAATCTCCAGTGTGCGTTTGGTCCCGACGTTAAACGCTACGCGGCGGCGATGATCGGCGCGGACAAGATCCATCCGGTTCCGGCCACGGGCGGGAAAGTGATTGCCGATTACTTCTATGGCTGGATTACCGGCGCCAGGGACCGCTGCGACGGCCTACCGAAATAACCACAAAACCCCAATGTAGGAGCTGCCGAAGGCTGCGATCTTTTGATCTTTTTTTAGATCAGGATCAAAAGATCGCAGCCTTCGGCAGCTCCTGCATTGGGGATATGTCAGGCATTAGACGTCGTGCGTGAAGGCGTCGACTTGCTCGAGCAATTCCGCAATCTTCTGTGGCATCAACCGCGTATCGCAGCGGGTCTCGACATTGATGATGATCGCCGGGTCGTTGCAGCAGATGCGCACGCGAAAGCGCCAGTCGCTGAAGATCACTTTCAGCCCGTCACGGTCATCCATCTCCAGAGCCTGCTCGCCATAGCGCTGTTTCAAGTGAGCGAGCAGGGGAGAAGGGTCACGCATCGGCCGACGAATATCCCCGGACGCGGGAAATACGCCGATGCGTTCCACCAGCAAGATCGTACCCAGCCAGGTTTCATTGGCGCTGGACAATGGCTGATGGCGCGACAACCAACTCATCACCCCGAGGCTACCGACCTCGCGTTCAATCGCTACGGCATGTTGTGCAATGTTCATGGTGGCCTCGTCGGGTGTGGGAGCCGTCTCAGCGGCCCTTGAGATAAACGTTTTCGTAGCAGAAATTGGTCGCCTGCAAGTAACCCTCGGCGTCGCCGCAGTCGAAGCGCAGCCCCTTGAACTTATAAGCCAGCACACAACCGTTCTGCGCCTGTTTCATCAGCGCATCCGTGATCTGGATTTCGCCGCCCTTGCCGGGTTGGGTGTCAGCGATCAGGTCGAAAATGTCCGGTGTCAGGATGTAGCGACCGATGATGGCCAGATTCGATGGCGCGTCTTGTGGCGCCGGTTTTTCCACCATGTTGTTGACGCGGTAGATGCCGTCGGAAATCAGCTCGCCGGCAATCACGCCGTACTTGTGAGTCTGATCGGCCGGCACTTCCTGAATGGCGACGATCGAGCAGCGGAATTTCTTGTAGAGCTGGATCATCTGCGACAGCACGCCATCGCCTTCCAGGTTCAGGCACAGGTCATCGGCCAGCACCACGGCGAACGGCTCGTCGCCGATCAACGGGCGACCGCTGAGAATCGCATGGCCCAGGCCCTTCATTTCCACCTGGCGGGTGTAGGAAAAGGTGCAGGTATCGATCAGCTCGCGGGTGCCGGCGAGGAATTTCTCTTTTTCGGTACCACGAATCTGGTGTTCCAGTTCGTAGCTGATATCGAAATGGTCTTCCAGCGCACGCTTGCCCCGGCCGGTGACGATGGCCATGTGTTGCAGGCCGGCGTCCCGCGCTTCTTCAACGGCGTATTCGATCAACGGCTTGTTGACGATCGGCAGCATTTCTTTGGGCATGGCTTTGGTCGCCGGCAGGAAACGCGTGCCGTAGCCAGCAGCGGGGAACAAGCATTTACGAATCATAAAAATATCCTGGACAGTCATGGAACACAGCGACGGTTGCGGGCCATAAAAATGGCTGCAAGTTTCAATGATTATTGAAGGATCACTTTAATACCTGAGTCGGCTTGTTAATGGCAATTAGTTGCGCAATTAAAAGGCACTAATGTTATGAGATGTCGGCGATGTTTCCGTTAGTTATATTTAGTCGGTATCTGTTGATAGTGGTGAGTGCGCAGGGAGTGCTAATAAGTACCCGGCAATACAGTTTGGCTGGCAAAAATATTTATTGCCAGTGATTGAACCAAATTTGTTTTAGCTTGTTGTCGCCTCGGTTGTGTGGATTGCCGCACATATCCATTAAGCCAGGCTTGACACGCTAACGGGTACTTATTCAATAACGGACCGCGCTATGAAGATTCTGGTAACCGGGGGCGCCGGCTATATCGGCTCGCATACCACACTTGCATTGCTTGAAGCAGGTTATGAAGTTGTCGTTCTGGATAATCTTTGCAACAGCAGCGATGCAGCACTTCACGCCGTCGAAGCGATTTGCGGCAAGAGCGCCTGGATGATTCGCGGCGATGTCTGCGACCGCGCATTGCTGGACCGGATTTTCCGCGAACATCACATCGAAGCCGTGCTGCATTTTGCCGGGCTGAAGGCGGTGGGCGAGAGCGTGCGCAAGCCGCTGGACTATTACGAAACCAATGTCGGCGGCAGCGTCACGCTGTGTCAGGCGATGGCGGCGGCGGGCGTGTTCCGCCTGGTCTTCAGCTCTTCGGCCACGGTGTACGGCGAACCGGATGAAATGCCGATCCGCGAGGATTTTCCGACAGGCAATCCGACTAATCCCTACGGCCAGTCGAAGCTGATCGTCGAAAACGTGCTGCGTGACCTGAGCCTGGCCGAGCCGCGCTGGAGCATCGCGCTGCTGCGCTACTTCAACCCGATCGGCGCCCACGCCAGCGGGCACATGGGCGAAGACCCCAACGGCATTCCCAACAATCTGGTGCCTTACATCAGTCAGGTGGCGGTCGGCAGCCTGCGCGAGCTGTCGATTTTCGGCAACGATTACCCCACGGTCGATGGCACCGGAGTGCGCGATTACATCCACGTCGTCGATCTGGCGGACGGGCATTTGAAGGCCTTGCAATCGATCAGCGAGCGCAGCGGCATTCACACCTGGAACCTCGGCACCGGTGATGGCTACAGCGTTCTGCAAGTGCTGCATGCCTTCGAACAGGCCAGCGGGCGTCCGGTGCCGTACCGGATGATGCCGCGTCGAGCCGGTGATATTGCCGAAAGTTTCGCCGATGCGTCGAAAGCGGCGAAAGAACTCGGCTGGAAA
The DNA here is from genome assembly GCF_900636825.1 of Pseudomonas fluorescens. Taxonomy (NCBI): domain Bacteria; kingdom Pseudomonadati; phylum Pseudomonadota; class Gammaproteobacteria; order Pseudomonadales; family Pseudomonadaceae; genus Pseudomonas; species Pseudomonas fluorescens. Next base: position 3,996,900 of record NZ_LR134318.1, on the reverse strand, counting down.
GCCACACGCAACTTGCAGGACATGCTCACCGACACCTGGCGCTGGCAGTCGAATCATCCCAACGGTTACTTGCGATGATGGCCATTTAGCTAAATGTTATTTTCAGTCAGGTTGTTAGATTACGTCGGGAAATTACACTGGCAATGCCATTTGCAAGTCCGTAGATATAAACCTGCCGTTCGACTTTCATCAGTTGGGTAAGACTGTGAAAGAACGACGGAACTTGTTCGCGCTTTTTGCGGACTTGAACGCTACCACCGCTAACACAGATCGGTTTTTTAACAGGTCGAATGTTAGAAAGGAGTTGATATGAAAAAAGTGATGGCAGTTGCCCTGTTGACGATGTTGAGCAACTGGGCTGCCGCCGCTGAAGCGCCGTTGACAGCGGTAACCAATGTAGGTGGCAGTGTGGCGGCTTCTCAAGCGCCCGCAGCCAGTACTGCAATGGTTGCCAGTGCTGTAGCGGCGTCCAACAGCGGTGGCAGTGCCAACGGCGGTACCACCGGTACGACGGGTACCACCGGTACAACCGGCACGCATAACTAACAGGAAGTTCTGTTAGTGCAGTACAGGGTCGCCCGACGCAAGTCGGGTGACTTTGTTTTTGGATTCGCCCTTGAATAGCGTAGTGCCATTATGACTCGTAGTGTTTATCTTTTAATGTTGGCAAGTCTCGCTTTGCAAGGTTGCATGTTTTCCCCCGGTCAATACCTCAGCACCACCGACATCACCCGCCAGGGCGCTAGTGAAAGCAGCCGCGTCGAGCTGATTCCGATCACGCCGAAGCTGATCGCCATGAACCGCTCGACGCAAAAGCGTGAGTCGTTGCCGGCGGAGCTGTTGGCGACTCCGGCCGAGTACCGCATCGGCAACAATGATGTGCTGTACATCACCGTGTGGGATCACCCGGAGCTGACGGCCCCCTCCGGTGCGCAACAACAGATCGATGCCAACGGTCGACTGGTGCGCTCCGACGGCACGCTTTATTACCCGTTCATCAAGGAAGTCCAGGCCGCCGGCCGGACGATCCAGCAACTGCGCTCGGACATCGAACAGCGGCTGTCGGCGTTCATCGCCGAGCCGCAGGTGGATGTCGCGGTGTTGCGTTTCGCCAGTCAGAAAGTGGTGGTCACTGGCGCAGTGGCCAAGGCCGGCCCGCAAGCGATTTCCACCAATCCGTTGAGTGTGGTCGAAGCGCTGGGCTCCGCCGGCATCGACACCAACAACGCGGATCTGTCCGGGCTGCTGCTGACGCGCAACGGTCGCACTTATCCGCTCAATCTCGACTCGCTCAATCAGCAGGATGCCGAGTTGCAGAGTGTCTACCTCAAGGGCGGCGATCAGTTGTATCTGCCGTACAACGACAACAAGCGCATCTATGTGATGGGCGAGGTCAACCAGCCCCGTGCGCTGAGTTTCAAGACCGCGACGATGAATCTCACCGATGTCCTCGGTTCGGTCGGCGGCCTGAGCCAGACCACCTCCAACGGCAACGCGGTGTACGTCATTCGCGGCGTGGAAAACCTCGACGTCGAGCCGGCGAAGATCTACCAGTTGCAAGCCGAATCGCCGACCGCCATGGCGCTGGCCTCGCACTTCGAAGTTCGCCCGCAAGACGTTGTATACGTCGGGCCGGCCAACGTGACTCGCTGGAACCGCTTGATCAGTCAGTTGGTGCCATCGGCGTCACTGGTCGGCACGGGCGCTTCCGCTGCGAAGAACTGGAGCGAATACAGTAACAACAGCAAATAAGGCCGCCGACTTTGAACATTCTGAAAGTTGGCCTGTGCCTGATCGCGGCCTCGTTGCTGTGCGGCTGCAACCCATTGATGAGCGCTTCGTTGAACAACCTCAAGGCAGCGGTCGTCGGCCCGGATGAAGTGGACGTGACGCCGGCCGAAGTGGCCGGGGTCAATTATCCGCAATTGAAACTGACCACGCCGTCCGGCTCCGGGGTGCTGGCGCTGGTGCGTGAACGCGAAGATCTGCAGTTCTGGGTCGCGTCCGGCAAACAAGTGCTGCTGCTGCGCGATGGCCTCGCCGTGCGCAGTATCGGCCTGGGCCTGGAAGGCGACCTCGACGGCACGCGCCTGAGCGATGACTCGCCGTTTAAAACGGGCCTGCACCAGGTTGCGGACGGTTTCACCACGCGGCGCTGGATCGATCTCTACAAGGGCCAGCAAGTCGGGGTGAGCGTCACCAGTCGCTTTTCCCGCCGCGCCACGCAGACCCTGGAAATTCTCAACAAGGAATACACCGTGCTCCGTGTCGATGAGCAGATTGACGCGCCGGCCATCGGTCTGCGCGCGACCAATCATTATTGGGTCGACCCGCGCGACGGTTTTATTTTGCAGAGCGAGCAGCAGTTGACGGCGCAGTTGCGCGTCAAGGTTGTGCAGCTGACCCCCGATCACAGGCACCTGCCGTGATGCGCCTGAAAATGTTATCGGCCGGCCTGCTGTTGCTCGCCGGAGTCAGTCAGGCGGCCGTTACGGTGTCGGGCGATGTCGCCAACCCCGGCCCGGTCGAGTTGCCAGCCGGCGGGCGTTTGCTCGACGTGATCAGCGTGGCCGTGCCCAACGCTGAGGGCTACTGGCTGGCGGCGGCGTTGCTGCGTCAGTCTCTGCTGGAGGAGCAAACCCGACTGAAGATCGGCGTGCTCTTCGATCTTGAAGTGTTGCAACGCATGGCGCTGTTGTTCGACAGACCGAGCCGCGCGGCGTTGGCGCGGCGGGTTGCCGAGCAGGTGCGGCAGATGCCGGTGACCGGGCGGCAGATCGCCGATCTCGATCCGGTTGCGCTGGAAGTCGGCTTCGCGCGCAATATCCGTCTCGACGATGGCGATCGCCTGATCTACCCGCAACGGGTCGACGAAGTGCAGATCCTCGGCGCTGTCGCCGAGCCGTGCCACGTGCCGTATCAACCGTTGCGCGAAGCCCGTGAATACCTGCAAAGCTGTTCGATTCTCAGCGATGCCGAAGCCGATTACCTGTGGCTGATTCAGCCCAACGGCGCTTCGCAACGTGTCGGCATTGCCCACTGGAACCGCGAGAGCGGGCACTTTCCGGTGGCCGGCAGCAGAATTCTGGTGCCGTTGAAAAATGATGATCTTGATCCGCCTCTACCTGAACTGAATCAGCAGTTGGCCGAATTCATTGCCACGCAGCTGGCCGAGGTGGTTCGTTGAAGTTACGTTTTGCAGCTGTCTTGTTATTCCCCTGCGGTCTGGCGCATGCCGAGCCGCGCATCACCCAGAACGATTTCGGTGGCACCGGTCTGTTGCAGACGCCAACCGCGCGCATGGCCCCGGCCGGCGAGTTGAGCGTCAACGCCAATCGCACCGAACCTTACAGTCGCTACAGCGTCTCGTTGCAGCCGCTGGACTGGCTCGAAGGCTCGTTTCGCTACACCGCGATCACCAACCGGCCATACGGCTCGGAGGCCCTGAGCGGCAGTCAAAGCTATAAGGACAAGGCGGTCGACGCCAAAGTCCGCCTGTGGCAGGAAAGCCACTGGGCGCCGGAAGTGGCGCTGGGCTTCCGAGATATTGGCGGTACCGGTTTGTTCTCCAGCGAGTTTTTCGTCGCCAACAAGCGCTTCGATAATTTCGATTTCAGCGCCGGGATTGCCTGGGGCTATCTCGGCAATCGGGGCGATTTCAATAATCCGTTGGGCTATGTCAGCAATCGCTTCGATACCCGGCCCGACCTCGAAGGCACCGGTGACGTCAATTCGGGCTCTTACTTCCGCGGCAAGCCGTCGCTGTTTGGCGGCGTGAGTTATCAAACGCCGTGGGATCGGTTGAGTCTGAAACTCGAGTTCGAAGGCAACGACTACAAGCACGAACCGAAGGACAACATCATCAAGCAGGACTCGCCGATCAACTTCGGCGCGGTGTTCAAAGTGGCGGATTCGGTTGACGTCAGCGCCGCGTGGGAGCGCGGCAATACAGCGATGTTCGGCATCACTTTGCACACCAATTTCGCCACCCGCAAGGCACCCGCCAAGACTTACGACCCGACGCCCGAACCGCTGCCGGCGAAGGCGCGAACCACGGCGATGGATCAGGTCAACTGGGCTGATGTGTCGCGGCGCTTGCAGCAGAATGCCGGCTACAAAGTCGAGCGCATCACCCAGCGCGATTCCGAGCTGATCGTTTATGGCGAGCAGCAGCGCTACTTTCATTCGTCCAAAGCCGTCGGCAGGGCGAGCCGGATTCTTGATAACAGCGCCAACGACGACATCGACTGGTTCACTGTGGTCAACATGCGTTATGACTTGCCGCTGGAAGAGACCAGCGTGCCGCGTGAGACCTTTCGCGAGGTAATCAACAACGAAGAACCGTTGGCGTCGCTGCACCGCACCACCGAGATCAATCCGGCGATGCCGCACAATGAGAAAACTCTCTACACCGAAGCGCCGCAGGCATTCAGTTACGGCGTCGGGCTGGGCTTCAAGCAAAACGTCGGCGGCCCGGACGGTTTGCTCTATCAATTCACCGCCGATGCGGACGCTGAGTATCGTTTCAATCGCAACACCTGGTGGAACGGTTTGCTCAGCACCAATCTGGTGAACAACTTCGACAAGTTCACCTATGACGCACCGAGCGGCTTGCCCCGGGTGCGCACGGATTTGCGCCAATACCTGACCACCGCTGATACGACCATGCCATTGTTTCAGGTCAGCCATGCCGAGCAGTTGGATAAAGACCTGTACGGCATGGTGTATGGGGGATATCTGGAATCGATGTTTGCGGGCGTCGGCGCTGAAGTGTTGTTTCGTCCGACCGGTGAGCGCTGGTCGGTCGGGGCGGACCTCAATTGGGTGCGTCAGCGTGATTTTGATCAGGGGTTTGCCTTGCGAGATTATTCGGTGGTGACCGGGCATATCACCGGTTACACCGATCTGCCGTTCGATACGCTGGCGGCGGTCAGTGTCGGCCGCTACCTGGCCGGCGACTGGGGCGCGACGCTGGATATCTCCCGCGAGTTTTCCAACGGCGTGCGCTTCGGTGCCTGGACCACGATCACCACGGCGAGCAGCGCGGAATATGGCGAAGGCAGCTTCGACAAAGGCCTGTACCTGTCCATTCCGTTCGACGAGATGATGAGCATGTCGACCATGCGCCGCGCCAACCTGGTCTGGGCCCCACTGACCCGTGACGGCGGCGCGAAACTCAACCGCAGCTTCCAGTTGCACTCGATGACCGATAGCCGGGAAGGGGACATGTTCTATCGCAACTTCGAGAAGATCACGGAGTAGCCTAAAGCCTCCCGGTCATCCGGAATGCCTTGTGGGAGCTAGCCCTGCTAGCGATTGCTTTCGGTCAGCCGACACCTTTGTTGCTGACCCACCGCCATCGCCAGCAGGGCTGGCTCCCACATTGGATGTTTGGCAAGCCACAAATCCCGATCCAACCTTGAATCCCTGTGGGAGCTGGCTTGCCAGCGATGAGGCCGGCACATTCAGCATTGATATTGCCCGACCCACCGCCATCGCTGGCAAGCCAGCTCCCACAATGTTTTGTGTCAATCCCCCCATTTCGTGAGCCAGCCCCAAATCCCCTGTGGGAGCTAGCCTTGCTAGCGATGGCGTCAGATCAGCCGATATCTTCATTGCCTGACCCACCGCCATCGCCAGCGGGGCTGATTCCCACTAATTTATGAATCGCACCCCAAATCCCAGCCACAAAAAAGGGGACTTTCGTCCCCTTGCGGTGTTCAGCTTTGAAGCTCAGTAAATATCTTTCGACAACAGTGTGAACGGCGTCTTCACCAGGATTTTCAGGTCCAGCCACAAGGACCAACTGTTGATGTATTGCAGGTCAATCTCCACACGCTTCTGCATCTTGTCGAGGGTATCGGTTTCGCCGCGGCATCCGCTGATCTGGGCGAGCCCGGTGATCCCCGGTTTAATCCGGTGACGGGCCATGTACGCGAGAATCTTTCCGGAGTAGAAGTGGTTGTGCGCAACCGCGTGCGGACGTGGCCCTACGAGTGCCATGTGGCCTTGCAAGACATTGAACAGTTGCGGCAATTCATCCAGCGAAGTGCGGCGAATAAAGCGGCCGACCGCAGTAATGCGCGAATCGTTGCGGCTGGCCTGTTTCACCTCACGGTCATCGTGGACACGCATCGAGCGGAATTTCCAGACCTTGATCACCTTGCCATTCCAGCCGTGGCGATCCTGCTTGAAGAACACCGGGCCCGGCGAGTTGATCTTCACCGCCAGGGCGATGATCAGCAGGATCGGACTCAAGGCAATGATCGCCAGGAACGCGACCGTTTTCTCAACCAGACTCTTGCTCAACGCAGCGGTAGGGCGACTGGTCAGCGGGCTCTCGTTCAGGTAAATCGCCGGCAGACCGTCCACCACTTTCACCGAGTGATTGAGCAGGGTCAGGCTGTTCAAGTCCGGCACCCAGACCACGTCGACGTTGGCGCCGAGCAAATCGACATACATCGCTTCGATCTTCGCCGCTTCGCACAGCGGCAGCGTGATGTACAAACGACGGATGTCATGCGCTTCGATCAGCTCCAGCAATTCTTCCTGAGCGCCAACAACCCGCGGTGCGTCCGAACCCAACGCCGTCACATCGCCATTACTGACCAAACCTACCAGCGGCAGATTTTCCAGCTGGCTGAGCTTTTTCGCCAGACCAAGCGCCAGTTCGCCGGTACCGACAATCAGCGTCTTGTGCTCGCTTTTACGCGAGCGCTGGTAGTACTTGGAAAACGCATGCAACGGCGCGTACAGAAACGCCTGACCGAGGAAGCCATACACCGCCCAGCTCAGAATGACCTGCCGCGAAAACAGCTCGTCGGCCTGGCAGACGAAGGCGATGCACGCCAGCGCGGCCATGGTCATCGACCAGCCCATGAACAGCCGGCCCAAACCGGTCAGGTAGTTGTCGCGCTTGCGATAAACACCGGTGAATGTATACGCCGGCACCGAGGCCAATACCGCGAGTGTCGCGCACATTCGGTAGTAGAACGCGACTGTCCCGGTGTGTTGCTCGGCGAGGATGAACAGCAACGTTACAACGAAGCCCTGCGCCAGCGCCCATTGGCCCCAAAAGGTCAGTCCCTTGAGGCCTGTGCTTCGATTGATACTTAGAGAAAGATCCATACGGTATCCCCAAAAGACGTCCATTCAGGTTTCAACAGTTGAAATCCGAGTTGTTATGCAGACTTATTGTTTTTGTTGTAACGAGTGTCCTGAGGTAACAACATCGATATGCCGAACTGTCGTCAGTCAATAGACTAAGTTATTGCCTGGAATGGTGTCTGACGAGTTCTAACAAGCTGGCACAGTGCCAACTTTTGAATATTTGAATATTACAGTGTTAGAAAAGGTCGTAGAGGAAGGGGTGAACTGATCGCGTTGTATTTGTTACTGTTGGAGGGTGGAGGCAGGGTTTTTGTGCAGGAGATAATTCAGGGAGGGAAGAAGAAACCAAACAGAGTGCTCTTGTTATTGTTGTAGTCGCACTTTTATCTGTTTGTCTATCAGCGATGTCGGTGGATATTACGCAACAACTTCCTGGATGAGGCAATAACCACGATTGCGCACGGCGCGGAACAGCCGCTCACCGTTGCTGGCATTCTTGAACTTGTCTTGCAAGCGACTCAGGCACATTTCCAGGCCACGATATTGTTCGGGCTCTCGGCCAATGCTGAGAATCAGATCATCCCGGCTGACGACACGCTCCTCATGATTAAGCATTTTGCGCACCAGTGCGGTTTCGAGTCCGGTAAGACTGATCTCGATTCCCTCTTTGACAAGGGCGCCTTGTTCATTGTCCAGATGCCAGGTTTCGCTGTCAGGCATATTGCTTTCGATGCCAGGCGGTGTCCCGCTGTTGTCACGGTTTAACGTTGGGACAGTCTGGAAAGGGTTGGCGCTTTGAGCAGCGAGCCATTCAGATTCCAAAGTCGCCAATATCCGCTGGGTATCATGTTCGAGGCTGCGCACAACATTCTTGCGATTAAAGTCTGGATATGTGAACTCCATCACCATTGGCGCGGAGGAGGGCGAAGCAACACCTTCAGCCTGACCAAACGTATGAAAGCGTTCACTGGACAAGATGCTCTCCAGTTCGCGTTGCGACGTAGTGCTGGGAGTCACGACAACAAAATATTTCCTTGGGAGGGTTGTACTGGTTTCCATGTCTCTCTCCTAAATACGCACCAAAATTGGCTAAAAGATAAATCGGCAGGCGAGCAATGACTTCCTTGGAAGTAACCGATAGGCAGGGTGCGGGCCCAAAGATGGCCCTCGATGAATTCCACTCGATCTGCTGCTGTGTTATGGAGTTTTATTGTTATGGGTCGTGTTGCCGCGCTCATTCAATAGCCTGATTGACGACCGGGATAAAGCGGAACAGGAACTATAGGCTGCATCAGACGATCCTTCGTACCTATGCAAAGGGATGGCTGCCTTTGATCAGGCAGTCGATATCAGGCCGCGCATCAGGCGATAGCCGTAACCGCGAACGCTCTGAATAGCGTTTGTACCATACATGTCCTTGATTTTTCCACGCAAGCGACTGATTGATTTTTCCAGCGCACGAGGGTCGTAGAAATGGCTGTTGAGGCCCATGATGCTGGCAATTTCATCGTGGCTCAGAATGTGATTGCCGGTCTGCGCGAACGCCTGAAGAATCTTCATCTCGGCAAAAGAGATGTCGAGTTTCTTCTTCGAGTCGATCAAGCAGATACGCGTTGGATCAAGCGTGAGCCTGGTATCCCGCTGCCATTCTTCACTGTTGAAAAATTCGGCCAGCAATTCAGCGCTGTCGTCCGTTAAAGTATTGAGCTTGATACAAGCGTCAGCGCCAGCAAGATAATATTTGATTTTGTTGAAAGCACCGCGACCGGTGATAACTGCACAAATGATCGGGTTCAAGTTGCTGGTGCGCACGTTTTCGACCAGCGCAAGATTATCTTCCAGTGCCTGCGGGCTATCGATAATAAGGAAGATGGCTCGATACGAAGCAGATTGTTGATTCAACTGATATGAACTAGCGTACGAATCGGCATCAAGCGCCATGTCCGTACGAATATGCGGGGCGACCAGCGCTTTAAAGTGTTCAGCCACGCCACGGGTACGACCCAGTGTAAGAACACCAGGTTCGTCGTTTGTCGGGCGCGGGCTTCTAGTCGCTAAGTTCCCTGAGAGCATCATGCATGGACTCGAATTAGGTGCTGACATCGGGATGTTAAAGCACCGGTTCTCATCTGTGACTGACAATTGGTAACATTTGCGCTGAAATTAGACGTGGCTCGCGAGTTTTCTAACAATAATTAAGCTTTTCAGGCTTTAAGTTGCTTTTCTCGAGGCGTTGAACTAGTGGCTAGATACTGGCTATATGCAATGATGCCACTATTTTGAGTCTATTGCGATATCTTTACTTATGTCCTTTTGCCATTGTATGGCCATCGCTGGATAGTGTGATATTGATCACATTTTATCGGCGGAGAAAATTTTATCTGTAATAAGGACTAAATATTTTGCGTGTAGTTCGTCGGCAGACGATTACTAACATGGCTTGAGTGTAGTGTTTTGTTGGCCCTATCCTGAAGATCAAAAGATCGCAGCCTCCGGCAGCTCCTACACTATCAATGCATTTCCCCTGTCGGAGCTGCCTTAGGCTCGGGCCGCGATCGGACGATATTTTGATCTTGCTTTTATGTCATTCCCGATACTCAACCCTGAGTGTTATTTACCCGGCCGCTCACCAAGAGCGCTCCGACGGAGGATTAATGGATTTCTGGACCCTTTTTCAGGTGTTGATATTAGGTGCAGTAGAAGGCCTGACCGAGTTCTTGCCAATCTCGAGCACCGGCCATCAGATCATAGTCGCCGACTTACTGGAATTCGGCGGCGAACGCGCCATGGCGTTCAACATCATTATTCAACTGGGTGCCATTCTTGCCGTCGTCTGGGAGTTTCGGCCGAAGATCTTCGAAATCATCAAAGGCTTGCCTACTGAACGTAACGCTCAACGGTTCACCCTCAACTTGTTGATTGCCTTCCTGCCCGCGGTGGTCTTGGGCGTACTGTTCGCCGACACAATCCACGAATACCTGTTCAACCCGATCACCGTCGCCGTGGCGCTGGTCGTTGGCGGCATCGTCATGCTGTGGGCCGAGCAGCGCAATCATATAATCAGCGTCGATCACGTCGACGACATGCGCTGGTCTGACGCACTTAAGGTCGGTTTCGTACAATGCCTGGCGATGATTCCCGGCACCTCGCGCTCAGGCTCGACGATCATTGGCGGACTGCTTTTCGGGTTGTCGCGCAAAGCCGCCACCGAATTTTCATTTTTCCTCGCCATGCCGACCATGGTCGGCGCCGCCGTGTACTCGGGCTACAAATACCGCGACCTGTTCCAACCCAACGACCTGCCCGTGTTCGCCCTCGGCTTCGTCACCGCGTTTATCTTCGCCATGGTCGCCGTGCGCGGCTTACTCAAATTCATCGCCAACCACAGCTACGCCGCGTTCGCGTGGTATCGGATCGCGTTTGGATTGTTGATTCTGGCAACGTGGGCGTTTGGCTGGGTGAACTGGACGGCGGCTGCGGCTGCTTGATTATTGATTGCTGATCAATGCCGCAATGGCGAGATCGTTTAATTCAGAATCCGGAGAATCCTGACGGAAGCGCTGCAGGGCCGACGTGAAATACGCGGCCTGCAGCATGCCGTCGCTGGCGAGGAAATACCGCGCCGCCTCGACTTCCGCTACCGAGTAAGCGCGTTTTTTAAGTCCGGATACGTCTGAGGTTCCATTGAACGAAACCATCGTCGCCGTGAACACCAGAAAGCCGGACATTTGGGTTGATTCAAAAGGGCTACCGCTCCCTTCACCACACCCACGCGCAAAATTGCAGTCGGCGAAGACGCTGGAGGAAACCGTCGAGCATAAAGCGAGGAGGGTGAAGCGATTGGATAGAACACGTTTAAGGGGGCGCATAATCAAGAGACATCCTGTCAGTACAACTAAACGGCGGGCAACGCTCATGCGTCGCCCGCACACTCAAACCATCAATCAACGGCCTTCAAGCAACTCAGCCGCCTGATCCAGCAACGCCAGCGGATCTTTGGCCTTGTGAATATCCACCGACAACAACTGACGGAATTTGCGCGCCCCCGGGAAACCCGTCCCCAAGCCCAGCACATGCCGCGTGATGTGATGCATCGCGCCACCGGCCAATAAATGCTCGGCTATATAAGGACGCAACTGCGCCAACGCCTCAGCCCGACTGATCACCGGCGCCGAACTGCCGAACAACTGCTGATCCACCTCCGCCAGCAAATACGGATTGTGATAAGCCTCACGCCCCAGCATCACACCGTCGAACGTCTGCAAATGCTCATGGCAGGCCTCCATCGTCTTGATCCCGCCGTTGAGCACAATCTCCAACTCAGGAAAATCCGTCTTCAGCTGTGCCGCCACGTCATAGCGCAACGGCGGAATGTCGCGGTTTTCCTTCGGTGACAACCCCTCCAGAATCGCAATCCGCGCATGCACGGTAAAACTCGTACACCCGGCATCCCGCACCGTGCCGACGAAATCACATAACTCGTCGTAACTGTCCCGCCCGTTGATGCCGATCCGATGCTTCACCGTCACCGGAATCGACACCGCATCACGCATCGCCTTCACACAATCCGCCACCAGTTGCGGATGACCCATCAGGCACGCGCCGATCATGTTGTTCTGCACACGATCACTTGGGCAGCCGACGTTCAGGTTCACCTCGTCGTAGCCGTGATCCTCGGCCATGCGCGCGCAGGCGGCCAGATCCAACGGAACACTACCGCCGAGTTGCAAAGCGAGAGGGTGCTCGGCTTCGTTGTGACGGAGGAAACGCTCGTGATCGCCGTTGAGAAGCGCGCCGGTGGTGACCATTTCGGTGTAGAGCAGGGCGTTCTTCGACAGGAGACGTAGGAAGAAACGGCAATGGCGGTCCGTCCAGTCCATCATGGGTGCTACAGAAAATTTACGATTCATAAGGCCTTGTATCTAAAGGTCTTCAGCAGTTTTTTATGCTATGGTTCGTGTACATTTCAGGGCCAAAATGGTGGTTTTGGTACACCTGGGGTACACGCCGTGTGCAAAAAAAGTATGCATCGGGTACGGGTTAATGAACATTGAGTGAACACGAGCATGGCTTCGATTCAGCGTCTTCCGAGTGGTAAATTTCGAGCACTCATCAGAGTAAAAGGTCATAAGGCGATTAGCGGTACGTTCGCCAGTGAAAAGCTCGCGAAAAAATTCGCAGCGGAAAAGGAGCGTCAGCTCGAAGAGATCAAAGCGACCGGGAAGACCTCTGCTCCTGAGGGCACGACTGTGGCGCATTATATCGACGAATATCTCGATTACATACAGCCTGGTCGCCCGCTGCAGCGTAGTGCTCTGTTCATCTACAAGTCGCTGAAGAAGACTTTCGGCACAATCGGGCTCCAAAAACTCTCCCGGTCTCACCTCGATTCCTTCATTGAGTCAAAGAAAAAGAAGGGTGTTCAGGGGCAGACTATTGCTGGACATCTGTCGCTCCTTTCGTCGGTACTGCGCTACTGCTGTGACACTAAGCACATTGATATTGACGGAGAGCTTGCAGACAAAGCACGCAAAAGGATCAAGGTAGATCATAAGCTTCGGATCAAAAGCCGTGAAGTCAAGTGCGTACCAAACCAGGTAGAAATTGACGCGATTATTGAAGTATTTGGGGCTAAGAAGAGACAGATCATCGATATGCCCCAAGTGATCAGGTTTGGTCTTTATACATCGATGAGGCAAGCAGAAATTTGCAGAATTCGAATAGAGGATCTAGATCGAGAAAATAAAACGGTGATTATCCGCGACAGGAAACACCCAGAAGAAAAGGTAGGTAACGATGAGACCGTTCCACTTCTGCCTTCCGCGTGGGATCTCGTTGAGAAGTTTATCGGAAGTCGCCAGTCTGGTTGTATATTTCCCTATAATCCGAAGTCTGTCTGTACCGCATTCACTCGTGCGCGTTCGGAGGCAGCTGTCCTCCGCCCGGTTCGCTTCCATGACTTGAGACATAAGGCGATTACTGACTTCTTCAGCATTGGACTAAACGTCCCTCAAGTAGCCCTGATGAGTGGCCACCGTGATTGGCAAACTCTAAAGCGCTACACTCACGTAAATCCCTCAGACGTTCATGCTGCCTATGCGTCGTTGAATATTAAGAAGCAAGATGCTGTGAACCTGAACGATCAGGTCGCCTGGCTCGTTCAGCAAATGGGTGAGCTTAGGGGGGCGCAAGCGTAATAAAAAAGGGGCCAGCTGGCCCCTTTCTATCACATGCACTTTCTTAGGAATTCGTCCGAATCGGTTTCTATCAGACTACCGATGAAATCCATCACGGCGTTCTTTGGATACAAGTAAGCTGAGCCAAATCGGATAGGTTTCGGGCCTTTGCCGTGTTTTCTCCAGTATGCCAAGGTATCAAGGTTGACCTTCGCCAACTCACTGATGTCCTCTGCTGTGTAGCAATTGATCTCGCCGGCCATTTTGCTTCTGATGTCGCTCATGTCAGACCGCTCCACCATGAGTGAACCCAAAACCCTTCAGCCTAGACATCAGGAACGTACTCACCCCACCGACAGGATAGAAAAAGCCATTCTCCGCATAGGCATAAGCCGGGCCGGAAACATTCCTTCTCCAGTTGTCGAGGGTAGATTTGCTCACGTAATACAGGTGGGCTACGTCATCTTCAGTCAGAAAACCCACTTCCTGCGCGATGCCTTTTTGCATTTTTCTGTCCCGAAAGCACCCGCCATCATGACCGTCAGTGCTCCCTGAGCTCTCAAAAAAACCGGTGTCGTACCGTTGGTTTGTCAATATATAGAATATGTTTTTCCAGACGCCGTCAAGGCTCAGGGCAAATTTTTTGAACAGTCTACGTAGGGAATACCGTTAACCAGAGTATGCTAAAAGTATATTTTGGTAGTCTTAGATAAAAGGCCATTTGTATAAAGAATCGCCGGAGAACGGTAGCGCAGACTAGGGGGTTCCCAGAATAAAACGAAAGTAAATTTTGAAGTGCTACTTCTTATGCTGTATTTCTTTAATGTGTGTGGATGGTTGTCAAATGCAAGTCAGCGATTTCGTTCAATATGTGGAATCCATTAGTTCTGGGGAGGGTTGTTTAATTCTGGCTAAGGCTTTATGGCCTTCCGCTTCAACTAATTCGATAAGCTATCGTATGTGAGCTTTTGTGGCTTGCGCAATATTATCTCGAGCGGGCTTGGTGGTATTTATTGCTGTTGGGCAATTACCACACCCCAATGAAATTGTTACCTTGAGAGGCCGTGCTCAGGTTGGACAGGCGTGTTCGAGCTTTTGCAACTGCTCCGTTACAAGTCCATCTGCTTTGGGGGACGGAGCGATAATCAATGAATGTGACGTCCTCCTGCGCGGAATAATTGCCACCGGGTCATGTCCGCCACTGGTGCAGTCCGTAGCCGAGATGTTGTCAAGGTGAATAGGGTGGAATCCGGGTGAAGTGCACATACCATCCAGGCACTTTTAACTCCGTCGCGAAAATGCTTAATGATGCGCTCACGCACCCCCGGTGCGATCTCTTCAATCTGAGGAGCATCCGGGTTTCCACCAAGCTCGCTTCAGAGTATGCCGACCGGGACATCTGCTTGGCTCTGACGACATGGATTGCTCGGTTGAGTGATCCAACTGCTCGAGCGGAAGGGCGGGACGTTGCGCCCTGAATGCCTTCTGGATTCTTACCACGGCTTGGTTTTCCCTGGGCGACATAGAGCTAGATCGACGCTGATCAAAAATATATTTTCGCTACCCCCCTTGAAATCATTTTTTTAAACCGGAGATGTTATATTTGAGGACAAAAGAAAAGCATCGATCCCGACAGCTTCGCTTCTTTGGTTTTTCCACAGGCTTTTGAGGCAATCGACTCGATTGCTTTGCCTTTGCATTGGTTTTTGGGCTGTTTTCCCTGTCTATTTTTAAATGATGGCTGTTGCACAGCTTCAACTGCTGTGTTGGACGTAGGCCCGTAGGGCAGTGAGATGTCGCCTCTTTGCGCCGTAAGGCGCTGCTATTTTTTGGCTTCAAAGAGAAGCAAAAAAGCCAGAAATTTTCAGGGATAGCTCCGTCTGAAAATTTTGGGAGGTCTAACATCGGTTATGAGCTGTCACATCAGGGAAGGTATTTGAGCGGTCATTAGTGCTAAGTGCCTCAACCCACATCACTTCCGGACTTCCTTTCTGCTGCTATCGATCAGCCATCGAGGCTCGCGCCGCCCTCCGGTATCAATCTCCGTGAGCCCATCGCGATCTCAGTCGCTGAAGTGCAATTCTGTCTGCTAGGAAGAGCTGAATGCCGCTTTCCTAGGAAGTGGTTTTGCGACCCTCTGAGAGATGTTTTTGCGTTAGTCCACGGATGCTGAACTCAGCAATCTGGATTGGCCTGTCAAGCGGAGCAAGGTATGAAATACGACGCAGGCACGTCCAAGCAAATCGCGGAATTGATCAGTGGTGAAAAATGGAAGGCTATTTCCGCTAACGGGACTGATATTCAGTCCTTTGGTGGTTGATGCCACAACCGGCGCAACGTCGATTCCGGCAGCCCTAGTTGTCTCGCGGCATCACTCTGGCTAAGCCCTCTCGTCTTAAGCTCCTGCACGGCCAACCATTTCCTCTGAGCCTCCAACTCTCGAGGCGGATTAATAGCTTTCGGTTCGGTTGGAAGCGTTCTATCAGCCAGGCCTAGCGCCTCAGCCTCAGCTAACGACGCTAGAAGAATTTCGCGCATTGAGCGTTTTTCATGGGATGCAACAGTGAGCGCCAGCAACGTGATCGGCTCTACGTTCAGCGCTAAGGCGAGACGGGCAGTCATATCGACAGTCGCTGAGCTTTTTCCTTGCTCTAGCTCGCTCACGTGCGTTTGCGTGACAGGGCCCGAAAGACCTGCCTGAGATAGACCTTTCTGAGTGCGAAGCAGTTGAACTACTGCTGCATAAGATTTGCGCAGCGACATTTCACTATCCCGATAAAAGGAGACGGTATGTCGCATTTGCCTGCCGCCACACAAACAGATATATTGGTGGCTGTGGCGGTATTATGCCTCAGTTACTAATTATTGGATATTGACAGAGAGGGTTTGGGCCGTGGGTGTGATCATCGGAGACGGTCTGCTGGGTGATTCTGGGGTCGGTTTAATGGGCTCCGAACTCCCCGTTGACGAAGCCATCGCTTTGGCCAGAAAGCGCCACAAATGGATGCCCCTGTGCGCCGTCGAAGAGTGGATCATCTTGGATGCCATCATCACCGACGAAGAGCGAGCAAAGGTCGCCGCCTCTGGTTGTCAGCCAATGTTCATGTTTGCGCACAAAGTTGTGGATGACGAGCAGCGCCGTTTCGAGCCAGGTCATTGGGTGCGCTCAAGTATGGGTACGACCTTCGAAGAGGGCTTCCTGTTCGTCACACGTAATTCCGTCTACGTGTTGCTCGGGCCCGGTCATCGCAAGTCTACTTCCATCGAAGCAATATTTTCCCTTTTCTGATTACCAACCGGTTTCTGTTGGCCAACTGACATACACCAGCAGCTTGAGGCGATAAATGTTCAGAACCATAGACGGCGACCTCATAGGCGTCCCAGGATTGTTCGGCGATGGCGTGTCCCATTGGCGGGGAGTGTCAAGGCTGCTCCGAACGCCTTGGTATCACTTAACCCTTAGCGTTGAAAACGACGGTCGGCACAGCGCGTTTACGGTGATGATTGACGATACGCGCCAGCTTCAAGAAATTCTGGTGGGCCAGGGGCCCGATTTAGCCATCACCGAAATTATGGCTGTGACGCCGTCTTGGATGAACAAGACGGAAGGATGGCAAATGGAGCGGCTAATCAAAGTAACCGCAGGCGAGGACAGAACAGGTTCTGAAGTCTGCTTATTTGAAGTGGCTAAGGGAGCGGTGTATCACACCTCACATCAGCAAGACTTTAAGATCGAGGCACTGACCAACCTGAGGCCCGTCTTTCTCTCAAGCATGATTCGATCAGCCTGAATTTGACCAGTAATCCCCCGATACCAGCGCGCCTTGGTGCGTGTGCAATTCCTGATAACTCCATACAGACCGCAACCGGAGCGCAGATATGCTGGATACGATAGACGTCAATTTCCACGGAAAACGCCATACAGATTTCGATCTTGCGCGGATCATAAAAGCCCAGGATCAGGGTTTTGACATACCGGTCACTGCGTACCTTTGCGGAGTATCCATTAGCGCGCGTGCTGGCATCGGTGTGGTGTTTGGCCACAAGCGCAAAGACCAGTACGGACGGTTTGGCGATGGTCATTTGATCCGCACCTCTGACGTCTTGAAGGCTGAGCGCGAAGGGCGCTTCTGGATTTTGACTACAGAAAACTCCCGGTATGTCTTAGTAACTTTTCAGCGTGAAAATGGGCGCGCTAGCTTGCGTGATTATTTGCGTCTTGCTCAGGGGCAGTACCATCCGACCCCTCCAATCTTACAGTGATGGTTAAGCAGCGCGTTGACGGTTTCTCTGGTTGCTACAAGTCCTGATTCGAGGTGGGGTGATGCTCCTGAAAAAAGGTGATGTAGTCTCCATTTCTTCCGGAATCTTTGAGTCGTACAGCCGGAAAGGGCCGTTTGTAGCCACCCAGGATTTCGACCTTGGCGCATTCGTTGCCAAGACAGTATCTGCTGTTGGGGAAACGTGGGAGCTCACCGGATTGCTTTGGGAGGTTCCTCGGGTGCTTGTTGAGCAAGGTCTCCTTGTAGAGCTACCTTGTCGACGAATTCACTTGGGATCACTGGGTGACGTTGAACTGATGCAGGAGAAGCAGGACTTTTGACTGGGCGTTTTCGATAAGCCTCGATCGCTACAAATGAATGCGACTCTGACGTTAAGTCGGTTACCGACAGTTCATTGCGTGCCCCTACGGGGACGGCTGTCGTATACCAAGCCCCTGCGTGTGGCGGGTGCCCGCGTGGTGGAGCAGATGCACAAGCTCTCAACTCGGACAGATATTACAAGCCTGGTTGACCGTACCAAACACCTTATCGAAGGCCAGTCCTTTGGTACCGCCCTTTATAACCTCGCAAATATGTACCCGTTTTGCTCTCTTGCCGAATCCCGGCAGGCAGCGATAGGGTCACTACGTACAGGGATATTGCGCTCCCCGACGGAGGCAGCCTTCTTAGATGAGACTGGCAGAGTGATTGCGAAACGACCTCCGCTGTCCTTCGGCGGCGAACTAACTGAGGAGGATAAATATACAATCCAGGCCAAGATGGTCAGCGAACACATGCATTTCATCAAGGTTACGGTAAGGGAGGAGTTTTGCTGGCGCTTGCGATCATTTCAGAAGCGCACTGTGTGAAAGAGATCGACATGGTTGAGCTGGCCAAGGCATCGGCTCTCGTTCCTCCAAATCGAGCGCAGATGATCGGTAAGGGGTTGTACTGGGGATTCGTTGGGGACTTTGGTATGGCAGCTCATTTCCTCATACCGCAGATGGAAGCAATCATTCGAGACCGAATGAAGTAAGCCGGTCTCAACACTTCGACGTCCAGATCTGACGGCATCGTTACCGAAAATGGATTGAGCACCCTAATGGATGTCGAAGGTGTCACCGAACTGCTTGGCCTGACGTAGCTTTTGAAATCAAAAGCTGTGTTCTGCAGCCTGTATGGCCCGAACCTCAGGAACACCTTTGCGCATGGGCTACTTGACAACGATCAGTTCTATTCAGAGTCGGTCGTCTACGCCTGGTGGTTCATGCTCAAGTACATCTCAGGGCCATTTTGGGAGACGGTACCCAGGGCGTAGCGCTGCCCAAGTCGATGGTTCTGTCGCATGCTGCAGGCAGATCCGCGATGTGAAGCAACAGCTACACGCGTGGAGGGGCAAAACGATTGCACCTCTACCCTTTATTTCTTGTTCCAGGGGCAAGTGATCGGCACCGTGTCGATCAAACCCTGCTACCGGGTTTGACTTTCAGATTTAAAGAGGACGTTGATGAAAGCTGCACTCAAAGCCCATTTGCAGTCGTGGATGGGTCGGCTCGAAGCACAGCAGGATACAGAACGCGACCGTTGTTCGGATTTCGATCCCTGTTCGGATTACAACTTTTTCTTGGAGTACAAGGTGATGGGGATAGCGACGTTCCTGAAGCAGGTAGCCTACCAAGAAGACGATCTCGATCTGCTTGCATTGGC
Source organism: Pseudomonas fluorescens (assembly GCF_900636825.1). Taxonomy (NCBI): domain Bacteria; kingdom Pseudomonadati; phylum Pseudomonadota; class Gammaproteobacteria; order Pseudomonadales; family Pseudomonadaceae; genus Pseudomonas; species Pseudomonas fluorescens. The sequence goes on along the minus strand of NZ_LR134318.1, from coordinate 3,977,645 downwards.
GTCGAAAGCCGAGATGCAGGTCGAGAGCATGATTCGCGATAACGAAGCAGCAGAGGAGGAGGCTGACCGCGAGCATCATGAGCAGCAGCAGGAAAGTTATGAGCACGATGAGCGCATCAGGAAGGCGTGTGCCTACCATTTTTACACTGACGCCGCGTTTTCGGTAGATATGTCGAAATACGAGGTGATGGTTCAGGATGCGGCAGCTAGATTTATTGATCCTTACAAGCTTTCTAGCTTGCGAAGGTATCTGGAAAGCGACCAGGTGCTTGGCAGAATCTACGAGAAGGTGAAATCCCGCCTAAGACGCACGTTTGACCGAGTGGGTGACTCTCCAACCTTGAAAGAGATAGCACAGGCCTTTGACGCTGAACTGTTGAATATCTATCGGCTGGCCGATGCCCACATCGAACGGACGATTGCTCAGTACGCCCCGTAAATGCGGCCCAGGCGGATTGGTTGGTCGAGACAACGCGGAGCCTTGCGGCGGGCTTGGCGAGGCTTAGGTCACCGCCAAGCGCTAATCAGCTGCCGAGAGACACTAGCACCGCAGGCGACACCGGCGCCTGGGGCGACGAGCAGTCGTTAGGTTCTGGTTTTCATCGTTCATTTAAGGTCTTGTCGGGCATCACCCCCTCGGATACGATCGGCTTCGGCTCTCCGCCGAAGCTCTGGTCGGCTTGAAAAAGAGAACGTCCCACCCGCCTCAACATTCTGCTATCGGCATCCGGATTTCCCGGTTATTCGCTAACGACAAAACGCCCAGCACAGCGACACATTCCGGAATTTTCAGATGACAGACTTAGTCAAGGCAGCTGCATTCGCAGCCAAAACATCCCTCGCTGCGAAAGGCATCAAAGTCCAGCACGGTATTGCCCTAGAGGTAATTGCTGCGTTTCTGGGGTACAAAACCTACGCCGCGCTTGTGGTTGAAGAGAGCAGGGAGGATCTGAAACATCATCTGGCTGATGCTGAGGTCATCGTTCTCGATTACCAAGGCGGTGTATCCCGGCTGACTCAGCTCGAGGTGTTGCAGGCCTTCATCGTTCAGGATTTCATCGATGCTATCGTCAATTGTCGCGATGGTGTGTTTTCAGATCTGCCCGAGTTTCTCGATGGTTATGTTCAACAAGAGCTTCGGGATGTGATTCTTTCGGATGAGAGTGTCATCGCTGTGACAGCATCTGAGCCATTTTCGGTCGAGCTGGAGGAGCGCAGATTGTTGAGCGAGCCGCTTTGGAGTGCTTCTGACACTTGGGAAGTATCTGGTTTCGGCACTGTCCATGGAATGGATGATCGTGCTGATCCCCAGGATGAGGATCATGAAGGCTCGGAAGCTATCCGCTGTTTTGGCTGGGTCAAGTTTTCTAAGGCGGGGCGGGCTGGACTCACGTTCCAGCGGAGCGGCGGTGAGTCACTGTAGAGTAACCGTAAGCGTCCGGGTAAGACCGCGATCACCCTGGCCAGCGCAGTTTCAGTGCCGGCACGCATGTCCATGGGCTCGGTAGCGAGCCAGATGGCGTCGATGCGGATCATCGCAACAGGTCTCGAAGGAAAGCGGCGCAGGCGGCAGCACTATCGGTTGGCCAGTTCACTTTGACGTGCCGCGCGGGTGCAGAATCTCAACGCTGATATTCGATGAAGATACGAGCGCCGTTGTTTGCATAGGCAATGGGATGAATGCTGGTTGAAGCGCCGCGCTTTTCTGCACTTGCACCCGAATCCATTTGTGAACGAGGTTTGCGTTAAGGCTATGGCTGAGAGCGATGCTGGCAATCGATGCGCCGGGTTGGGCACACTCTTGAATGACCTGGGCTTTGAAGGATTTGGAATACGAACGGCATGTTGGCTGCATGAAGTACCCACTTAAAAGGCGAGAACTGGTGCCCACCTAAATTTAAGTGCACACCATGTCCCGCCTTTGCGGGGTTGGGTAGATGACTTGGCGGACGCATACGATTATCTAGCGGGAAAGATGGATAAAAATACCTTTTTCGCAAGCTGCTAGGTGAAATCCGAGCCCGGCAGTCTTTGCTAGAGGTAAACGATCTCCATCTCAGCCGTGCACTTATCAGCCATGGAACCAGGCCAGAGTTTTTCAACTGATTCGACGAATGCGACCGTAGATCGTAGAAGAATCATCAATTGGTGCTGACGCTTCCAGATCTGTTCTATTGTTCTGGCGGGCCCGGATGGATAGGGGTAAGAGGCAGAACGAAGATTGTCGTCCAGTTTCCGGATCGCACTGATGTGAGCTTTGAAGATCAAGTTGTTACTTGGCAAACAGCTTCCAAATTCGCTCCGTCAGGTGCCAGCACATAAGCTGCGTAATAACTGGCGTGGTAATGAGCCCTAATGCCGGGCGCTCCATTGTCTTGTCCGCCAGCAGCTATGCCAGCCGCATGAAAAGCGTTGACCGCCTCACGGCTCTGCGCAATGAGTGCTACGTGCGCCCCATGACTGGGAACGGGCGCGGCATGCAACCAAAGAAATGGCTTTCCTGCAGAACCAAACCCCAGCCGTCTAGGCTTTGAATCTGGAGGATCGGCCGCAATGTTCATCACCAAGGTTATCCCCAGTGGCCTGAGCACTAAATCGTAGAAGGCTTGAGCATGCGAGATGTCCGAAACACCAATGCCTATATGATCTATTGCCGAACCAGCAAAATCGCTCATCATGTAACTCCATAAAATGCCGACGAATCGGCTCTAGTGCAGCTGGCTATTAACTTCACGTGGCTACTCACTGCCCTTCTAGATCTGGGACGCGCCACCGTCGACGAATAGCTCGACGCCGTTGATATAGCTTGATGCATCGCTTGCAAGGAAGAGCGCGGCCTGGCCGATCTCTCGTGCTTCGCCGATCCGGCCGAGTGTGCTTTTCTCGCTGAGGACATCAATCATCTGCCGCGCGTTTTCGCCAAGCACATCGCGCAGGGACTGGGTGTTCACCGGGCCGGGACTAAGCAGGTTGATACGGACATCCGAACCTTTGATATCCAGAATCCAGCTGCGCACCAGCGCCCTCAGCGCGGCCTTGGTGGCTCCGTAGGCGCTTAACCCGGGGCCGGGATTGATCGAGGCCGTCGAGCCGATGATGACGATGCTGCTCCCCTTGCTCATCAACGGTAGCGCGCCTTGCACAGTGAAGGTCGTGCCTTTGACGTTGGTCGTGAAAACCCTATCGAAGCCTGCTTCGGTGATTGCTCCCAGAGGCTCGACCAGACCTATCCCGGCGTTGGCAATCAGCACATCGATACGGCCATGAACCGCGTGCATGTGGCTGAACAGCCCAGCAAGGTCGGCGGGGCTCGAGATATCTGTGCATACGGCGGACGCCTGCTCACCAAGGCGACTCACAGCGTCGTCGAGCTGAAGCTGGCGACGCCCGGTGATGACTAGAGTGGCGCCCTGGCTGGCAAACGCTTCGGCAATCGCGAAGCCGAGGCCTGAAGAGCCACCGGTGACCAGAACAACTTTGTTTTTGAATTGCATGAGGAATACCTTGTTGAGAATTTATGTAGTAAACACTATATAGATTCTCCTCCATCTACAACCTTTTTAGCGATCACTAAATGAGTCATTCTTTCTGGTTGCGATTGATATCGGTTGTAGCGGTCGCTACAGTTGTTGCCTCGACAGAGTGAGACAGCCATGAACGAAAAAACCCGGCAGCGCCGCCCTGCCTTCGACCGCGAGCAAGGGATCGCCATCGCTCAGGCACTGTTTCATCAACGTGGGTTTGACGCGGTCAGCTTGTCCGACCTGACCCAGGCCATGAACATCAAACCCCCGAGCTTCTACGCCGCCTACGGCAGCAAGGCCGAGCTGTTCGAGCGGGCAATGCATCGCTACGCCGGCGCAAACGCGCTACCTGTGGACAAACTACTGACATTGGATCGACCACCGGCAGAAGCGCTGGCGTCGTTATTGGTCGCGGCTGCGAAGCAGTACGGAAGAGATAGCACTTTGCGTGGCTGCTTGATCACAGAAGGCATGCGTGCGGATGATCCGATCGCTCGAAACATGGCTGAGAAACTGGGCGATGCCGGAATCCAGACGATCCGCTGCTACCTTGATCAGGCTTGCCCCGTCGCTGCGCAAGCCCTGACTGACTACCTGCTCATCACTTTGCGTGGGCTGTCGGCTGCGGCCTGCAGCGGCATGTCCCGCAATCGCTTGATAACGGTGGCGCAAATCGCCGGCAAAGTGATTTCTGAAGAGTTCGGGGCAAGCAATACCGCTGCGAAATCAGAGCCAGAGCCTCGTTGTTGATCCCATTGCAGGCTCAACTGGATATCCTAGAGATCGCGATCTACATCCAATATTGGTCGATTGACCCCGATGGGGTAGACGAGAAGCCCGCTCATATCATAGGTCTGTCTGATAGTGAGCGAGCGGCGGAAAGTCACCAGTAGCTATCTGCTACGTTAGCTTTACGATAGCGATTGGCATCGTCAACACGGGCGATGGGGCGGGCACATGGCCTGAAACTTAGCACGCAGCCGAGAGCGCTGAACGAACGAAGGGGCCAGGGAGAAAGCCGTCGAAAAAAGAATTAACCACATTGGCTAAAACAAGGGCGGTACTGGAGTATCGGGTGCTAACTGCATCCGATTTCAGAACGAGCGACAGAATGGATTAGACGGCTTTATGGATTATCGGCTGCTAAGCTGTGAAAGCATTTAGCCGGCAACTCGGAAGATTCCATGCGAGAGCATCGAAAATGATTCGGAGCGATTGCATTTCTGTTTTTGACCATTGAGGACGAAAGGATGAGCAGGGAGAGCAGGGTGATTTTCACTGTGGGTCATTCGACCAAGCCAATCGACGTCTTCGTCCAAATGTTGCAGAGCTTTGATGTCAACGCTGTGGTGGACATTCGGACTGTCCCACGCTCCCGGACGAATCCTCAATACAACCTGGATGTCCTTCCTGAGCTACTAGCCCAATCAGACATCTTGCATTACCAGATTGCAGCTCTAGGTGGATTACGCAAGAAATCGAAAACCGTCCCGGATGAGGTCAATGCGTTCTGGGATAATCGAAGCTTCCATAACTATGCTGATTACGCCCTCTCGGACGAATTTGAACAGGGGTTGCGCCAGTTGTTGGAGCTGAGCGACACCAAGCGCTGCGCCATCATGTGCTCCGAGGCCGTTTGGTGGCGATGCCATCGTCGAATAGTCGCCGACTACCTACTGATCCGAGAGCTTGAAATGTTCCACATCATGGACATCGGCAAATCTACGAGGGCGGTACTTAATCCTTCTGCCGAAGCATCTGGCTTTAAACTCTCATACCCTCGATCGAAATAGAAAAGCAGAGCTCAAAACTGTGCAGTATCTCCAGCCATGTGCAGGATCCGGGTGGCCAACCATCCGATTTTGCATCTATCTAAAAACTATCCGTTGCGTCACCGCGTCTCTGCGCTATGGTCAGCTCTTTGGCATACAAGAGTAAAGTCGTAGGAGGGCATGGCATGCGAATTCGCGGAGACGTATTCTGGCAATGGGCTGATCCGACACTCCACCACCGGATACACGACGAGACGTTGGATGACGGCACCTTTATCGATGTTCAGGTGAGGCTGTCGCCTATGGGACATACGCAGATGTTCATTGGAGTGTATGCATCAAGCGGAATGGCTTTGCATGAAGAGGCGGTTGATTCCAGGCCAGGTGAATCAATGACTCGTGCTTTAGCGTGGGGCGTAGGATGTGCAAGGCGAGTCGCCATCGGCCTCAAGCCTACTGAAAAGAATGTGGCATAGGCCTCATTCGTCGCGCCAATCACAGGAAAGGGCAGGCATACGAAGGATCGGCGTTTGGGCTGACGGCACGGCGGTTGAACCAGGGCAGGTTTCATTAGCCAGGCATTCGATAAGGTTGCGAGGTGGGACTGGATACCGAGCAGCTTCAGGCTTTGGTACTCGGCCTACCTTGGCAGAGCGTTGGAACTGGCGGTGCAATCGCCATCTTTTGAAGATGTAATAAGCCGACGCTTGCTGCCGCAGGCGGTCTGGTTTGGTAAGACCCAAGGCGAAACACGACATCTGCGGGAGCGGAGAAATACCGAGCTGTTTAAATCAGGCCGATACTTACGCGATATTACGCTCTATCGCGTCGCCGAGCTGAGCCATCGAAAATGGCTTGTTGATTAACGTGGCCTTCAGAAAATCGCTCTCCAAAGCCGCTGCGCCACAGCCGCTAGCAAATATTATGGTGATGCGCCTACTGACCAGTTTCCTTGCGACGGGAAATGAAAGCTCCCCGTTGAGATTGATATCAAGAATGGCGAGATCGCACTCAATAGTATCGGCAGCGATAAGGGCTTCGTCCAGGCGCTGACTCATGCCAACGACCTCATGACCCAAGTCAATAACCATATCCTCTACCAGCATAGCCAGCGGCATTTCGTCTTCCACGATGTATATGCGCGTCATGCTAACTATTCACTCTACGAAAAATTAAGGGGAGTTCAAACAATGCATTTGACCCAGTCTCTTTAAAGTCAGGCTAGCTTCCGCTAAGTTGCGCAGCCGGCCCGCACTCAATTAGACGTGAGCCGAACCCCAATCGTTCAGTCAACCTGAGCCCAGATGACGAACTGGTTTTAGAGTCGACCATATGCCATGAGCTTCTCCAGCATAAGCGGCCGTAGTGATGCCGGCTCGCGTCCGATCCAGCACCGTACATGTACGCTGGAAGATAGGTGATGAATCTACCCTTGGATATTAGGAATTCACAATCGGATTAGGCATCCATTGATGCGGTCGCAACTTGTCAATCGCATAGACCGTTGCGTCACTAACAAAATTTGAGTTTTTAGCGCTTATGCGTAAGCCAAATTCTGTACCTCTAACTTTGGAGCTGGCACAGCCAGAAATAGATGCACTCATGGCGTTTGTAAATTTTCAGCTGGTTTCTATGAAGGAAACAATTTTAGGTGTTTTGAAAGACATAAAATCAAAACGACGCATATTTCGTTCGTTGCCTGCTTATTGAAGCGTGGCCCAGCGTGTTTTATTTTTTAGCCGCTGGTCACACGAAATGATATTTCAGGGAACCCGTATCCAAGCTCCGTTCGTCGAGTCGGCAGATTTTGGTGCAAACTTTCAGCTGTCTGGATTTTCTGAGTTAGACGAGCCAACGCGCTTGTATCCATAAACGAAATAGGTGAACAGAAATGGCTAATACCGGAAATAACAATCCAGGCAATTTCGCGAATGATCCTGAAAAAGCTTCCGAAACCGGGCGTAAAGGTGGACAAGCATCAGAAGGCAATTTTGCCAATGATCCAGAACGCGCTTCCGAAGCTGGGCGTAAAGGCGGGCAAGCGTCAGGTGGAAATTTTGCCAACGACCCAGAGCGTGCTTCAGAAGCGGGTAAAAAGGGCGGCGAAGCTAGCCACGGAGGTGGGCGTCAGTCCAACGATGCTAGCTCCTCCGGTGGCACTCAAGGAAGCGGTCGCGGTAGTAATTTTGCTGATGACCCTCAGAAAGCATCGGAAGCGGGAAAGAAAGGTGGACAAAATAGCCACGGCGGAGGAAATAAATCGTAATGCTGTATGACACATTTTCAAGCCCTGCTCTGCGCAGGGCTTGAAACCATCAAAATGCAACATCGTCAATATTACCATGGCGCGCGACGCCATCGATGTAGGAGCCATGAACGTCGCCATCGGAACCCATTGATCAATTTGGAAAAGACTGGTGGAAGATACTTCCAGAATTGTTGCTATGAAGAAATTTAATTAAAAGTGGACTTGTCATACACTATAAGCAGGATGCGGTCGAAGGTTTAGTTTGATAGTGGATCGCTCAGCTTCTTGGTATTGTTTGCCGAATCAGAGCTTCAGTTAAAAGCGGTATAGGTTATTAGAATAAAAGGACAGCGGCTAGGGATACGGTTTAGTCAGACTTTTAATTTCATCCATCTGCAGCGATCATGCCGTTGTTGTGCAGGTAAAATCTTTCATGGCTGGAGAGCGACAATATGACTTTTCAGGCTCGCGGAGGCGTATTTAAAATAATATTTTATTGACCTGAGCGAGAGAAAGTAACTCATGGCCGAGGCGGTCAACGATATTCCCAAGCCGAGGTGGAGTGAAGAAGTACATGATTCAAACGTTACTTAGTCATGCAAACGATAACGCACAAGCTGTACGCTATCGGGTGATTTTTACAAGCCGGGTATTTTCACTTTTGATTTATGCCTTACGTGCCTTTTGCTTTTTGGACTTCAGATTATCATTTGTATTATTTGCAACCGACTTAGGGTCTACGTCACTAAGTTTGAGCTCGGAAGCTGGTTTAGACGAATCCTCCTTATCTCCCGTTTTTTCAGCAGTAAACCAGTGCTCCAGCTCTTGTCCTTGAGGCTTGCCCTGCTTTTCCCACAAGCGATACGCAGCCTCTCGAATTTCTTGCTCATCCATCTGCATTACCTCTGCTCGCTGAATAATGGCTCGCACCAGTTCGTCTCTCAACGTTCATGGTAGTCGCTAATGCTGATTTCGCCATCACTGACGGTCGCATTGATTGCGGGATGCCGGAATGATCTAGAAAGGGAGCGGGTTGGGCTACTGAACGCTGGAGATCATCAGCCAAGTCTCGGCCTGCATCACTGAGCGGCTTTACGGAGCGAGATTCTAGCCGAACCCCGTTTTTTGGAATTTTTTAGGATCGAGACGAGTCAACTGACGAATAATCTTGTTGGAAAATACCCATGTCCTTCGCTTCCATTGCCAATGGCAATCTATGCTTCGACGGTATGTTGAGGTCAGCTAATTGCGGTTTGTGGTCGGGGAGTGGACTGCATGGTCGAGGTTGATTCGGCATTGATGGCAGCGCGAGCTCAGTTCGCGATTACCATCAGTTTTCATATTGTGTTCGCAGCGCTCACGATAGGCTTGGCCAATTTTCTAATGGTGCTTGAGGCTGTCTGGCTATTGCGTGGGCGGAAAACATATATTGATGCCTATCGTTACTGGCTAAAAATCTTTGCTCTCACGGTGGTCGTGGGCACATCCTCGGGTCTTATTCTTGAGTATCAATTCGGGCTCAATTGGTCACGTCTTTCGGTCTTGGCGGGCGATATTATCGGCCCACTGATGTTCTACGAAGTCTTGGCCGCTTTTTTTATAGAAGCTGGCTTTCTTGGCATAATGCTATTCGGATTGAAGAAAGTAGGCCCTCGTCTGCATTTTTTTGCTACCTGCGCGGTAGCCTTTGGATCCTTGTGCAGCGCGTTCTGGATCCTTTCAGCCAATTCTTGGATGCACACACCTGCCGGCTATTCAATAAGCACCGACGGCCGATTCATTGCCGAAGATTGGTGGGCAATCATATTCAATCCGTCGTTCCCGTATCGGCTAGTGCATATGACGTTGGCCACATTGCTCGGCACGGCCACACTGGTGGCCGGTATCAGCGCTTGGCAATTATTACGTACACACGAGAATCGGCGAGCACGGCTTACATACTCGATGGCGCTGTGGGCGATTGTTTTGCTCATACCACTGCAAATTGTAGTCGGGGATCTTCATGGTCGGCACAGCCTCAAGGTTCAACCGCAAAAAGTAGCAGCCATCGAAGGTTCCTGGACGCGACCTTCAGAAGGCGAAGGGGAGCCATTACGCTTATTCGCCATTCCTGACATGGCTGAGCGGCGAAACAATTGGGAGTTGGCGATTCCACGCATAGGGTCGCTGTACCTGCACCATGATTTGACTAGCACGATCGCCGCGCTGGACGAATTCCCGCGTGAAGACATCCCGCCAGTACCTACGGTTTTTTTCGCTTTCCGAATAATGGTCGGTTTGGGCCTATTGATGGCGGTGCAGGGGCTAGCCAGTTTGGTGCTCCGATGGCGACGGCGCTTATACGACTCGCGTTGGATGCTTCGGACGTGTGTGCTCATGGCCCCAGGCGGATTGTTGGCAATGTTGAGTGGCTGGGTAGTAACCGAAGTTGGTCGTCAGCCCTTCACTGTCTACGGCTTGCTGCGCACGGCTGACAGTTTGTCATCGGTGTCTCGACAGCAAGTGATCGGTTCAACCTGGTTCATCCTGTTGTTCTACCTGCTGACGCTTGGGGTAAGTTTTTGGGTACTGGGGCGAATTCTGCGTGAACCACCTCAAAGAGATGAACCCGGGCCACAGCCAACCTTGGCTGACGAGATAGATTAATCTTGAGGGCAAGAATTTATGTCGGACAACGAATGGCTGACCTTGTTTTCTGCTGCAGCCTTAGCGTTCTCGGTTTTAAACTATGTGCTACTGGATGGTACCGACCTTGGCGTTGGCGTCCTGCTGGGCTTAACCCGATGCGGTAAGCAGCGCCGAGCCATGGCCCTGACAATCTTGCCTATATGGGATGCTAATGAAACATGGCTGGTGCTAGGTGGTGGTGGCCTGCTGGCATTGTTTCCACTGGCCTACGCCATTCTGCTACCAGCGCTCTATCTCCCTTTTATCATGATGTTTTTGGCTTTGATTCTTCGAGCGGTAGCGTTGGAGTTTCGTGACTACGCGTCAAATGACAAAATCAAGCGTGGCGTGGACGGCTTAATGATGACCGGTTCACTTCTGGCGGGAGGATCTCAGGGTGTGGTCTTGGGCACGCTTGTTCAAGGCGTACCTAATGATGGCTGGCAGTACAGCGGCGGTGGCTGGGATTGGCTAGGGATGTTTCCATTGTACTGTGGTGCAGTGCTCGTGGTGGGCTATACATGGTTGGGGGCCTGCTGGCTTTATTGGCGCACTGAGCAAGAACTTCAGTGGCGATCCGCTCTCCAGGCGAGGGCGTTGGGGTTTGTAACCTTGGTGCTTTTAGCCGTATTGGTTGCTTGGACAATGGCTCTGAATACCCAATATGCAAATCGCCTCTCAGAGCCGTTGGTGTGGTTCTCGGGCGGATCATTACTCGTTGTACTGCTGATAGGATTTATTCTGGGATTTAAAAGCCGCCGTCAGTACCTGCCGCTATTCGCCGCGCTGGGGGTTTTCATTTTGGCGTTTGCACTGATGATTATGGCGCTGTTTCCCCTAATCGTTCCACCGCATTTGACCCTGCAAGCCGCCGCTTCCAGTCCAAGCAGCCAAGTGTTCATGTTGGTCGGATTTGCGGTTTTGATACCGCTGACTCTTTTGTACAACACCTATGGCTTTAGCGTCTTTAGTGGAAAGGTTCATCCTGCTGGCGACTGACTACTTTGTTCTGAGCCGCGAAGAGATCGTGTCCCCGAGCCCTTCGACTGTCAAAGTCGGGCTGAACCAAGCTCTCATCGCCCCGGTTGAGTCAAATAAATAGCAGGCCGGACTCTTCAGCCGCGCGACTTAGGTTGCCTGAGGCCTGATCGTCCTCGATTAGCTACTGTAATCTGAGCGGTTGTTCCGGAAATCAGGCTCCCGGTTGTTGCTGATCAACCCAGTCTTCGGCGGCCCTAATTGCTTCAGACGCAGCCTGTTGGTAATCGTCCCAAGGCCCCGCCAATTCAAAAGCAATTTCTCCCAATCCCTTGATTTCACCTTCAATAACGACTTGGGCTGCTGCTGGAATCTGATCGTTAGGTTTTTGCCAGCCGAATTTCACAATAAAATTTCTCCCACGGTAGCTGTGAACTAAGGGCAAATCCATCAGATGGGACACGACGCCTCCGATTGCGCAGGGAATAGGACGCACAGTTGTAGGCACTTCCAACTGTTTTCGCTATCGAGGCATCTAGCCATCATTGGCCTGCTTTAGCTTTAAGCTCTTGTCATATGAGCAGCCAAACAGAAGGGGTCGCCCGCTCTGCGAGAAAAGCGTCTACAGTGAATGCGAGACTATGGAGGTAGACGTGACGGATGGGCTGGATGTTGACTTACGAAACGTCGTGGTCATTGGTGCCTCGGCAGGAGGCGTGCAGGCACTCATTTCGCTGTTTGAAAATTTGCCTTCTCATGTGCCCGCTGCGTTTCTCGTGGTACTGCATATCCCTGCATACGAGCCCAGCGTGCTTCACAAAATTCTTTCCAGAGCGACCAGCATGCGAGTGGTTGCAGCGCAAGACGGCGAGCGCATCCAGCCGGGTACCGTCTATGTCGCCATTGCTGATCGTCACCTAATGCTGATGCATGAAGGCATACGACTGACGCGCGGGCCAAAGGAGTGCCGCGTGCGGCCTGCGGTCGACGTATTGTTCCGCTCAGCGGCGGCCAGTTACGGCGCCAGGGTCATGGGCATCATCTTGTCAGGTGCTCTAGATGACGGCACTGCGGGTCTTTGGGCCGTAAAAGATCAAGGCGGTATGACCTTCGTTCAGGATCCGTCGCAAGCCATGCTCAGCTCCATGCCTGAGAGCGCAATCCAACACGTCCAGATCGATCTGATAGGTTCGACTGCGACCATCGCTCAGCAGATCGCCGGAACGGTCGGAAGTCGTGCTGACCGTTTGCCTCATCATGCGCAAACACCTCACGAGATCGAAAATACCATTTCCTTGAAAGGCAACGGTCTCGAAGCAGGCGTAATGGGGCTCGGTAAAGTGTCTCAATTCACCTGTCCCGATTGTCATGGCGTGCTGGTGCAAATCGAGGAGGGTTCCATCGTTAGATTTCGCTGCCACACGGGACATGCATTTTCTATGAAGTCGCTCATTTGTGAAGTCAATGCCGCCATTGATACCGGACTTTGGGATACCTTGAGAGCCGTGGAAGAGAGGATTTTGCTACTGCGTCAGATGTCCGACCAAGCGACCATCGTCGGCGCATCTCACGATGCCGCCGATTGCCTCAAACAAGCTGATGCAGCCGAGAAGCGTCTTCAGCCACTACGCGCGTTGGTGCTTGATCCGACTTTTTTCGGTCACGACGATGCGAAGTGACGTCAAGCCGCAGACCGCAAAACATCCATTAATTGGCTTACTTCCAAGGATGAAAGACCTGATGATATCCACACTTGAACTCCGCCATATAGTTGAGTGCGGGTTCCTGCCGCTCTCTTGCACCTGCACCTTAAATTCGGACGGCTCGCTTATGGTGAAAGTTTTTGAGGCTTCTTCGGGTCGCGTAGAGTTATTGGTCACAGGAATCTCAGTGACAAGACTTTCTTCCAGTCGTGCGATAGCAAATCTGATCGGCGAACTTCGGAGTGAAATGGTGGCTCGCCAAACAAATTTCGATAGATCTGCGAACCGATAAATAGACAAATATTTACATAGAGTTCTCAACAGAGCGAATTGCTGGCAATCATAGCAATCGCTCATCGCTCATCGAACAAGCCTTCCGGCGATCATAGCCGCCGCCCGGCAGCGAGGACTGAGCCGAGACATAACGTTTGCTCAAGCGACGGAAGGATTGGTGTCAGACTGGTTTGGGTATTGGGCTGACTCAGTACCGCGATTCAGTCGCATGCATTGATATCCTTCCTCCGTCTGTCCGTAAATTCGCCTCCCAATGAAACCTTGCGCACAGATTTTTTCTCCACCCTCTTACGTACTTCACAGATATGACGAGGTGAGAAGATGAAAGCTGTCGTATTCCATGGCGTGGGCGACATCAGGCTGGATGAAGTCCTAGAACCAACAATCCAGTCACCCACGGATGCCATCGTAAAAATTACCGCGTCGGCAATTTGCGGAACGGATCTGCATTTTATCCGGGGAAGTGCTCCGGACATGCAAACAGGCACCATCCTTGGCCACGAAGGCGTAGGTATCGTCGAAACGCTTGGGGCAGACGTGCGCAATTTAAAAATAGGTGACAGGGTCTTGATCCCTTCGACCATCGCCTGCGGTAACTGCTCGTATTGTCGTGCCGGATATTTTGCCCAGTGCGATATTGCGAATCCCAATGGCAAAACGGCAGGTACCTCTTTTTTTGGCGGCCCCAAAAGCACTGGCCCGTTCGATGGCCTTCAAGCAGAGAAGGCCCGCATTCCTTTCGCTCATATAGGTTTGATCAAGCTTCCAGATGAAATCACCGATGACCAAGCTATTGCAATGTCGGACATTTTTCCGACAGCTTGGTTTGGGGCTGAAATGGCCGAGATCAAAGATGGCGATACCGTTGCTGTATTCGGTTGTGGCCCGGTGGGTTTGTTTGCAATTGTCAGCGCCAAGCTGATGGGCGCCGGCAGGGTATTCGCCGTTGATTGCTTTGATGACCGACTAGCTCGCGCACAGGAACTTGGTGCCGAATGCATCAATTTTGAAAAGGAAGACCCGGTCAAAACCATCGCTCGTCTGACCGCCGACATCGGCGTCGATCGGGCTATTGATGCGGTCGGTATCGATGCCAATCATGCTCACCATGGCGAGGTGCACGAAACTGCGCAGTGGCAGCCAGGCGATGAGCCTTCCCAAGCGCTGCAATGGGCCGTAGAAGCTGTGGCGAAGGCGGGTACGATATCGATTATAGGGGTTTATCCAGCCGGGTTTGACAGTTTCCCAATCGGCGCTGCGATGAACAAGAACATCCGCATTAACATGGGCAATTGCCATCACCGAAAATACATTCCCAAGCTCATCGAGATGACTCTCGCCGGACGAGTTGATCCTGCAAAAATCCTCACCCAGACCGAACCGCTGACGGATGCGATTTCCGCCTTTAAATCATTCGATAAACACCAGTCCGGTTGGATCAAGGTCAAGCTCGAACCGTCTACGTCCTCATAGCGAGAAGTTTGGATCATGTTTAGAACGTGTCGATAGACGAAAGTCCTGAACGTCGCGAGCACTCGAATGAGGATCAAATAATGATTTCAAACCATCGTAAACTGGCCGTCGCGCTGTTAGCCATTGGGGCCCTTACGCAGATGGGCGGATGTGCACGAGACCCTGAAAAACCTTCAGTCACTCAGCTTGCTGTCAGTGGCACCAAGAGTATGCTGCGCACCGATTCGGACATGCAAAAAGTGCTGAACGAATTTGCCAGCTTTGATGGTAAAGCGATTGAAAAAACCACTCCCGCAGAAGCTCGTCAGCAACCGACCATGGCTGACGCCGTCAAGGGCGTTCTATCTGACCAGGAACGAGACAGCGGGCCCACGGCTCTTGTGCCCGGTGTCAGCTCGCGGGACATACAGGTGCCTGGCGCCGTCGGTTTGCTACCAGCAACTGTTTACACTCCAGAAGGCAGCGGGCCTTTTCCTGTGGTCTTGTATTTCCATGGAGGCGGCTGGGTTTTTGCTGATCGGAAGGTCTACGACGCCGGTGCGCGAGGCTTGGCCAAACAGGCTAACGCTGTAGTTGTCTCTGTGGACTACCGGCTCGCCCCGGAAAATAAATTCCCGGCGGCACATGAAGATGCGCTGGCGACTTACCGTTGGCTGACCACCAAAGCGTCTTCGGTGAACGGCGATCCGAAACGTCTTGCGCTGGCTGGCGAGAGCGCCGGCGGTAATCTGGCTGTGGCCACAGCGATAGCCGCCCAGAAGGCGGGATTAACAGCGGCGAAGCACGTGCTGGCGGTGTATCCCGTGGCCCAATCGAACACGGACACCGAATCGTATCTCAAGTACGCCGATGCGATTCCGCTCAATCGCCCGATGATGTTGTGGTTCATTGCTCAGGCCACCACCAGCCCGATGGATAGCAAAGATCCGCGTATTGATCTCGTCCATGCCGATTTGAAAGGACTACCACCAGTGACGTTAATCAACGCCGAAATCGATCCTTTGCGTGACGATGGGGCTCAACTTGAACAGGCGTTACGCAACGCCGGTGTGAGCGTGGAACGTCGGCTCTATTCAGGTGTTACCCACGAATTTTTCGGTACGGCCGCCGTAGTGCAAAAAGCTCAGGAAGCTCAGGTTTATGCAGGACAACGTCTCAAGGCTGATCTGACCAATTGATGCCATGTTGAAAGTGTATCCAATGAATGACAGCCAACTCATCCTTGACGTTGGCTCGATCAAACGATGACAGGAGGATTTCAATGAACAGTTATCCCGTACCACCCTTCAAACCTCAGCAACAACCTATACCCGGCGAACAAAGCAAAATGGAACCGTGCCCCGATTGCGGAGAGAATAGCTATCGAGGATCAGGCCGGCTTGCCAATAAAATCGCGTTGATTACCGGTGGTGATAGCGGTATTGGGCGCGCAGTTGCCATCGCCTTTGCGCGTGAAGGGGCTGACATTGCTATTGCCTATCTGGATGAACACGAAGACGCGAAGGAAACCGCACGCTGGGTAGAAGACGCTGGACGTCAATGCATTCTGTTGCCTGGAGATCTGGCGACCCTTACGCATTGTGCCGGGATCGTAAACGACACAGTAACGAAGTTCGGGCGCATCGATATCTTGGTTAACAATGCGGCATTTCAGATGACCCATGAAACATTGGAAGAGATACCTGACCAAGAATGGTTAAAGACGTTTGACGTCAATGTCACGGCGATGTTTCGTCTCTGCAAGGCTGCGCTACCCAACATGGCACCCGGCAGCTCGATCATCAACACCAGTTCCGTCAATTCCGACGCACCAAGTCCCAGCCTGTTGGCATATGCCACCACAAAAGGTGCCATCGCGAACTTCACCGCTGGCCTTGCTCAGATGCTTGGCAAGCGTGGTATTCGTGTTAATAGTGTCGCCCCTGGGCCAATTTGGACGCCCTTGATTGTGTCCACAATGTCCGAAGAATCGGTGAAAAATTTTGGATCAACAACCCCGCTGGGTCGTCCAGGACAACCTGTCGAGGTCGCGCCGATCTATGTTCTGCTTGCGTCAGATGAGGGCAGTTATATCTCAGGCGAGCGCTACGGAGTGACCGGAGGCAAACCCATTTTGTGAGCTTGCAGGGGGGCTGTGAGACTTGACTGGATGCGCCGATTAGCGTTTCAGCGAGTAATTCAATGAGAACGCATTCTAGGCCCTTTACTGCTGTACTACGTTCATTGGAGTAATTGAAATGTACGAAGACCGAAGGGGACAAGCACTCGTCACTTGGCATAAATTGCTGGAAAGGCCTGAGATCCGTATGACTGCCCAAGAGCAATATGAAGAATTACTTCGACTCGCAGAGGAATATCTGAAGCAGGGTTTCATTAATCGGGACGAAAGAAAACGCCTGGTGATCGAAGCGACTCATCGGTATGGCCAAGCGGTAGAGGGAATTGGAAAGGGTACATGAGCGATAGGGTCATGCAATCAGGATCTCCATTGCAGCTCCAGCCGCTAATCAATCATTCAGCGAAGTTGAAGCCGCAAAACAAAGGCCGGGGGCAAACTTGCGTAACAGATATGCTGATTCAGCCGAGAGGGAGCAGGTGGGGCCATGGGCTACGATCGTTTGGTGGAACCCTCTGAGAGCATCCGTGTTCTCCAATGAGGGCGATTTTCCGTCGTGCCGGTATGGGGGTTGGTTAAGTCGACGAGTCGCCTTTTATTTGTGCCTGGAAATGAGGAGAAAGGACATGACTAAACCACACAATGCATCTGCGAGCCATTCAGCGAAACTTCAGAGATTATTCCTAGCTTCCATACGCGCTTTTGAGCTGGACGCTGTACGTATCACAAGCCATTTGCGATTGGGGGCGCCCTGGGTAATCAGTGGATGGAAAACCCCTCTTCAGGTGGTGCATGATTGAATCAGCCAAATCATTAGCGCGCATTTGACCGTGCACGCAATCGATGGGTGTCTGCCGGTTGTTGATTTCATTATTGAACTCAAGCTTTACCGTCCATCGTTGGCTTCGTTTTGAGTTTCGGCAGCAAAATCCGCTTGAGACGGCGCATTTTCGCTGCCAATTGTTGAGCTGGAGGTTGAGCTTTCGTAATCCTCGTCGTCTGATTTTTCAGCTGTGAACCAGTGCTCCAGATCTTGTCCTTGAGGCTTCCCGTCTTTCTCCCAAAGCCGATACGCAGCTTCCCTGATTTTTTGCTCATCCATTGTCAAATTCCTCTGATAGTTCGTTGAATGATTTGGCGAAACTGGATCAGCGCCGCTGCCCGATCCGCCGTTCACCGTTTGAGGGTAGTCGTCATAACAAGTTCTGCCATCACAGCTGATCGCTTGCCCGACTTGGACGCGCACACATCGCGAATCTTTGCGGCTTTGGTGCTCCGGTTGAGAAGCAGCGATTGCTGACGATAGAGAACACCAACGGATTTACTGGCGAAAGTTCAAGCGCTGGGC
Organism: Pseudomonas fluorescens; assembly: GCF_900636825.1. Taxonomy (NCBI): domain Bacteria; kingdom Pseudomonadati; phylum Pseudomonadota; class Gammaproteobacteria; order Pseudomonadales; family Pseudomonadaceae; genus Pseudomonas; species Pseudomonas fluorescens. Next base: position 3,959,522 of record NZ_LR134318.1, on the reverse strand, counting down.
GACGATCAAACGATCAACATCAGCCCCTATCGACTGATACCTCTAGTCACCCCAAATTTAAGGGCGAATGCAATGGATCAGCGTAATAAGTCTTTAGTGGTTATCTGCGGAGCGAGCGCGGGAGTTGGTCGAGCCACTGCACATCGTTTTGCAGCTGCTGGTTACTCGATCGGTTTGCTCGCTCGAGACGAGGCGGGATTGGCATCAACGCAAGATGAGTTAAATCGATATGATGTTCAGGTGCTGTCTATCAGCGTCGATGTTGCAGATGCATCAGCGGTAGAAGCAGCAGCTATACGTTTGGAAGAAGCATTAGGGCCTTTAGTTATCTGGGTCAATTCAGCAATGGCTACCGTATTCTCACCGGTGGAGAAACTGACTGCGCAGGAAATCCAGCGCGTCACCGAAGTGACGTATCTCGGAACCGTCCACGGAACCTTGGCGGCATTGAAGTTGATGCGCCAGCGCGATAACGGGTTGATAATCCAGGTGGGCTCTGCACTCGCTTATCGTGCGATTCCCTTGCAGGCAGCATATTGTGGAGCCAAATTCGCTGTGCGGGGTTTTACTGATTCGCTGCGTTGCGAATTGTTGCATGACCACAGCCGAATTCGAGTGTGCATGGTGCAATTGCCGGCAATCAATACGCCCCAGTTCGACTGGGCGCGCAACAAGCTTCAAAAGCGGCCACAACCCATCCCTCCCATTCACGATCCGGATGTAGCCGCCAGGGCGATTTTCAGCGTAATTCAGAATCCACCACGGGAGTTGTGGCTGGGATGGGCGTCTATCAAGGCCATCGTCGGCACAAGCCTGATGCCAGGTTTACTGGATCGATTTATGGCCCGTAATGCTTATTCGGGCCAGATGAGTGAAGAGGACGATGCGCAGCGTCTGGATAACCTGTTTGCACCGGACAACGCTCTGCACCAGATTCGCGGTCGGTTTGTCGGCCGTTCGCGTGAATCGGCGGTTGCGTTAACTTCGACGCAGGTATCGGCTCTGTTGTTGCTTTTCGCATTCCTCGGTGGTGTTCTGTTACTACTGTTTTAAGTGTCCGCGTCTGAACCATCGATATCCAAAGCCTCTCAAAACCAAACCCGAGCTGTCGGAAAGTTTCGAAGTGTAAGGGCCGTCCGCGAGAATTGGTTCAGCGCCTTCCAATTCGCTGCACAGAGTCTGATCGAGCGTGACGGAATCCTGACTCAGATTACACAGCATGATCGTAGTCGAGTATCCGGAATGACTAATCGCGAAAACGGCTGGATGGCCGCTCGGCAGCGGATGTGCATCGCCGTCGCCAACCTCCGCCAGATTAGCGCGGATTTGCAAAATTCTTCGAGTGCGGGCAAGCAGCGAGTCGGCAGTGTCTTGTTGAGCGGTAACGTTTAGCGCAGTGTAGGAAAACGGCCCGTCATCGATTACGGGTGCGGCCAACAATGAGGAAGCAGCTTTTGAAAACCCTGCATTGGCCTCAGCGCTCCATTGCATCGGTGTGCGCACTGACAGTCGATCCTCTCGTTCCAGATCGTCGCCCATTCCGATTTCTTCGCCATAGCGGATGATCGGCGTCCCTGGTAGCGAAGCCATCAGTGCTTGTGCCATGGCTTGGCGACGCACGTCACCGTTTAGCATGGGTGCCAAACGACGTCGTATCCCACGGCCGTAAATTCGCATTCGCGGTTCTGGGGCAAATACTTGCATGACCTCCTCCCGCTCCTCAGCGGTCAGTCGTTCAAGGTCAAGTTCGTCATGATTGCGCAACCAAATAGCGTACCCAGCACCGTCGGGAGCAGACGGGCGGCGACGTAACGCGCGAACTAGCGGCTCGACCTGTTGCCGGGCGAGCGCCAGAAAAATATGGTTGTTAACCCAGAAGTCCAGCGCCAGTGTCAACCGTTGACCATTGCCGAAGTAGTGACAGAAACGTTCTGGCTCGACGTCAACTTCTCCCATTAATATACATTCCGGATTGATGCTACGAGCAAGCGCTGCCAATCGCTCCAAAAGCCACACGCCTTGTTCCTCTCGACCGCCACCAGCCTGTTCGACTGCATGCGATGCAGCATCCAGCCGAAAACCGGCAACGCCCATTTGCAACCAATGAATCATAATCTTTTCAATTTCTTCGACGACCGCTGGATTTGCCAGGTTCAAATCTGGCTCGTGCCTGTAAAACAAGTGGCGGTAGTATTGTCCAGCTTGGTCATCCCACTGCCAGATGCTTTTTTCAACGGAGGGGAAGATCGGTTGGTTGCCATCCTCTACTGGCTTATCCGACCAGATAAAGTAATCGCGATAGCGACTCGAACAATCCCTGCGAGCTTGAAAAAACCACGGGTGCAAGTCAGAGGTATGTTGTAAAACGAGCTCCAGAATAACTCGCATGCCGCGCTTACTGGCCTCATTTATCAAAAAACGAAAATCGTGCTCACTTCCGAAGCGGGACTCAATTGCCAAGTGATCGCTGATGTCATAGCCGGCATCACGGAAAGGAGAGCCGAAGATGGGCAGCAACCATAGCGTTTTGACGCCTAGCGTTTCTAGATAATCGAGCCGACGGACTATGCCTTGGAGGTCGCCGCAACCATCGTTGTCACTATCAAAAAAAAGCGATGGATCAATCTGATAAATAATCGTGTTGCGGTGCCATTTATTGATCATGTTCGATCCTTTCAGGCCGAAGTATAACGGCTTGTTCAGCGGCTATAGTGCCGTCGAAACGCTGATCCTCACCCTGACGGTCACTCGTGATTTCCGTAACCCACTGCCCAGCCAGGGGAAAGGTATGCTCTACCTCGCCAAAATTGATGCAAACAATTCGTTCATCGGACGTGCAATGCCTGCGGTAAGCCAGCAGTTGCGGATGTGAAGGCAGTTCTTCCCATTCGCCAATGCGCAGTGCTTCGCTTTCACGACGACAGATGAGTAGGCGACGATAAAGGCTGAGTGTTGAATCGTTTGCCGCTTCCTGTGCTTCGACGGAAAGGACTGTAGAATCGGGCGGAAAGGGTAGCCAAGGCGCTTTGCCCGTCCAGCCGTGAGGCGTGTGAGTCTTCCACGGCAACGGTGCACGACTGCCGTCGCGTCCTCCTGGGTCAACGCGGGTCTGCGTTGTGACTTGAGTGTCTTCGAGCGCCAGTTCATCGCCCTGGAAGATGAAAGGCGTCCCTCGCAACGTTAATAGCATGACCGCAGCGGCATGAGCTCTGAGCAACGAGCCACCGTAACGGCTGCGTATTCTACTGTTGTCATGATTCGATAGGGCCCACGTTGGCCATGCACTTTGTGCGCCGAGACAATTCTCCGTTTCACGGATGCATAAACGGAAAACGACGGGATCCCAAGGGGCGTCGAGAGGCGGAAAATTGAAAGACATATGCAGCTCATCACTCGCGCCATAGTAGGCGGCCACTTGAACGGTCGAGCGTATGTTCACTTCGCCAATCAGCACCCGATCCCCAGGGTAATGGTCAACCAATCGCCTCAACCCACGAAGCACTTCATGGCTGTAGGGTTGATCGTTGATTTGCACCATTGTCTCCCCGGCCATGCAACGAGGATCATCAGCGAACGTCGGATCTTTTCCGACACAATGCACCACGTCGATACGAAAGCCGTCGACTCCACGATCCAACCAGAATCGCAGCACCTGATGCATGGCTTCGACTACTTGCGGGTTGTGCCAATTTAAGTCGGGCTGTTCGGGTAAAAAGAAGTGAAGGTAATACTGCTGACTGCGGTCGTCCCAAGCCCAAGCGCTGCCGCCTTCGATCGATGCACGCCAATTGTTCGGCTGGTCGCGCCATATGTACCAGTCACGTCGCGGGTTATTTCGACTGGAACGTGATTCGATGAACCATGGATGTTGATCGGAAGTATGGTTGGGGACGAAATCCATCAGTAATTTGAGGCCCCGATTGTGGGCCTCCGAAATCAAATGATCGAGATCGGCAAGGTTACCGAATAACGGATCGACGTTTGTGTAATCGCAAATATCGTAGCCCGCGTCGCACATGGGCGAGGGGTAAATCGGCGATAACCATAATGCATCTACGCCGAGCGCTTTGAGATAATCCAGCTGCCCAATCAGCCCAGGCAAATCTCCAATACCATCGCCGTTGGTATCTGCAAAGGAACGCGGATACACCTGGTATATCACAGCCTCCTTCCACCAAGGCAAATGCGACGTAGTGGACATGTTCGCTCCTTGAGCTGTTTTCTGCCTGCTCAGTTATCCTACTCATGGGTTCACCACTACATGCGAGCACGAGCACGCGGTTATCGTTCAACCAATTTCATCAGTTTTTTTGCTTCAGTCCGTTTCAGAAATAGCGCTCAAGGCTCAACTGGTGTCAGAGCGCCTGCGGAAGGCTTGAGCTTTGTTTGAATATTCTTCGCCAATCCCACTTGCTTCAAAATTCCAGGCAAGGCTTCTTTTGCGAATGCTTTCAGGTCGGAATTTTCTGACGAGGTCGCTTCCTTTTTGAATAAGGTCATCCTCTGCTCGAGCGTTTCTACCTGACCGTCGATATAGATACGGTCAAAGGATTCATCACGGTATTCCAGCCGCATAAGCTTCGCTTTCGACGCTAACGAAGGCTCGGTCGGTACATCCATATGGAGTTGCTGAGCCAGCTTTTGCAGCTCAAGGTAGAGATGCGAATTTTCACTGACCATGTTGTTGGCGAAGTCTTTCACTTCGGAGGAGCTGCTTTTCGTGAGGGCGACTTTAGCGCTCTCGGTTTGGAAAATACTTTGTTGAACAGCGTCTTCCACAAAAGCATTGAGCGTTACCGCATAGCTCGACAGAATTTGGACGTTCAACGCCAAGGCTATAAGCCATTTTACTTTCCATGAATTCACGACTGGCGACCTCTCAAGTGGTTTATGACGGTGCCTCGCATACGCTCAACTATCTACTCAAGGTTGCTATAACCTAATCTGAAACGGGTTCCACCTCATTGCACGGCACCTCATTTCTTTGATTTGCAAGCGCGGCGGTGATTCAAAAAGGTAATCAGCATCGCGACAAGCGGCTGATGCTGGCTACAGGCGATCATCCCGACCAAGGTGGTAGGCGTTGCAAGTCATCCGCCAGGATCACAGTGAACTGGGCTGTTTCCTCGCGGACATCAGCGATGGGCGGGTTTAGCTTGGGATTGGATTGATAACGTGCGCTGAAGTGGGTAAAGACCAGATTTTGAAATGCGTGCCGACTCGTCAAAACGCGCCACAGCGGCGAACTACTTTGCTAACAGCTTGCCCGTTTGCGATCGATTGCTGACTGAGTGAAGGTTGCCTCGTGCAGGAGGACATCTGCACCAGTCCCCCGCCTCGACCAACAGTCCGGGAGAATCGTTATCGGCGCAAATAATGATGCGTTAGCCTGACCGGGCAGACGGTAAATATTGCTTGGAACGAAATATCTGTCTGGCATGCTCAATATCACGTCTGTGCGCCAGCTCACTCCAAAGAGGCCTCGGGGATCACAATGAACGTAGGTGATGAAGCATTCTCGAAGCTCATGCAACGACTATGGAGTACGCAACAGTAAATGCTTAATGCTGAGTGGCTTCACCACAATCGATCTGATACCTCCCATGCCTGTGGACTTGAACAAGCGGCGCCGCTGATATTTCGAGTTCGTGTCGGAACACCTGCCGAAGTGCCCAGAATACAAGCACCGTGGCCAACCCTTTGTTCAAATAAGCTGACTAATCAAAGAGCGCGTGAGCGCTGAAAAATTTTCCCCCCCATCCTCATGTCCTCGATAGGCGCAATGGCATTTGGTTTTGCTTTAGTTTGGTTTCAGCGGGTTACTGGAGAATATCGCTATACCGCTCGTCTCTTGCGCTGCACTTGCATGTGATGGGTAATTCCAATGAAGACCCATTACTCTGCATTGGAGACTCCTATGAAACCGCATCCAACCAGCACCCAAAATTTGCCCGAGAACGACCCAGGCCTTCCGAATGATGATGGCTGCATTTTGGGCACTGCCGGTCGCGACGAAGATCCAAATGCGACGACAGACTGGGATCACGAAAGCGACTCTGCAGGCAATGTCCTGACTCCGGAGGATGCGCGAGGCTTGCCGGGATATCCGAAAGATTCGGAAAATGATCAGACACAGGCGATACCGTCGAAGCGGCCATCAAACGATGAACCGCAGACCGGTACCCAAACACCGAAACAGAACGATGACCGCGTTGATTGATGGCAGTCGCCGCATTTGACGAAGTGTTTTTCATCAAAGCGTCGAGTGATTCCGTTGGTCGTGTCAACGGGACGAAGGCTTAGGGTGCCCCTCAAATGCAGGTAACTATTTTTTGCTCAAGGAGCTCAGTCATGACCAAACGACAAGAACCGCATCACGGCTTTTCCGATGACCCTCAAAAAGTCAAAGAAGCGGGACGCAAGAGCGAGCCAAATACCAATGTGGCGACTGATAAGGCCGAGAAAGCTAGAATCGGCGGACAACATAGCCATGGCGGGACGCGCGGAGAACGGTGATAAACAACTGACCTGCTGACATGTTTACGTCAGCAGGTCGGTATCCTTATAAAGCCGGGATGAGACATACAACACAGATTCGCTCAACATCGTCGGCCTCTGTCAGCTTTCAAGAACGCAATTCACACGGCATTAACCACCGCTCGGCCCATATTGCGAAATTCTTCATGCAACGCCAAATCGCTGGCCATTTGCCCACGGCTGATGGCTTAGGGCTGCTGCCAGCTCAATTCGTTCTTGGACGCTCAGTGTCTGCTGATTCATGTTTCAAAAATCGACCGCTGTGATCAGGCGAAGGCAACCGGCAGGAATCATATTGGCCAAATAGCCGATAACGGTTGAGGGCGATTTTATCGTACATCCAGTCGCGGAACGGGCCAGGGATAATTCGGGCGACTCTCAGCCAGGCCCAAGGCGCAGGTAAGCGAGCAAAAATACTGAACATCGCATCGGAGCGAATGTAGAACTGGCGATCGGTGATCAAGACGACAGTGTTGAACTCATGCTGCGGTAGGCCGACCCATCTGAGCAAGGCCTGACCCTCAGAGGACTGAACCGCCGCGAGCTTGATTCGATGTGCGTGGTCATGCCGGATAATGAATTTCGCCCACCCATTGCAGAGTTTGCAGGTGCCGTCGAATAGAACGACGGCTTCGCTTGGCGGAGTAAGACGTGCGCTTCCAGAGCGATGATGGGCCATATGCTTTTTTCCAGTTCATTCTGTCTGGATCTTTAGGCATTGGCTGTTGATTATGGTTCATGCAATTTTTCGCTGAGGCATACACAGTCCCATACACGGCACCCATTTTTTAATCTTCTCGAACCTCTCGCTAGCCGTCTCATCTAAACCATGCAAGCCAATGACGCTGAGCGCGGAAAAATTTACGCAGCCCACTGAGAATTAAAGGATGATGAATGAGGCTTCCTATGACTATCCTGAAACCAGAGCAGGATCACCAAGATCAATTGAATGAGCATGACATCGGTGAGGGTCTGACCGACGATGAGCGCGTCAGCAGGGAGGAGGGATCGGCGGGCGACGGAGCCAGGGTCACGCCAGGCCCCGCTGATGAAGAGCGACTACCCGATCAGTAATACCCTGCCTTCGAGGATAAGCTGCGGATGAGTATTTGGTCATCGAGCCTCGAGTCTTTTCGAGACAAAAGTGCAGCTGATACTTCGGTACCAAGCTGTGGCGCCACGTCATGTGTCTGTGCCAGCTTCGGGCTTGCACTTCTCCTCATGGCGCTACGAAAATCTGCTGCCGGCAACCTGGAGGATGAACGGAAAAAAATCACCTATGAGGTGGAGCAACTGATGCCCCTAATGAAGGCACAGGCCGATAACGATATTCGAGCGTTCAGTGCTTTTATCAACGAGCCACTTCTGAACTCTCAAGGTCACAGTCAGCAGCGAATACTGGAAATCACCTTGGGGGCACTAGCAGCTGCGAGATGCTGCTTTCAGGGCATCGAACTTGCGGAGACGGCTTGCGCTGTGTTAAGCCATTCTTGCAATGTGATGTGGTCGCCGCCGTCTTAACCATGCACGCAAGCCTCTCGGCGCTATTGCTGAATGTCGATTCGGACGTTGATCAGCTTGTGCTGTCGGATAGGAAAAGTGATCTGATACTTAGCCGCTCTGTCCTTCAGCGAAAAGCCGATGAGGCGTTAGCTCGCTTCTGTCCTCAGGACAAATCGCTGCTGGCGTGAGCAAACGGCCAAACGTATGATCAAATCAGTAAGGAGCCTCGACAGATTGCTGGCGCAACGGAGAAAAAAATCGGACTGACAATCCCGTCAAGACTAACGGCATCAGCAACGAAATCAGTCTTCCTGCTCAAAAATTGTCTGGATGACGATCTGGATTACAGTCCGCGCGCTGAGAACAGATGACCGGCAGCTACTTGGTAGCCACCGGTTCCTCTTGCGATTCGAAATCGCTAATAACCGCATCGCGAACTCTTAGAAAACGTCAATGTGCTTGAGCCACACCACGCAGCAGATTGGCGCTGAGCTTGTCAGCATTGCAGGTGGCGATGTTGGCCAGTGAAACTATGCCAACCAAACGCTTATCCCGGTTTACCACCGGCAATCTCCGCTTTTCTATCTGAGCCATATTCTTGGCGACATGATTGATGTCCTCGTCGTCGAAGCAATAGCAGACCTCGTCGCTCATCACCGCACTTACAGGCGTGGAAAAATCGAGTCCATCGGCTACTGCTCGGATAACAATATCCCGGTCGGTGATGACGCCTATCATGCGATCATCCTCATTGACTACCAGAGCACCTATATCGGCCTGGCACATAAGCTCGGCGGCTTCGCGTAAGGTCGTCGAGGGAATTACGGTGCGGACTTCTCGACTCATAATTTCGTTAATTCTCATGGATATATCTCCATCGATAGCAGAGCGCTAGTTAAAAAAAACCTCATCGATCCACCCAGGCGGCTTGAGGATCATGGCAAAAACTTCGATGAGATTACAGGCGTGACGTGTACCCGCGCTGACTGAGCCGTCGAATCCGCCATTGCCCTACTAGAGTGGAAGCGACCAAGCTCGCAGAGTTCGGTTTTTTTTCGAATATCGAATGTACGCATTGAGTCACCAACGATTGACCTCAGCTTATGAGTCGTTAGCAAAAGCCGGGCGGTTACAAAAGCAAGCGAACAAGCGCCCGGCTGCTCTGTCTCGGTTCGCCTTAGTCTATGTTCAATCCGTTTCGTCGTTCCCTTGTTCCGGTGTTTCAAAGCCAGTTCCGTGGGCGCGCTTTGTATAAATAATTGTTGTCAATGTGATTGATCATCAAGAGACTCACGAGGGTGACTAAGCAGCCCATGGGCATTTTTTGGCGTTTGTCGATTGTCCTTTGATACGACTCCCTTCACCAATCCGTGGCCTTAACTAGGTCTGCGTCACGGTCAGCAGTAACCAAAACAAAGCCGTCGTCATTGGGGTTGCCTGATCTCAGCGGGCCCTTTTTGATACTGAATGGATAGGATTTCAAGTGGGTTGCGCAGGTAATCAAGCTTTTCGGTGGCCAGCGAGTCGATGCCGTGAAGGCTAGGGCCGCACTGATAGCGCTTATTGCTTGGCAATTGGTGAATCATTGGGTTCGAGAGCAGGAGTGGTAGCGGTGCGATAGAGTTGGCTTGAATAATTGATACCTGACCAGCGGGAAAATGGTATCTGGGTAGGAGGGAATTATTCTTGTTTACCGATACGAGTGAACTTTTTCGAGGGCGCCAGATTCCTAATGTGATAGCTGTCGAGTAAGGCAGATTGGCCACTTAACGATGGAGAGGTTCAGCCATGCCACGGGGAAGCAAAGAAAAATATACAGATGAGCAAAAGCGTAAGGCCGAGCACATTGAAGAAAGTTACCAACAAAAAGGTACGCCTAAGAATGAGGCAGAGGCTCGAGCTTGGGCTACCGTGAACAAGCAGTCCGGTGGCGGTGAAAAGGCTGGTGGCTCAGGAGCTAAAACATCCAAATCAAACAAAAAGCGGGCTACGTCTGACTCGGGTAAGAGAGCCGCAAAGACGCGAAGAGGGCATGAGCGTGAATCCAAAGAATCACTCGAAACCCAGAGTAAAGAGAGTCTGATGACGGAGGCTCGCAGCCGCAACATAACCGGACGTTCAAAAATGACCAAGGCTGAGCTTATCGAGGCACTAAAGAAGGGCTGAGCGTTCAAGCCCCAAATCAATTAGGCCAACGGTTGATCTCAGATCTGTAATCGACTCTGTGATATTAAGGCACCTGAAGCGGGCCTTTATCCCTGCAGCTGTCAATCCGATTGATCCGGTGCTCAGCGACACGTTCCAGCACGCAGCTTGTGGGTGATGCACAGAAGCAGCCATCGCGCCTGCTTGATGTCGTTGAAATGAGTACGAGGATACTATTCCCTTTCGGTCAGGCAAAAACGGTTGTAAATGCGATGAAGAGCTGTGACATGGGACTCTGAGGTTTTGAGCTTACGCTTGTGCCGCTCCCAAGATATGCTGACTCGGTTTTTGGTCATCAAATATTATTCGTCATAATGGCTATGGATACTGCGTAGCGCATTCACCAGAACTGATGAAAGCTCATCTATTGAGTAAGGTTTCCGCAAAACCTCAAATCCAAAGCTTCCCTCTTGGGCCAGGATATCGCTGTAACCAGACGTAAGTACCACTGGTAAAAGCGGATGAGACCTTCGAATCGCCTTGGCCAGATCTATCCCATTCATTCCTGGCATGACAACATCAGTCAGTACAACCGCAAAGCGATCCTCTCCGTGGGACAATTGCTCTAAAGCATTCTCTGCACTCGATGCCAGTACGGGCCGGAAGCCAAGTTCTGAAAGAATGTTGAGGCACAATGTACCTACGTCGGGATTGTCCTCGACGACTAGGATCCACGTTCCATGGTCAGCGTTCAAGGTTTCGTGTTCAGAGTTTTTGTTTAGCTGCGCGTTTGCCTGCGCGTCCACGCGTGGAAGGAAAAGTCTGAACGTAGTACCTTCGCCAACCTGACTTTCCACCAAGATTTCTCCACCGGACTGCTTGGCAAATCCAAAGACTTGAGATAGGCCTAAGCCAGTGCCTTTCCCTTGTTCTTTGGTGGTAAAAAAAGGCTCAAAGATAGATTCCAAAATATCAGAAGAAATCCCGCTACCAGTATCGGTGACTGCCACGACAACATACTGACCAGTTGAAGCGGGCTTCCCTCCATTTGCGAAGATATGATCGGTGGGTTCTACACGGATGCATATTTGACCTGATCCCCCCATTGCATCACGAGCGTTAAGTACCAAGTTAACAAGCGCCGTATCAAATTGATTAGCATCTGCAAAAATGAAACATGGTTTTTCAGATATCTCCATCAAGATCGCCATCGTACTGCCTGATAGCGTTTCAAACATGTCTTCTAAAGCTTTGATGCTCTCTCCTGCACCGAACACTTTAGGTCTCAACGTTTGGCGTCTTGCGAAAGCTAGAAGCTGACCGGTGAGTCTTGAGGCGCGGTCGACCGTACTGGAAATGGCATCGGCGTATCTTTGGCGCTTATCTTCAGAAATTGTTGGCCGCTTAAGCAGGTCACTGCAAGATTTTATGACCGTGAGGAGATTATTAAAGTCGTGAGCCACGCCGCCAGTAAGTTGTCCCACGGCTTCGAGCTTTTGCGCTTGCCGTAGGGCTGATTGAGCGGCTTCAAGCTCGACACGAGATTTAATCTCTTCAGTTATGTCGTGCGCAAAATAAAATGCGCCTATCACCGCGCCTGTTGAATCCAAGAGAGGTGTATAAGAAAAGTCAAAGCTACGTTGGTTAATCCCCTTTTCGCCAAACTCGGCAATCACGCGAAAAGTCTCCCCATCTAAAGCACGGGCCATATGCGCATGGAGGCGCGCTTCTTGTGCAGGGGGCAACAAATTCGGTAAAATCTCTCCATCCTTGGGTCGTACCCCATGCAACTGTTCGAAAACGTCAAGATGCGCCCGATTGAACGCAATCTGACGGAAATTAGTATCAAATACGCAAGTAGGAACCGCATTTGCTTCAATGACGTCTCTAAACAAACGTAGCTTTGCTGTCCTTTCGGTAATTATGCTCTCCAAATTAGAATTGAGAATTCGAAGCTGTGCTTCACTTTCTAGAAGCGCCGTTTCAGCACGTTTACGGTCGGTAATATTGGAGGCCGCGCCCAACCACCCGCTGATGACTCCGTGCTGATTGATCAACGGCACGGCACGCACATGCGCCCAGCCCACTGTTCCGTCTACTTGATTGACCGGATGTTCTATATGGTAGGTCGTTCGAGTTTGAATCGCGCGTTCATATTCTCTGCGCACGGCATCTCGTGCATCGGCCGGAATATATTCCTCGAGCCACTTGGAATTCGTATCGTCGGTATTGGGGATGAAATCGCCACCGGTAAGCTGATGCAGTTGGCTCCAGTCGGCGCTAATAGAGAAGCGCACCTCAGAGGACGATTTAATCAGTGCATCAAGCCTTTGCTCACTATCCATAAGGGCCAAAGTGGCCTTAACGTAATCAGTGGTGTCTTTGGCGAAACAGAGGACGCCCTTGATCGATCCAGCGTCGTTCCGGATAGGTGAGAACGAATAGCTCCACCAGGTGGTTGCTTCTGCGCCACCCCTCACGGTGATGCTGGGGATATCTGTCAATCGGTTAGCGCGGCCCGCAAACGCTTCCGTCATTGAGCCCTGAACCGAGCTCCATACATTCTCCAATAAAATTGGAAACGGTGTTCCTACAGCGTCGTTTAGCCGCATTTCCTGAACGGAACGATACGCATCGTTGCAAAAAAATAGCAGCTCGGGGCCCCAGACGAGATACATGCTATCGCAAGAGCTGAGCATGAGTTCGAGAGCGTTGCGAAGCGCAGCAGGCCAACGTTCAGGGATGCCTATCGAGGTAGCAGACCAGTCGTGACGGCGGATAAGCTCACCACTTTTGCCCCCTCCGATCAAAAATTGCCGTTCATGTTCTGGATTCACGCTGATCAGCACCTTGTTGTCGAGAGGGTCAAAGTGAATTCTACCTTCATAAATGCAGCGGCCGACAAGCTGTAGGTTTTGCACCGAAAGTGGACGGGTAAGCGGCTGCCGCATTGACTATGAGGCATCTTATCTTTCGCGGCCGAGGTTGCAGCGAACGAAATGGAGTGGGTAGCCTGGCTTGGGAGATGAGCCGTCACTGCCGGAATGTGGAATCAGCGCTCTGGGCGGCCAGGCTGCAAGCTTAGCTCGTCCGCCAATTCACATCAGTTATGCCGTATTTCTCAGCATGAGGCTTGGATATCAGGTTCAAGGGCGCCTTTCCTGGCTTTGGTATCGGGGCGATGCCCGCATCACAGCTTGCCCAATGCCAAGCGTCTGCGTTCTGCATCGTTTTGCTGCGGATGATGAAAGACTTCGGCTTTCCATGGAGCGTGTAATCAATAATATGAAAGTTAATGGCCATAAAGCTTCCATGCTCCCCATACGCAGATCGTTAGGTCAAGTGACTCGAGTCGAGCTTCGTATCGAGCGGTGATCCAAAATTTGTTCAGAGTCACCGTTTTAGACCCTTTTCTCCGTTCCGGCTATTAGGGCATTTAGCCACTATATTTTCTATGACCTCATTTTTAGAATCTTATGCGCCTTTCGTGGGATGGCGACGGTAGTCTCTTCAGTGGGGTGGAAGACTAAGAAGTGCATGACGGAGGAGCTGCTGTACGCGCAAAAAGTCTTCATAGGGTCTCTCGGGGGGCGTCCTGGCGCACAATTAGGATGGCGATCAGGCCAAGTACCGTTTATGTCGTTGTTGCGGATTGTCATCTAATGCGTCTTCAGAATGAATAACGCTGACGCTTGGGCCGAAGCCATGCCGCGTCCGACTAACTGTCGACGTGTCGTTTAGCTGCGGTAAAATATGCGCTCCGATTGCAGATGCCAGTCTTTCAGCGTTGGATGACGGCACTGCAGATCTGGCGGCACGGAGGAGGGGCACGCACCACCCCATCTGAACAGATGCCCAGTACAAAGTATGGTGCGACCAACTAATCGATGGATTTCCGGCGGCTTCTTCCTACAGACGAGACCGACCAGAAACGGAAGCTGACGGCATTTAAGGCTTGGGAATTGTCGAATCGGGCTGCAACAGGAATGAGATAGCGCTTAACAGATCGTCCATCGACCACGGTTTATGTAGATAGATGGCCGTTGCCGGTATCGTCGCCGGGTCGATCAGATATCCTGATGTCAGAATTGCAGAAATACTAGGCCACCTTCCTTTGATCATCTCGATAAATTCAGTACCCTGAATTTGTCCTGGCACGCCATGATCTGCAATCACAAGCCTACATTGACCATGTGCCTGCAACAGATAGGTTAATGCGTCGTCCGCCGTTTCAAACACCACTGCGCTTGCGCCCAGCTCCGCCACGATATCTTTCATCAACGAGCGCAAAGTCGCATCGTCTTCGATGACAATCACCTCTCCTTGGATTGGCGGTAGGCCTTCCAAATTTAGCTTCACTTGTCATTCCTCAGCCTGAGACGAGTCGGCATCTTCGATCAACGCCAGAGTCTAGGCCCTATGTTGAAAAGGCACACTCAAAACGTTTCATTTCAGGGATGGATCAACCGTTCGGTATTTTTTACAAGCCGAAGGTGCCACTCATTGCTGCAAGGGGTTGCAGGGGCACAGACACGGCTCTACGCTACCGCCTGTCAAAAAGGTCGAGTATCGTTCAAATTGTTATGGTCGGTTTATAATATGCAATTTCTCAGGTTGGGATGAGCATGATCCGCCAAGCTGCTACTCCTTTTTCAGCGGAGCTCCAAGCTCTTACCTTGAGCTGCAAGACAGAGCGCATGTTAGCCCACGGCTACGCGTTACAGCTGATGGCGCTGCGTGAAGACCTTGTCGCTCAACGGAAGCTCTGCTCAACCCACATGGCGATTTTCAGATTGCTACTTAGTGTGAAGGTTAAACAAAAATCTGAAAATCCGACCAGATTGGTTGGTTGGTGAACAGAAAGCTAGGCTCAATGGTTTCTTGTAAGGTTAATAACCTGGCGTGAAAGACTCTTGCTCGTTGATTAGCCGCTACAGGCCGAGGATATGCCGGGCCAAAAGAGCGATTTTTCCTAAGCGCCATGCAGTGAGTCAAAACCTCAAATGCCTTACATTTCCGTGCAATTGGTGCCCCGGTTGGCAAGTAGATAGATAGACTGTGCGGCTTTGCCGCACCCCAAAACGGCGACGATTTCAGCAAACATGTTGCAGTCCCCGTTCGCATTCCGAGTCTCAGAAGTGAAGGAATCCATTTTGATTATTTCGCAAAAATGCAGAGTGTGCCGTGTATCTCTTATAGGCCGACTCACAACGATTGCGCCTTTGCGTGCGGCGTGTATGAAATAATCATCGATTGCGCTGGGTATCAACCGCTGTTGCCCATACATTATTGTTACACCGCAAACAACGGGCTTCGTTATGTTCCTCGAGAGGACAAGGTAAACCACAACTTATGCAACAGTAAAGCGAAGAGGTGGGCGCTACCGTGTACACAGGCCGATGCTCAAGAGGCAAGACAGATAGGCCAGGGCGCACCTCTTCTCTGTCATAAAAAAGCAGGCTGATGTCACCATCGGTTTCCACGATAGCTAATCGAACCTGCCCCAAATGCTCCACGCCTTGCTGACGAAGCTCCATTAGTAATTCATTTGACGATATATTTAACTTCCCCATGGACTCAAGTACATACAGGCCGTCTCTAATAACAGTGACGGGCAGTCCATCTATCCACGCTTCGAATCTTTTGCTTTTGGTCATAATGAAAACGGTAAAGCGATAAAGGATTAAGAGCGTGAGAAATACGGCGGCTACAGGCAACAGCGGCACGTCATGATAAAAGGATACGTCACCAGCAGCGGAGCCCAGAGTTAGAATGACAACTAACTCAAAAAGCGACAACTGCCTTATTCCTCGTCGTCCGCTGGATTTTAGAATAAAAAAACCGCGATAAAAGCCAAGGTTGCACGTAAACCAACCTCCAACAGGAATGTGAATGGAAATTCATCTATCAGCATCCGTTGCAGATCAAAAGGTGACATGTTGCATTCCTATAGCTGCTGTATCAAACAAATCGCTTCGTGCGCGATCTTCTATTCGTCAGCGCTTGTTTAGTTAGAGCGCCTCGTTCGAAACGTTCTTAAACCGGCGTAGTTTATGGATTTCAAGTAGTATCTTCTATAAAGCACAAAACACATGGCCTAGAAATCCTACCATTGCATTTGAATTACGGCTTTTTCTTAATCACCGAGATTTTGCCGTTTCGCTCTAGGATTGCAAATTTAATTTGATCAAGGGTTTCGATTCCTTGACTCGAGCGAGCAGCCTCCATGATGTCGGCTTCGATTAACCTAGAGTGGTGCATACGTTTGTGCAGTATTTTCCCGTCTTCCACTATAACCGTAGCGCCACCATCTATAAGTTTAGACACCCAGCCAGAGCGTTGCTTAACTAGCGATAATCCAACATCAAGCGCGATTAGAGTTACGATAACCACTATTGAGTTGGTGAGCGAAAAGTCGTCACCTAATAATGCCTGCTGCGTAGCCTCGCCGATGATCATCAGAAGCACAAAATCGAATGTTGTCAATTCTGCCAAAGAGCGGCGGCCAGCGATTTTAAACAAAACCATAAGAGCCAAATATATGGCAGCGGCTCGCAATACAGAATCCATAGCTCACCTAAGGGTAGATAAATTGATCCAACGACACGGTTATCGCGCCGGGAGAGGTGATTCGGGTTTTAAACAGGCCCAGCCCGTCTCCACGCAATGTCAAATAGATGCTCGCCCGACCTTCCGTGTCGGTCTGTAAAAATAGCCTCATGCCTTGGCCCCCGCTGCTGGCTCGCACAGGTTCCGGTTGCATCGTTTCAACACTAAAACCTTCTAGCAACTCGCCTTTCAGCTCTAATTCCACTGTCGCCCCAGGCGCACCGAGCACATTGATCTTCATCGGATTGACTGAGCCATTGCGATGGAACAACTCATACTCCACTGAGATTTTCCCGTCGCTAGCCTTGACCTCCCGAGCACTGAGCGGCCCGCGCGAGAACAGCCCGAGCATTGCCAGCACAACCACTAATACAAGGACATACCAACCGAGCCGTTCGAATGTCCATACTTTGACCTGAAAAGACATATCCTCATGCAGAGGATAATCGCGGCTGTGGTAGTCAGAATCATCAGATTCATTTTTCATATGCTTCCTATTTTGGTCACCGGTCAATACCGCTAATAGAGAAGACCCCCCAGCAGTCATCCAGTTCATGTCGAACTGCGAAACGCACGCGTTGATTTGGAGATCGTTCACGCCATTCGGCTAAAGCAGGCACCATGGCATGCCGTAGCGAAGTCGTTGCTGCAAGCAAAACGAATGATGACAAAACCACTGAGGCACGCGGCGACGAATTGGCTCCGACACGAAACCCGCTCTGACGTTAAGGGTGAGCAGAAGGACTCGAAGCACTCAAGAACCCATCGCTGTTAATCAGTTATTGACCAAGTCAGACATCCGTCGGGCCAGCAGCGCCATTTTCCATCGTGTGACGTCTGTCATGGCGAGCCTGTTCTTGCCCTAGCAAAAATCGGCGGCACGTGTTCGCTTCAACCCCCGACCAACTAAACCCTCAACAATTTCCGTCCTGACGCCGCAATTAATGCAGCGTGTCGGGAGTCTCGCTAAGAAAGTCGAGACGATGGATTGGATTATCAGCTCGATCCAATTCGTCATACAAACATGCTGACTCTTTCGCCCTTGCAGAACATCGACTATCGGTAAGCTGATAAATCGAACGCTCGAACTCGACGCATCTCCAAGCTACATGCCCTCAACGGCGAGGGCGCTGAGAGGTGTGTATGAACAATGATCCACAGCAGCAAGGAGGGATGGGTCAAGACGACCCGATGCCAACTTCACCCGATCCACTTAGCCCAGGTCGCACGGAAGTTGACCCGATGAAAGAGGAGGACATAGACGAGCTGCCCGAAAATGAGGGTGAGCGCCCGCTTGATGATGACAGCACCGGAGTGAATCCCGACCGGGTGCGTGAAGAAACCGATAATGCCGTGATGGATAGGCAGCAAGATCCACGCTAGACGCCTGAAAGTACCGGACATTTTTAAAGTCTGATAAATCGGTCGCCTTTTATCTCTAAGCTATCGGCCATGCCTGCGAACCTAATAGTTGTACATCACAGGCTTGGCTCTAAGGGGCAAGAATCATGGCCGTTCACTTCTCTTATCTAAAAAATAAGACGGTGGTTGTGCTTGGGGCCTCCAGCGGGTTTGGACGAGGTACGGCTCTCAAACTGGGCAAACTGGGAGCTAACGTGGTGATCGCGGCGCGACGGGGTGGGGCGCTCACCGACATTGTCACGCAGATAGAAGCGGCGGGTGGCCATGGTATGGCGGTACCGACCGATATTAGCGATCCCGAGCAGGTCGCGGCACTTGCCAGCGAGGCAGTCGAACGTTTTGGTAACCTCGACGTCTGGATTAACAACGTAGGCGTTGGAGCCTTGGGCTTTTTTTGGGATATTCCCATCGAAGATCATGCGAGGGTCATTGACGTCAATCTCAAAGGCCTTATCTATGGTGCTCATGCCGCTTTGTCGCGATTTCATAGTCAGGGTTACGGTACGCTTATAAACGTAGGCTCGATAGACAGTGAAGTGCCGTTGGCGTATCAAGCTTCATATGCGGCGTCGAAGGCGGGCGTACTGAGTTTAAGTCGCAGCCTGAATGAAGAGTTGCGCTTGAGTGGTAGCGACCGTATCAAGGTTGCCACAATCATGCCTTGGGCGGTCGACACGCCTTGGTGGCTGCATGCTGCGAACTACACTGGCCACGCGCCGCGCATGGCCGCGATGGACGACCCCGAAATCGTAGTAAACGCGATCGTTAGTGCCTGCATTGATCCGAAGGAGGAGATGCCGGTGGGTTGGAAGGCTCATGCATCGAATGTCTCTCACCATATTTTTCCTGATCTTACCGAAAGACTATCGGCCAAGATCGCCGATCAGGAAGTCAAAAAAGCGCAGCCTTTCGCGGCTTCCACCGGCGCCCTCCATGCTCCGATGGCGGGAACTGAAAAAATTGATGGCGGCGTCCGCATTAGGATGAAGGCCGAAGATGGGACAGGCGATCGTTGATCGAAGGATGATCGGCCAGTGAATCTTAGTTTGGGATAACCCTCCGCTAGCCTAATACCGGTCTATCTCATAACTCCCGTGCCATGCAGAAGCACCTCTACAAGTACCGTCGTTCTCTGTAAACATTTGGGCGATCATTCTCTATCGCCTTTATTGGCATGCTTTACTCCACAGTATCTCGGGAGCTTGTACAAGGCATGAGCCGCCAGCTGCCGCACACCGTCGACATTCCAAGGAATCAATGCAATCTGGCGAACAATAATTTTTCATTGGCAACGGCAAACTGTACGAAACGATAGCATTTTAATGTCTTTTACAATTGCGCGGGGTGCCTTGGCGGTGTCGACTCGAACCGACATCGTTTGAGAAACTAGGCTCGTTTTCATGATCACTCCCCAATGGATCAAGAGTAATTTGGTCTGGTATTCAGATTCACAATCGGACGGACGGTCTGGTTCTCTTGATGCGTGCTGACGCAGGGGAACTCAAACTCATGTTTGAACTTTGTCGGGGTGATGACGTTTCTCGGCACAGCGCTGGGATGAACGTGCAAACGGCCACCGCCGCAAAAGAATTGAACACGTGTCGACTGTCACTGGTCATCTCTCCATGCAGGCCACAACGCGTGGATATGCAAATGATGCGTTCCGCTACGGTGAAGCGCCCAGGGTAGAGAGGAGTATTTCAAATGGCTAGGAAAACTATTGAAGACCTGTTTGTCCATGAGTTGTCCGATATTTACAGTGCCGAGAAACAGATCACGCGCGCCTGCCGCGCATGGCACGAGCAGCTACCAACCCACTCTTGGTTGAGGCCTTCAACGCTCAATTAGAAGAAACCCAAGGGCAAATCGAACGTATCGATCAGCTTGTCGAGTTGACCGGGTTGAAGCTCAAACGCATGAAATGCGTGGTCATGGAAGGACTGGTCGAGGAATCCAAAGAGCTGCTCGAGGAGATCGAAAAAGGCGCAGTGCTTGATGCGGGATTGATCGGTGCAACGCAGAAAGTTGAGCATTATGAGATTGCCAGTTACGGCACCTGATTGCCATGGCCAAGCATTTGAATCTAATGGACGCAGCCGATCTGCTTGCCGCAACGCTGGCCGAAGAAAAAGCGACGGATGAGAAGTTGACGAAGATCGCCGAGCAAGGCGGCAATCAAGCGGCAACGATGGAATCCAAATAAAATTTTGACGAGCGAACTAGAAAGACGTTGTAACGACAACGTCGTCTGGTTTTTCTTAATTTTCGCTTCACTGTATGTGGTTGATGCAAGGCTCCGGAACCTGTGGTCGAAAGATCGAACGTGGTCTCCGCCAGAAAAAAAGCCGGCTAAGCAATGTTGTTCCCTGCCGAGGTGTGGTACATCCTCTCGCTCGGCCATGCTTATTAATAATGTCTGAAAGCGCGTATATGAATGGTGGCCTCTACGAAGAAGCGTTGGCGCAGCGCGGCAATCTTGAGATATTCTAACTACCATCCAAAAAAATCCCGCACATAGTGCGGGCAATGAGGAGTTTTACCGTAAGCCTGGCATGGCTTAGCATGACCTGCATATGCATAATTTTATGATTCTTTTTGCTGACTAGGGTTCGCTTAACTTTTTCGTGTGTGGGAATTATTGACGAACGGTATTGAGCTGTTGCTCAAGCATGATTCTTCTCCATTCAGTCACCGGGTCGCTCAAACTACTTCTAGAGATTCGGATAATCATCAAGTTTAAGGCTAAGAGCGCCTTCGCCTTCGCCTTCGCCTTCGCCTTCGTCCTCGGGCTCGCCCTTAGGCGTACGTATCACCACGGATTCGGCATCTGCACGCATTTGCTCGAGCTCTTTTTGAAAAGCCTGGTCTTGAACTGTGGGTTTGCTGGTGTACGGTTTTCGCTCTGGTTCAGGCTTGGCTGCATAAGTCGTTAACGCGTCTGGATCGTGCTGCAGCTTTTCTTGGACTTGCAATTCCAACATCGCACGGAGGGAGTTTTTATCAGGACGGGTAAGCATTTTTTACTCCTGGCTGGCGGTCAGCTATCGGCTCATAGGCAAGGGGATAGTTAGGGAGATCTAACCTTAACACCCACCGCCTGCGGTGTAAGGCGGTATGAAAGAAATAGAGAAAACTGGATGCAGGTCTCAGCGAATGTTACGCACCTACCCCTGTTTCGCGAGACCGATTATCAACAAGCAGTAACTATTTGCAGTTACCTGCCTTTCGATATCCTGCCGCCTGAGCCTCAGATTCTGACGTGAAGGAGACCTGGTTTTTTCAGACACCTGCCCATAACTCGGACACCCTACGCAGAGGTGATACAACTGACTCTTCCGGTTGCCGATGATAAAGGCTATCCCGTTCGCGCTTGCCAGGATTGATTGGACTTGTGCTTGCGAAGGCCGAACTGGAATGGCGCTGACTACGTCATCACCAACTGCCTTGTACCTTTGAGTCCATTGATGGTCACCGGTAACGAAAGGATTGGAATGCCCCATGATCGCTGCAATGCGCCTATTACGCTCTTTTTCCCAAGCTGAAACCGGGTGCTGCTTGTCCCAGGTCATCAGTAGCTGTTGCTGCTGACGAGACATGCTCAGTTTATATCGGTCGAACATGTAGAAGGTCGTCCGTGCGACTAACCCTTTGACCTCATCACGTGGTTCCGCAGCGTTGAGTAAAATCCACGCGCGTCTTGCATTGCCCATATTGGGGCGCAACCCCGGAGGCCATGCCGTAGTTGAAATTGCTGCGGTCACTATTTACCTCACCTACCGATGGGTAGAGGTTGAAAAGGTCTGCCTCCATCGCGCGGAATACCAGATCATCGTCCACGCAATGCTCGCGACCACCGTTCTGCCAGCATTGCCGTTGGTGACCGAATGTCCAGGCAGGAGCTATGTGATCCCACTCAGTGCGCTGCGATCGAGTCTCTTGTTTTCTCGCCTTAAGTCCACAAGACTCAGCATCGATACAACCACCCGATTTACCAACCCAAGTCCATTGGCAGCCGCAATACAACTCGCCAAAGGCACTGTTCGCTTGGTCGAGCTAGACCTTTTGCTTGGCGATGACTTTGGCTTCGGAAAAAGTCGATGGCGGGCTTGAGAAGGCGAGGGTAATTACGGAGAGGGCTAGCGCTACTATGAAAGCAGTTTTTTCATTGGACAGCTTAAGAAATTAGGAGAGAGCCCATTATACGCACGATTTCAAGGCATCCCTGGGAACCAGCGGCAGGATGTCCCCAACGAGCCGGTAGTTGGATCAAACAAAGAGACCCTCTGCTGGCGACCATGAGTTGCTATCCGACTCGCGATTATGAGCCCTTTCGATAGGACAAGGCAGCGCGTGTTACGGAGAATTCTGGGTAAAAAATACAAAGCCGCAGACATCCGTCGAGTCCAGCCTGCTGGTTGAGTTTGGAGCTGCGGCCAAGGATCTGCTGGCTGAGCCCCATCGATCCGCTTCTTGAGCTGTTCTGATGGAAAGGGCCGGGCACTCGGTCTAGGTTTCACTTTTCCGTAGAGCAATTCAGGTATCAAGCAACATTGAGGTCTGCTGCTTCCACGACTCCAAAAAGTCTATGTGATGAGATTTGCTTCTACTGAGCAGGAGCATGCTGGGGCAATGGCTATTTCAGACCCATTGAGTTCGGGCTTCTGAACGGTAGACTTTAATCCGCGATCGACCTGCAGGTTTGGCTCGGTAAAGTGCTTCATCCGCATGGCGCAAAAGCGAATGGACGTCTCGTCCGGCCTCCGGGCAAAACGCAATGCCAATGGATGATGACGTGTGAATTCAGATTTCACATACGGCCCAAGGATTCACACAATCGCTTGGCTACCAGGATCGCTTGGGTTTCATCTGTATCAGGCAGGAATACGACGAATTCGTCCCACCGATTCGCCCGAACAGATCATTCTCCCGCAAGCAATGACGCGTTCTCCCCGCGAATGCGATCAGGAGCTCATCGCCTATCTCATGCCCCAGCTCATCGTTGATCTTTTTGAATCGATCAAGATCCATGTAGATAAGGGCTGACGAAGACGGAGTTACCGGGAGCTTCGTTGCTAGTTCAAGCTTGGAGGAAATCAGATCCAGGATTCCGCGCCGGTTTGGGATTCCCGTCAGGGCATCCATATGAGCCAGGCATTTGAATCGTTCTTCGCTCACCTGCAAGGCCGTTTCGGCTAGCTTGCGCTCTGTAATGTTCCGGCTGACGATGATCAGACAATACCGAGTGTCGTCAGCATTAAAGGAGGGAGTCTTAATCACTTCCCATGTGTTGAATCGACCATCCAGTCCCATGAATGACTTCTCAATCACGGTGGCCGACCGGTTCCGCCAAGCAAGGGCGTCGGTCTCGATATTTCGCAAGAACCCGTCGGCGAATTTCGGCCGGAGAGTGAGCAATTCCTCATCCGTGATGCCCAAATAATCGAACCCGGTCATCTCGTGGCGGCAAGAGCAGTTTGGTTGCAAAAAAGCCACCGACCTTCACCATCCTTCACGACGATGAACTCCTGGACAGAATCCAAGAGAGATAGGAAGTCGACGTGGTCGGGATTAAGGGGCATGACAGGGTGTCACCAATCAGGACAGGATCTTCGTTGACAGGCTATCGACTGATCTCATAACAGCTGTACACCGGCTGTCGAAGCATCACCACTGAGGTATGGAGGCACGCCCTTCATATGAGACTTCGCTATTGCATCTGAACGCTTCTGGTGAAGCGTGGATGTCGCCCGGTTCAGAACTTCCGTAGGCACAGTACCGGATCGTGCTCGAGCGCTCATGCCCTAGTGAGTAGGTATGTTCGCCATCCGCTTTCCAACGATGGCCGCGCATTTCGCTCTGGCCTGTTTTCCCGCGTGCGCCAGGAGTTAGTAGACCGCTTTGGTGGGATGACGGCATTCACGGGTACCTGTCGAAGGGCTATGGGATGCACCTGACGGGGGCAAAGGAGCGACGCTCTAATCATCTATGAGGTCATGGTCAAGATCGTGGATCGTGCATGGTGGGAAAGTTACAAAACCGAGCTAGAGAAACGTTTCGCCCAAGAGGAGCTGGTGATCAGGGTGACAACAATTGATGTAATTTGACGACCAACTGCTACTTTTTGAGCACAGTACAAAACCCATCATGTGGTAACCGCCACGCTTTAAGCTCTACCCATTTGCCGTCAAACGCTCAATGAGCAATTATAGGAACCGTCGATGAGCCTGCCCTCTCAGATGCACCCCCATGGACTTCCGTGACTCCGATGGGGATGGCTCTGGCTTGGCTTTTGCCAGCCGCGATGTATCGGCCTCGCATTGCTTAAAGACGTACAAGTCCCACTATGAAGGTGAGCAATGCCTTGGACGCATTCGAGCTGGACAGCCTATGTCTGCCTGCGCTTCTTACGAAATATTACGAACGCCACCCCGCCACCCAGCACCGCCGCAGTGACAGCTAGTAATGCTGGACTGGTGTGCTGAGCTTTGCGCCAGCCACCTTCGACACTCCGTACGCCGCTCGGTGGCGAGAAGAGGTTGCCAGAGGATGTAGCTGAAGTCGGACTCCGGTTTATCCCCTTTCGCGTAAGCCATCCGGAGATAGAGGTAAGTCCAGGTACGAGGAACGGTGCCAAACGAGCAACGTACGCAGCGGCTCCAACCGTCGTGGTAGCTCGCGGCTTTATCGCGCATGCAACCATCGCCTGGGCAACCAGTTCAGGGTTATATACTGGTGGGGGCGGCTTCAACGCGTGTCCAGTGTAGTTACCCCCATCGCGGAAGCCTGGTGTATCCATCACGGCCGGATAGATATCGCATACGTGGATGTCAGTAAACTCAGTAAGCTCTCCGCGAAGAGCCTCAGTTAGACCCCGCAGACCGAATTTACTTGCCGAATATGCGACGGCGTAGGGCTGCGCCACCCAGCTGCCTATAGACATTGTGTTGATGAGTGTCCCGCTTTTCTGAGCCTTGAAGTAGGGCATCGCAACATAGGCGCCGCGTAGATAACCCATCAAATCCGTTTGCAATACTCGCTCATGAGCTTCGAGGGGCGTGTCCTCGAAGGTACCCACCGCACCAATGCCTGCATTGTTAATCCAAATGTCAATCCGCCCATTCCCGAACGCTGCGGCGCGCGTCGCAAGCTCTATCATCTCCTCACTACTGGTCACGTCCGTGGCCACCGCCACAGCGTCAGTACCACAGTCCGTGCATTCATCCAAAACTTCAAAGAGGGCTTCTTCGTCACGGGCGGCTAGGACAAGTCGCGCACCTTTGCAGGCAAAAGCCTTCGCTGTGGCTCGACCAATGCCACTCGAAGCGCCAGTTATGACAACCAGCTTTCCCCGCAACGGCCCCGTTTGATGTTTTTTCGGCCCGGTCGAAGCAACGTTGGGTTTCGACGGGTCGGGTGAGTCGGTTTTTACCGTGGCCAGCTGCAAGGACTCACCACTGACAAGTGTCAAAGAAAGGTGTGAAATCGTCCCAGCGATACGGTCTGGGAAAATCGGCGTCCCTGCCGGATCCCGATCGTCGTAGATAAATTTTTGACCCTCGAGCCAGCCGACTGCGGGCGGTAAATCCGGCGTGAGGTAATACTGTCCATCCAAGAAAAATCCAGTGAATGGGTGCGTATCACCTAATAGCTCTACCGAGTATCGCTCTCCGCTTTTCATACCTGTAGCTGGATCAATCATCAGGGCGGCCTCCTCTAGCTGGTTTGCTGTTGACGACGGTGTAGTAAATATTGTTCCGTCGAATTGCCTGAGCGGCTAGGGCAGCCGTCGTCCCATTTTCGAGACGAGTAGTGACTTCCGTCATTCCTGGCAGGAACGCTCGTCTGTTTTGGGTGGTGGTGAAATGGCGGGCCCTTTCACTTAGAAAAATCTCTATGAACTTTCCTAAAGAACTCGCTTCCTTATTAAAATAGGAGCGAAGGCACATTCGCGCCTACCTACCCAGAGGAATTCGTCATGGTACGTGGAAGCAAAGACAAATACTCCGATGAGCAAAAGCGCAAAGCTGAGCACATTGAGGAGAGCTACGAGCACAAGGGCACGTCAAAAGATGAGGCGGAAGCTCGGGCGTGGGCAACGGTGAATAAGCAGTCAGGAGGGGGTGAAAAGGCTGGCGGCTCGGGTAGAAAAACGTCGCACTCGACGAAGGAACAGGCCAAATCTGACTCGGGCAAAAGAGCTGCGCAAACACGCAGTGGCCATGAGCGTAACTCCGAAGCTTCTCTTGAAACGCAGAGCAAGGAAAGCCTCATGAGTGAGGCCCGTACTGGCGATATTCCTGGACGTTCGAAAATGAACAAAGCTGAGTTGGTAGAAGCGCTTAAAGCTAAGTGATCGCATGATCAACATGACCATAGCGAAATACACAGCTAAGTTTCTGCTTGATCGCGATGTGTGTTCATAAGGTAGGCGCTGGAGGTCAGATGAATGTGTTTCCGGCGTAGAACTACGGATTTTCTAACGCATTAGTGGTGCCCGTTGGCTTAACTCTCTTTGTCGATGGTCTCTGGCTGGGGAGCCAGAAAAAATGCTGGGCGAGGGCGGGTATGCCCGTTATGACGAATCCACTGCGCAGCGTCTGCTGAACCTGAGTAAAAATTGGATGAGGAGCCCGTGGGAGGATCACGAACATTCTTGAAGCCAGTGAAAACAGGCGGATTTTGAAGATCAGATCACTGTTCCTTTAGGGACATTAAATCAACACCGTGGGAAAAAAGCGATGAAGCAATCTCACCGTAAAAATCTAACTTGGGTTTTGGTCGGCGCCGCAGGCCTATGTACAGTTGCCGGTTATCGAAGTTATCGCCGCTTGGCTCGTACGCCGGCGCTGAGTGAAAAAAGCCTGCAGCTCGGCATAAACGGCCAGTACATACAGGCTGGGCCTTGGCGTATGTTTACCCGCAGCGTTGGCGATATAGGTTCGCCAGTCGTGGTATTGGTACACGGTTTGGTCATTTCCAGTCGTTATATGGAGCCTTTGGCGTTGGCATTGGCGGGAAATGGTTATCGTGTGCTGGCCCCCGATATGCCCGGGTATGGCGAGAGCGTCGTCGGATCACCTCGCAGCTCCCTGAGTATCGAAAGCCTCAGTGACGCACTGTTTATGTGGCTGACCGCGATGAATGTTGGCAAGGCTTCCTTTATCGGTAATTCCTTCGGCTGCCAAGTGTTGACTATGCTCGCGGTGCGCCATCCTGCAGTCGTTGATCGTCTTGTATTGCAGGGGCTAACTGTCAATCCGGATGCGCGAAATCTCTTCACTCAGATAAGCCGCGCCGTTCTCAACGGCCGTCGCGAGCGCCAGAGATCGAGTGCAGACATCGGCCGTGTCGATTATGCCAAAGCCGGCCCTTGGCGCGCTTTGACCAGCATGTACAGACTGATTCGAGACAGAGTCGAAACCCGTCTGCCCTCAATCCAGTCACCGTGTCTGATCCTGCAAGGCACTCGCGATCCGGTAGTTCCAACTCCGTGGGCGCAACGAGCATGCGATTTGTTGCCAAACGGCCAATTTCGGCTGCTTGAGGGCGCCACTCACACCATGAACTACGTGTACCCCTTCAGTTTCGCCCAAGCAGTGGCAGACTTTTTGGGCGAAGAAAATCATTCCGGGAGAATCGATAAATGAGTCGGCCCCCACGGGGTATCGCCCGTTTTGATTCCGCTGCGGCGATGGTTCAGGCCTTGGCGGCTGCGCTGCATGATAAGGCCTTCACCAGCCCGAGCCAGTCAACTGTTATGGACAGGTTGATGCTTATCCTCAATGCATTGCCAAGCAAATCCCGAGAGTTGATTTATGCTTTCGGTGGAATGGCTGAAGGCATAGGGGAAGGACAGGCGCGACGATTGGATATCGAGGCCGTCAGCGAGTGGGTAGCCGGGCAATACCCTGATCGACAGTACCCCGCTGCGTTTATTGGTTCCTCGAACGGCGCCATGATTCATCTGGCAGCTGCAATGAAAGTCCCTTGGCTGCCGCAGACCTTCTTATGCCCTGTACGAGCATTCGGGAACGATCCAGACGACGCCCAGCGAGCTTTCCAAGAAGGACTGGGCACCGTGGCCAACTTACTCGAGGCGGATGCGCGAATTGCAGTGCATCACATGCATGATCCGAATCAGGATCGTCTGATGCTCCAACAAATGACGTACTTTCGAATCAAGTTGCAGCGTTTGCCGCTTGCTTACCGGGAATTCCTTTTGCGCAATCTGCCGCAAGGCGCCACGCTCTATGTGAACCGTTGCAATCGACAATGGCCAGTGACGCGTACGGGCAAGCGCTCAATCTTTCAGTTTGGGGCCACAGGCGGCGCGACCGAGGCGGAATACTTTAGTGGCTCACTTCGCATCGCCGACTATTTGGCGCGGTACAACATACCTCGCACACATTGGGAACCTCCGAAGACGACCGAACTTGCGCCTGAGGCAGAGTGGGGTTTCGACCCTGCGTTGCTCGAAGATCTCAAAGAGCTGGCTGAGCAACGTCAATGGCATCTTGTAGAAATCAGCTATGTAGAACCTGAGGCTTTAAGCATTCCGACGGCCGAAATTTACCGGCAATGGTATGGCGAGCAAGGTGTTGAGGCCAAGCGTCTGCTGGTCGGCAGCTTTTTGCTCTGTGACCCTCATACGACCTTGAGCCTCAGAGCCATCCCGCTATGGCTGCTTTTCGGCGTAGAGCCCTCCGCTGAGCTACTTGAGCGCTACCTTGCGCAAGCAGCAGGGCTCGAGGAGGTCGATTTGATGTTGTTTTCGCATGGCACTGAAGGGGTGGGTTTAGCCACAATGGAGCGCTGGCGGCAGGCGCTAGGTCGAGCAAAAGCACAGGCTCGGCTTATAGGCGTTGACCCTCGACGCTATCCTCGGGACTTCGCCACCTTCACTCGTTTCGCTAAGGATCTACAGCGGCTGAAGCCCCGTTTTGATCCGCCTCCACCGATGAACCTCGATTTTTTCGAGCAGGCACTGCAGCGTCACGGTGAGGCATGGGGGATCAAGCTTCAGACGCTTAGTGGTAACGAGCCGTGATCTGGATGGTGTACCTGCTTACCTTTGCAGGCGCCGCGATCCTGCTACTGTACCTTTCGGGCCTCATGGCGATTTATTGGTTGCAAGGACGGCTGATTTATCCGGGGGAAGGAACAACTCGGGCTCACCCGCTCGATTTCGATCCGCGCTTTGTCTGGGCGTCTGTGGTTACTGCCGATGGTCTCGGGCTTGCGTGCAGATATTGTCCTCCGGTACCCGACTCGCAGCTATGCATTTTGCTGCTACATGGCAATGGAGAGGATTTGCGTAAGCGGTCAGCAATCGCGGAACGGCTCGCCGACGAAGGCTACGGGGTTCTGCAGGTTGAGTACCGTGGATTCGCAGGTAACCCTGGTCGGCCGAGTGAGCAAGGCCTTTACTCCGACGGCAGAGCAGCGTTGAAGTTACTGGAAAGCACAGGACGGCCCGTCGTAATTCATGGCTACTCCCTCGGCAGTGGGGTGGCGGTGCAGCTGGCTACTGAAACACAATGCGCTGGCCTTATCTTGGAAGCACCGTTCACCTCCATCGTAGCTGTTGCTAAAGCACGTCTTTTCTGGTTGCCCGCAGAGCGGCTGACCCGCGATCGTTACGATAACCTGTCGAAGATTGGTCGAGTTCGTGCACCGTTACTGATTTACGGCGGAGATGAAGACTTGGTGATTCCACCCGCTCATTTCGGGCAACTTCATGCTGCAGCAAATAGCCATTCCGAAGTCATCCTGATCCCAGGAATAGGACATGTCGGCGTTTGGGAGGGTGGTGGTGAGCGGCACGTACTGGAGTTTCTGCGTAAAGTCGCAAACCAGAGCTAACGCGCAGGATCTAAAAACCGCTGTGGGTGATCTGCCAGGGGCGCTTTGCTGCTGTCGTACCTCCCAAACAATTTGTAGCGGTTCAGCGCAATCCTGTCGTAAGCCCAGTCACGAAATATACCCGGTACGAATCGAGCCAAGCTGAGCCACGGCCACGGAGTTGGAAGGCGATTCATAATCTCAAACATCGCGTCTGAACGTATGAAAATTCGGTCATTGGCGATCAGTACGATGGTTTTAAAGCGATCGGTGGGTAGTCCTGCCCCTCCAGCAACTGCTGTCCCTGAGAAGATTGCACCGTCGCTAGGCGAATGTGATGTAGACGGTCATGGCGGATGATAAATCTCGCCCAGCCGTTGCACAGTTTGCAGGTGCCGTCGAACAGTACGACGGTCTCACCGACATTCAAAATCGGAGCGGGTGAAGTAAGCCGATCACTCATAGCCAGTGCTCCGTAAGTCCGCCCAAAAAGAAAAACCAACGCTATGCGACCCGGAGCACGACTTTGCCGTGAACATGCTCATTGGCTATGAAATCCAGAGCATCGGCGGCTTCGGTTAGATCAAAGACCTTTTGAATCCGTACGATGACCTGACTCGCCTCGATCAGCCCGGCTATTTCAGCGAGTTCTTTACCATCAGGACGGGCCGTGAACCGCGTGCCGGTTTTTCCCTTGGCTTGGGGATGATGCGCATCAGGCATTGTGAGGGTAGATACTAACCGTCCGCCATCGCCCAGCACTTGCCATGACCGGGTCTGGGTGTCGCCGCCGATAAGATCGATAACCAGATCAAAGTCACTGCAAATATCCTCGAATTTTTCTTTCTTGTAGTCGATTGCTCGGTCTACGCCCAATTGTTCAAGAAACGGCAGGCTTTCTGTAGACGCTGTCGCATACACTTGCGCGCCTTTCACCCGAGCGAACTGCACAGCGAAGTGACCGACACCTCCCGTACCCCCATGGATGAGTACTTTTTGGCCCTGTTCCAATTGTCCATGTTCGACTAGCGCTTGCCACGCCGTGTGGGCTGCCAATGGAATGCCCGCCGCAGGCCGCCAATCCAGTGAGGTGGGGACGATTGCCAAGTGCGCTGCCGGAACTCGGGTGTATTGAGCATATCCGCCGTCCGCACCGATCATTGCAAATACTCGATCACCTGGGCGAAACTCATCCACATCCCGGCCTACTGATTCAACCACGCCCGCGACTTCACGGCCCATCGTAAGAGGAAGTTTGTCTTGCTTGACCTCGGGATACTCGCCTTGCCTGATTTTGAAGTCGACGGGATTGACGCCAGCCGCCATGTTTCTTACCAGTACTTCATTGGGGGCGGGGTTGGGGATGTCGACGTCTCTTACGACCATGACTTCCGGGCCGCCAAAAGTTTCGATTCGTATGGCTTTCATGGGAGAACTCCTGTTGATGCTTCATTCATCGCGTTTGAGTTTGCCTTTGATCCGTCCTGCTTCATGCAGTCGAACGCGGCGAAGGCGCTGATCGCGTCCGATAGTGGTTCTCGCAGAGTCAAAAGTTTTGCCGGGTCGACTTTCCCCGCAAGAGTCAGCTCGTTCAATGTGGCGCTCTGGGGCTTGACGACGCTAGCAACGCCCCTATGGACGTGCATCGACCAATGCTCTATGCACGGCGTCCTGCCGCGAATAGATTGCAAGTCCGTGCATAACTTGTTGACGTGGAAATGCGCACACAGAGCGTCTGTCAGCCGCTGAATCTTCGTCGTGGAAGAATCGTTGAGCCTCCTGTTGCCACCACCCTGAAACGCTACTGCTATCATGGTCTGCCTCACAAACCTATTGATTCTTAGATGGAGGAGTTTGTGCTGCATTTGGTTTAGCGGGTTTGATGCCCAGCTGACGGACGGTATGGGGCACGTTTAAAGCTGAATCTCTTCCCGAGCCAAGCCGATCGATCCTTCTCATAAGTCTGCTGCATCTGTAACGATGACTTGATTGTTCCTTTGCCTTGTCCGAATTGTGGTCGAAGCGACGTCGGAGCCCCAGCACCAGGCATCTGGCACAAACCTAGCTAGGCGATTTGAAAAACTCATCGACGGCGGCCCCACTATCGTCGTAGAAAACGGTCTGTACCTCCGTACCGGTATGCATGAAGCAAGAATCGAGGAAGATGACATCATGCAAGCTGCTCGCCTCTCTCAATGCATCGAAACTGTGGATCAAATCAAGTTCGCCATCATCGAGCGTAACGGTCAGATTTCGATTATCACGAAGTGACAATCATCGTTCAATAAGCGTTAAACCACCTAACGGCAGCAGGATTCAAGGATACGTATATTGCGAAGCTGGATACACGCCTGGCGTACTTAACGTCGAGCAACATGTGCGTGGGGTATGGGCTGCCGGCAGTGCGAAACACTGATCCAGGCCCAAGTACCGCCGCAGGTGATCGAAAAGGGTATCCCCCACTGCCGGCCCGCTGGCGCACGTGATGGTGGGCAAGTTCGCCGACCACTTGCCGCTCTATCGACAGGAAAATATCTTCGGCCGTACAGGCCTGGCCATCCCGCGCTCGACACTGGCGCAGTGGGTCGGACAGACCGGCATGCAGCTTCAGCCACTGGTCGATGCGCTGCGCGAAACAGTGCTGGCCCAGCGCGTAGTCCACGCCGATGAAACGCCGGTACAAATGCTGGCTCCAGGCGAGAAGAATACTCACCGCGCTTATGTCTGGGCTTACAGCACCACGCCATTTTCCGAGCTCACGGCAGTGGTCTACGACTTCAGCCCCAGCCGTGCCGGCGAACACACTCGTAACTTCCTGGGCCCGTGGAAAGGCAAGTTGGTCTGTGACGGCTTCGCCGGGTACAAGGCCAGCTTCCAGTTGGGTATCACAGAAATCGGCTGCATGGCCCACGCCCGCCGCAAATTCTTCGACCTGCACGCGGCGAACAAAAGCCAGTTGGCGGAGCAGGCCTTGCACTCAATCGGTGGCCTGTACGAGGTCGAGCGACACGCCCCGGAAATGGGCGATGAAGATCGCTGGCGACTACGACAGGAACCACAGGTCTCCATCGCTGAGAAATTGCATGGGTGGATTGGCTCAACGCGAACTTGTGCCCGAGGGTTCGCGGCCAAGACCCTGGATACAGCCATAAACGCTGGGCAGCGCTCACGCGCTACCTGGAAGATGGTGCTGTGCACATCGACAACAACCAGCTCAAGAACTTGATCCGGCCGTGGGCGCTTGGGCGATCGAACTGATTGTTTGCCGGGTCGCTGCGCAGCGGCAAGCGGGCGGCGGCGATCATGGGCCTGATCCAGCCAGCGCGCATCAACCGGCATTATCCGTATGCTTATCTCAAGGACGCGCTCACGCGGCTGCCGACGCAGCGGGCCAGTGAGATTGAGGCACTGGTTCCACAGCAATGGATGCCAGCCTGACTGTGCCCGCATCTTCGCTGATCGCTGCTGACAGAAATGTAATTATTTTCTTGCAACGGCGGCCTTCCATAGCAGGTCAATTTTAGGTCTCTTCGAGTAAAAAGGCCCGATGGGACTTCAGAATCGACCAACGATATTGGAGATTTTTATGAACGCCAACTTTGAAGCATGCATCTCAGAATGCACGAAGTGTGCTCTAACCTGTGAGGCCTGTGCCTCTGCCTGTCTGGACGAGCAGGACGTCCAAATGATGGCAAAATGTATTCAGCTGGATAGGGACTGCGCGGATATGTGCAGGCTTGCCGCCGCGTTGATGGCACGTGGAAGTCCATTTGCAGCTGAGTTTTGTGAGCTATGCGCAAAAGTCTGTCGCGCCTGCGCTGATGAGTGCGGCAAGCATGACGCGGATCATTGCCATAACTGCTCAAAGGCTTGCATAGCGTGCGCGGGCGCGTGTGAAAAAATGGCCGCTTAAAATAACAGAGGATTGCGAGGTGTCCGACGCCGAAATGTTGGACACCATCCCGCTTATTGATGGGGTCTGGAAGGTGACTTTGCCGAACACTTACTACTGATCGTGCACGTTCATGCTTGCAGACTGGTTCGAATTTGATCGCCGCCGGACGCTGTAAGTCATCCCGTAACTCTCTCTTTTACCCTGCGATCGGGTGGCGCTCTCATACTTCGGATCCCCTTCTGTCGCACCACGTATAAGATGATGAAACTCGCGTCCCCGATCTTTCTCGAATTAAGACGCACTCTAGGGTGCATTGACTAAGTGAGGTACACGAACATGGCTACGGTTAGAAAAAATCCTGCCGCAAGCGCTCCGGTAGAGAGTGAGTTGAAACAAGCTCTACCTGACACCACGGGCTCACCATTTCAGTCGGCGACTGAGGGGGACTTGGTCGACGATGATAGTGAGATGATAGGTGCGCCCAACGCTCCGACTGCCATAAGCGAAAACGATATTCGCCAGCGTGCCTACGAATTGTGGGAGTCAAGCGGTAGGCGAGCAGGCTCCGAAGATGATTTTTGGTATCAGGCTAGAGAGGAGCTACAGGCAGCATTTCAACGGGGCGAATAACAATCGTAATGCCAACTAAATCGCGGATCGCTAACCTGGCAATGCGTAGTCCGATTAGGCCATGTTGATCCGCTTTTCCCTGAGCCTTGTTTTGCCAGAGGGTTGGCAGCGACTTGCCCCTTTAGCCGGACAGCTGAACCATTACAGAAAATGCGAAAAGGCCCGCTGAACGGGCCAGACTTATGTGGAGTATTTTCGATCGCTTAACAAAGTACATGCTTCGATGTTAATCGAGGCTCCCTAGCCACATAGTGATGGCTCAAGCATTATGACTTTAGCCCGCCTGCAACTTGACTTTGATCCAGCCTTGTTTGTGTCGGTTCGAAAGCTTCAAAAGCGCTGACTGCATCCCTAACCGGTTCATCATGGGTGAGTATCTTGGCGGGATCGAACTTACCTGCCAATGTCAGCTGAATCAGCTTTGGAATGTACTTGCGATGATGACAATTGCCCATGTTTATGCGGATGTTCTTGTTCATCGCCGCGCATATTGGGAAGCTATCAAAAATCGGCGGGTAGACACCGATAATCGATAGCACACCAGCCTTTGCCAAGCCTTGAACGCCCCAATTGCAATGCCTGCGCGGGAGCATCTCCTGGTTGCCACTGCACTTCGCTATGAGAGTGTCCGCAATGACTGTGATTTGCGTCAATTCCCACGGCGTCGATCGCGCAATTCACTCCGATCTCGCCTGTCTGGCGAGACAAGACTTGAATGGGATCCTCTTTTTCAAAATTGATACATTCCGCACCCAAATGTCTCGCGCGTTCGAGTCGATCCGTCAGCCCATCGATCGCGAACACGCGCGATGCGCCCATTAGTCGAGCGTTGATGATCGCGAACAATCCGACGGGGCCGCAACCGAAGACGGCGACCGTTGACCCATCCTTGATTTCTGCCATTTCAGCCCCGAACCAGGCCGTTGGGAGATATCCGACATAGCAATCGCTTGATCATCCGTAACTGCTTGGGGCAGCCTTATCAGGCCGATATTGGCGTAGGGAATACGTGCCTTTTCGGCTAAGCCATTGAATGGCCCTGTCGATTTGGGGCCGCCGAAAAAGGCTGTACCTGCGGTTTTGCCGTTGGGGTTGGCCGTATCGCATTGCGAGTAATACCCGCCCTGCAATATGAGCAGTTACCACATGCGATGGTGGAAGGAATGATTACCCGATCACCCACCTCAAGGTTGCGTACGTCGTCACCCAGGGCCTCCACAATACCCACCCCTTCATGGCCCAGTATTGTTCCAGGTTGCATGTCCGGGAAGCTGCCTCTGATGAAGTGAAGATCGGTACCGCATATGGCCGACGTGGTGATTCGCACGATGGCGTCCGTCGGTGATTCGATGACAGGGTCTGGGACATCCTCAAGCCGGATATCACCCACACCGTGGAAAACAACAGCTTTCATGGCGAATATCCTCGTTTTGTTTATAGGTAGAGTTTTCGAGGATCAGCTCAGCGAGATCGTTTAATGAATGCACAATTGCACTGACCAACGGCGGGAAACTGCCGTTCGTCAAAACGGTGGCACTTGAATTCGGTGCTTTAATCTTACGCCAGAGGCCTATGGCAAAGGAGAGTATGAAATGAATGACAAATTACCCGCCGCCGAGTCACAAAAGTGCGGAGCCAACTTAAACGACAGCAAAGCCGGAAAAGGGGTCAACAATGGTTCCCCAAATGTCCCACCAATCCCCAACGACCAAGCTCCTATAGAGGTGGATACGACCGAAGTGGAGGCCTGCACCTCTGTGGCGACGCAGCGACAGGCGTCCGAAAGGCCAAGCCGAATCGATGATCCCGATGTTGACCCCAAGATGAACGATCTCGTAGAGGGTGATAAGGAGCATCGCGGAGTTCCATCCGACAATCCGGAATCAGGCGCTTGAATTCGCTTTAAGTCCTTTGCAACTCTGAGGGTGAGCTTCCGGAAAAACTCCGCCCGAGCACTCCATAGACGCTGCTGCAGGTCTCGTATCCTTATTGTATTGTTCGGGATCGTTGTGTTAGGCCCGTCGCGATGCAGGCTTTCTAAGAGCTAAGTTTCAAACGGCGGCCGTTGTTGCAAACGTCTAGGGTAATGGCTTCTTTCGCATATTCAAGCGTCATTCGATGGGATTAAACACATACCTTCGTGCTGTTGATGAGGGAGAGTCCCATGGTCACGGCGCCTAGGCCTTAGGCGATAGGAGGGCGTAGGGCATTCTGCGTCGGATATATGCCCAGATAGCGGCGCTGAAGCGCGTCGCCGGATCAAGCCATGGCCGGCCGATGCTTGCATTCCGAACCGGCGCGTCGAGATAGGGAGCGTATGCCATCGCTATAGGATTGACATCAGTTTTTGGCTGTTTGTGGGTGCCCGCTTCGGCGCATAGGGCGTTGGACAGGCTGGATCATAGGTGACTCGCGACAGATGAAATGTCCGGAGCGTGGCTACGCAGGCACATTGCATGGTACTGAGACAAGAAGACACACGACGTTGGCCGATTCCGAGACTTACCGACAATTCCCAGCCTGACTGTAATGCGGTAAATTTTTAGCCGCATTTGTAGTCAATTGTTCTGACATTGACAAGTGAGGAAGTGGCTATGTGTGAGGGAGTAGAGATCAAAGTCATCAGTGGTGACCCCAAAAACGTGAAAGCCTATTTTTCCGATCCAGGGTCAGCTTTGCCGGTGGTGTTAGAGGACGGGACAGATTTGGGGTGGGTAGCATGGGGGCGACGGAGCGATCAGTCTGGCCGTAGCCCGGAGGGTGGTTGGATTGACGAACGAGAGCTCAAACATAATTGTAGTGACGTCCCACGCTACCAGCCGGCAATAGGATTGGTAGATCGTTACATGGCATATGATATTGACCGTGCGCCGCATTGGTTTTATGTCGGGCCTGGACGATCACTCAAATGCGTGGTGGTGACTGAGGACTTCGAGCAACGAGTTTATCTGGTCACGACTAGGCCACCGGCTGAATATTTTTGGATACGTGATCGTTGGCCGACATTTGCACATCAACCGGGTAATCCGGACGAGCAACGCTAAGAAGCCGTGTATTGCCCGGTTCGAGGATCAGTAACCTATATCGACCGAGCGTCGTTTTTTCGGACACGTATAAGTCAGATTAGATAACTGAAAGACACGGGTAGCGAAGCCCTGATAATTTCTGTTCAAAACTCCAAGAGAAGTTAACGTACTTCCATTTCTGGTGATTAGACAGGCAGCTGCCATAGTTAATTTACGTTGATCTATCCCATTTCATATATTTCATAGTTAGCAAAGTCAGTCCCGCGCCGAGGCCCGCGAGTGCTACATCTTTTTGCGCGTCCCAGAAATCGTTTTGGGAACCGACGAGACCGGTTTGGTTGTTGCCTAGATATGCGCCGCCAATCCATTCCAGCAATTCATAAACAGCCGACGAACTTATGATCAAATTCCAAGCGATAAAGGAGATGTAACCAGGTGTCAGGCCCATCTTTTTCGTTATTTCCCACAAGGGCAGGATCATCAGTAATCCGTAACTCAGGTGGGCAAAGTGATCAAATTGATTGCGCTGCCATCCCATGAGCCCGTCAAGATTGAGGTTAAAGATATTAATGAGCCAGAGATTATAAGGCACCTCTGGGTAACTGTAATGAGTTCCCGCTTGGTGAATGATCAAAAACAACATCATTGCCCACCAAGCTCCGCGCGAAAGCTCTGGCCGGCGGCGCTTGTACCACAGCAAGCCTATAAGCAGCACCACCAAAAGATTTTCCGCGAGCCAGGTTTTGCGGTCGAGGGGGGCGATACCCATTGCCACGAACACAAGGCTGAATCCCCAAAGCGCTCGGTTAACAAACGCTGGACTTGCGGTAGGGCTCATGGATCCTCCTTATCGTTCGTTATCATTGCATTAGAACAGTTCAAACTTAGGCTTTTTCCAGGGGCAAGGGTCAGGCGGCGGCCGGCGCAGAAAATGTCAACAGGGCTGGCTTCTTCCGCGAGCTTAAGCGTCAGTCGACGGGATTGAAGAGAAACCTGCATATGTTGGCCGCGAAAGCGGAATCCCAGGGTCACGCCGTCTAGGGCCGCAGGGATGGAAGGGCGCAGGTGAAGGGTGTCCGGCATCGGAAATATGCCCAGATAGTGCCGCTGCAGCACGTCGATGGCTCCGCCCATAGCTGCCAGATGCACGCCCTCAAGCGTTCCGCTATCGGATGGCGCATCAAGGTCGGTGCGCAGGCAATCCCGAAAGAATTTCCATGAGGTTTCGGGTTGTAACTGTGCAAGCGCGCCGGCGCAAATGACTTTCGACAGGCTGGATTCATGGGTGATTCGCGCCAGATGAAATTCCACGGTGCGCTGCATTTCAGACTCATCGAACGGATAGCCCATCGCTTCGCACAGTCGTTTTAGCTCTGGGGCAGGGAACAGGTAGAACAATGTCAGCACATCGGCCTGTTTGGTCAGTCCATAACGATCGGTAGAGTCATCGCGCGCCTCCAGCAACCAGTCCAGACGCGGATCACTTCCCTTCTCCCAATTAGGTACTGAGGCAAGCAATTGCTCATAACCGTCGAACTGATTCAGCACGCCATCGGGCAGGAAGGGCAGATATATCCGTTGGGCGATCCGGCTCCAAGCCTCGGGCTCGGCTCTATCAACCTGCAGGCGCTGCATCAGAGTCGTTCGTTGAT
The DNA here is from genome assembly GCF_900636825.1 of Pseudomonas fluorescens. Taxonomy (NCBI): domain Bacteria; kingdom Pseudomonadati; phylum Pseudomonadota; class Gammaproteobacteria; order Pseudomonadales; family Pseudomonadaceae; genus Pseudomonas; species Pseudomonas fluorescens. The sequence continues at coordinate 3,920,262 of NZ_LR134318.1, read as the reverse complement.
CTCTGGGCAGGTACTCAAGCATGCAATGAGTCTGGAACAATACCCATGCGGCCATCATGTTGGTGTAAGCGTTATTGTCTAGTCCGGGTTGCGGATTGCCGGGATAGCTGTTGTGGTATTCATCCGGCCCGATGACGCCACGAATCATGTAGCGGCCGGTTACTAGGTCTTCAGCGACCCTGCTCGCCCAAAATCGCGCTACTTCGATCATCAGTTCGGCTCCCACGCGCGCGAACCAGTCCAAATTTCCGGTAATTTGAAAGTGCTGCCAGACGTCATAGACTACAGCGCTGCCGATGTGACGCTGCAGACATGTGGGATCTTTCATCCAGCGGCCGGAAAGCGGATTCAGGCGAAACGGAGGCGTTTGCTCGGTTCCGTCGCGAGCGCTGCGCCAAGGGAACATCGCGCCCTCAAAACCTGCTTCATTAGCGCTTCGTTTCGCTGCGCCGAGGCGGCGATAGCGGTAATCAAGCAGCCGCTCGCTAACCTTGCTGAATTGGCTGGCAAGAAAGGGAAACGCAAACATTTCATCCCAGAAAATCTGGGCGAAATAACCCTCCTGCCAACCCCGCGAAGGAAATCCCTGATCGGCATTGTCCTGCGCGATAGGGCTGTTTTGCAGCACGTGCCACATCCCCAGGCGAAGCGGCATGGATAACGAGGCATCGTTCAGTTTGAGGCCGATATGGGCCCAGATCGCTTTCCATCGTTGCTCATGTTCACCACGCAAAACAGCGTAAGTAATCTTAGGTAGAAGCTGTGTGATCGAGGCGAACGGTTGCGGTATTTCCCTGTTCAGGAGGACTCGAACACGTTTTTCAATGACCCAACATGAATGGCCAGCCGACGAGCAGGCCTGTTGAGTCAGTCGCTTCTGCGACACTGCGGTTGACCAATGCATGGATGGATGAGCGATCAACTGACAAGCTACCGCTACTTGCTCGCCGGACTCGGGTAGACGAGCGAGCAGCGCTGCGAAGCCATCCTCATTATGAACGACATTTTCTATTTCAAGACGTTTGCCTTCATAGGCCTGATCACGCTCGATCAGACGGTTAGTGGTGTCCCCGTCCAGCAATGAGTGCACGACGAACTGATCCAGTGCATCGTCCGATTGGATCTCCCAGCGTAGAATTGTGAGGGTTGGATCGGCCAGACTTACGAAGCGCTCCTCTTTTAGTTCCAAGCGATTGTCGCCGAGTCGCAGCTGTAGATCTCGTCTCAGAACAGAGGTCTCCAGATCCAGATACTGCCGATAGCTCGTTACTGATCCTTCAACCCATTGCTCGCCATCAGCGGAGAAAATGAGACCGGATGGATCGGGAAGGTTAACCAGTGAATCGATTCGTACCATTCGGCCGTTGACCATACGTTGCGCATTATCATACCAACCCGCCCTATATAGACCCGCGTAATGCTTGGTTTCTGCGCCTATGAACGCTGCTTCAGGAGCACTAGCGCGCCAGGCCACCACGCCATTGCCGAGGGTCAGTAACGCTTCGCGGCGGCGCTCATCCCCAGCATCATAATGATCAAAGACGATCTCAACCATGAAGCCGTCTCACTCGAGGCTCAATAGCACGGGCGTGTTCATCGACGCGATCGGCAGCAGCGTAGGATGGCTGCGAGCCGTATCTGGTAACGGCGATATCGGACGCAGCAACGGCCCGACAGGCTGCCTGTAAGGGGGCGAAGCCTTGGAGCAGCGAAATCGCCAGCACACCGGTAAAGGCGTCTCCTGCGCCAGTGCTGTCAACGACGGGAACATTGCCGGAGGGAATCTGATACGTACCTTCCGCATGGGCCATAACCGCGCCACCATTTCTGAGCTTGATGCAGGCGATGCGTACACCTCGAGCGAAAAGCTGCGAGGCGGCTTGAGTCGCTTCCTCCAGCGAATCAGCCTTGGCGCCCAACAGAATGGAAGCTTCCTCGCTATTTGGCGTGATTGCAGTCAGTTCGTCGAGCCAAGCAGGGTCGACACGCTCGGGAAAGGAAGGGTCGAGTACCACAGGAATACCGAGAACCTTGGCGCGAGCAATAGCCTGACTCGTAACCATGGGGTCAATCTCAGCATCAATAACCAAACATGCGGGGCGCGGCGAGTTATCTATACACGTCAATACCTGTTTGATCGACGTTTCGTTCCAGCTATCGTTGGCGTTCGCCGCCAGTACTATCTGCTTTTTACCTTCAGGAGGCACGATGATCATCGACACAGCGGTCGAGCTATCTGTCGCCCGGGAAACACCATCGATGTTCACCCCGGCCTGACCAAGGGATTGGAGCACCTGGGTCGCTAGGTCGTCATCGCCAACCCTGCCCAGGAGATGACTGTTCAGACCGAACAGCGAACCCAGATAAGCCGTGTTGGCTGCCTTTCCCCCGCAAAGGCGCAAGAAATCATGCGCTAGTAGCGTTTCTGCGCTTCCAGGTTCGTGATCAACCTTCACTTGGAAGTCGGCATTGATGCTGCCCAACGAAATCAGAACGGCTGCCATTGGATCTCAGCTCCATTTAGCGATCTGTATTGAAGACCGATGATGTTGCCGTAGGTTCTTGGTAATAGACGGAGTGCTCTGCCAAGTTAGTGTTTGTTCCAAACCGACCGTCCCAATCGTTGAACTCCGGTGCGATGGTCATCGTCTAGCGTCGGTGAGCCTTGATCAACGCCACGAGCGGCCGCATGGCCCGATCATCATAATGAAGAGGAAGACATCATGGATTCATCCGATTTCAAACCTTCTCGCCGACTTGTGCTTCAGGGGGCTGCGATGACTGCCGCAGTCGGTCTTGTTGCACCGCTTGCTGCCCAAGCTGCAACGGTTCCTTCAGACGCTCCCAAGCCGCTGCGCAATCCGCAACTCAGTTATCCGAAGCCGCCTTTCGCGGAGCAATCGCAGCCTTGGCCGGGACTTGCCGGCAAGATGGATCCACGTCCTGATCATGGCGAAAGCAGTTACCAGGGTAGCCAGCAACTTGCGGGGAGGCGTGCTCTGATCACCGGTGGTGACTCGGGCATTGGTCGCGCGGTCGCCATCGCATTTGCGCGAGAAGGAGCGGACGTGGCAATCAACTACTTGCCTGACGAGGAGGCCGATGCTCAGGAAGTCGCGCAGTTGATACGTCAAGCAGGTCGCAAGGCCGTGACCATTCCTGGCGATATAAGAAGCGCTGAATTCTGCCGACGTTTGGTTAAAGATGCCGCCCAAGCGCTCGGTGGACTTGACATTCTGGTCAACAACGCCGGGCGGCAGCACAGTTACGATTCGATTCTCGATATCTCTGACGAACATTTCGATTGGACGCTCAAGACTAATCTGTATGCTTTATTCTGGATAACTAAGGCGGCGGTTGCCGTTATGCCGGAAGGATCGGCGATCATTAATACTGCGTCAGTCAATGCATATGATCCTTCGGAGAATCTGCTGGACTATGCGATGACGAAGGCCGGTATCGCCAATTTCAGCAAGGGCTTGGCCAAGCAACTGGCCGACAAAGGTATTCGGGTGAATGCGGTCGCACCAGGGCCTTTTTGGACGCCTCTGCAAGTCAGCGGAGGGCAAACTATGGCTAAACTTAAACAATTTGGAAGCGACACCCCGATGAAGAGGCCTGGACAACCTGCGGAAATCGCCCCGGTGTATGTCCAGTTGGCCTCGCCCAAGTCCAGTTATGTGACAGGACAGGTATACGGAGCATCAGGGGGGAAGGGACAGCCTTGACGTGAGATTGATGCGCCTGCCATCGGCAGGCGCTGACTATGCTCGGTGATGCCTAGAATTCGCTCTTCCGTGCAGGCATTACAACAAACTTGACGCCCCCATCCAAAGCGCCATACCCACCATCATCAAATTCTCTGTCATCGATATAAAGCCCAGCGGGACGTTGCTATCACCACCCACGCAGGCGCATTTCAGGTCTCTTTTTTCAACATACACTGCCTTGAAAACCGAGTACGCCCCGACGCTGCCGATGAACAGAGCGACAGGCACCGACAGCCATGTGAGGGCATTGGCGATCATGAGAACTCCCGCGAGGGCTTAAGCTAACGGGTAAACATAGGCGTAGCGCACGACGCGGCGCGCGAGCAAGTCGTATCCCAGAAACATGTTGCTAAAACTCTCGAGATTCCGGAGCTTGAGAATGGCAAGGATGCACACTGAAGGCGATGAACCTTTGGATGACTGAAGAGGTAAACAGACTGTCAACTGTTCCCCACTGGGCCGCCAAAGCCATGAGCGCGGCAACTGCAAATACCGCAATAACGGGCTGGTAGGTCACAGCGTCAGGGTTGGTTACCGGTTTGCCGAGATAGCGTCGCACATCATCATTGCCACCAATAGTGTTCCGTTGATAAACACTTGCGGTGTCGTCTCAACGCCTTGTTCCTTCATGAACGCATCGGTTTGTACACGAGTACGCAGCCATCTGTCGTCGACATCGAAGCCTTCCCTAATCAGCAAATCCCGTGCATTCAACCCAAAAGGGCAGAGATGGTCTTTCATGACCATGCGATAAATCGGTGCGTGCTTATCCGTACTTGGCCTCCGGCTTTAATGCTGATTCACCCGCAGTACTACCCCAATGCACCTGTTACTTAGCGACCGCATCGAGGGGCCTAGGCGGAGTCTTTTACCTCATAATGCGCACGATGATTACCTTCCCCTAAAGGGCTTTGATCAGGCCTACAAAGTCAGCTAGCTCTTGCCCATGGCGGGCGCGGTGAAACTAATTCCAGTTTTACCTTTAGCAGGGGGTGCTGGGCGTCAGGTATTTCAATCGTCGAGACCCGTCGGCCCCTTTAGCTAAAAGCTTTCAGAGGCGAGGATTGTGTCTCACCGACGCTCAATTAGGTCACCAAGTCGAAATCACGGAAAATGTATCAATGCTTATGTCTTGTACATCGACGGCTCGATCTACACCGATTTCCTTTTAAGGAAAGGAATTCGATCGGCCGAAGCCGTGACGAAAACCTTAGCACCTTCGATGCGTACGAACTGCAGCGCAAAAAGACCAACACCACCGCTACCCCCTATGGATCCAAACCTTTTGACCCTATTCAATTATTCTGTCCTTTACCAGCAACTGCCAAGCGTATGCGCCCGCCAGCGGTAGCGCCCGCTGCATGCCGCTAGTCGAGAGACGAGGGGACAAAAGCCAGATGAACGCCAAGCCTGAGGGGTCAGGAATGTGTGGGCTTGATTCCGAACCACGTACTTTTCGCAGAGCTGCTGAGGTTTCCAGTGACTGCTTGCAGAAGTTGTTGGAGTAGGGGCCATATGCTAAAACGGATGCCAGAGCTAGATGAGCCAGAGAGGATTCAGAATTCAGATATCGATATTGCGACAGGGCAGGCTGTGAGAACGCCCGGAATTCCCGTCATACGTTGACGGAGTAACTGGCGATGAGAATCTGGACGTTTAGGAGCCTTTGCGAAAATCTTGAATCCAGCTGGTGCTCAACAACGAGAGGCGGACGCATCTGAGGACACTAGATGGGGAATCAGAGCGATGATGTGGCACGCCAGCTGGGCGAAACCAATACGTCGTTTCTTTAGGGGGCAGGAGCAGGAGAAAACACATTAGCAAACATCGCAGCGTGGTAGGTGCAACACTGCATTATTGCCACCGAGCCAGCTAGGCATGCGAAGAAACGATGTACTTGAAGCATTGCCTGCTGCGCTTTTCAGGACATCCTGGATTATATGGCGCGGTGAATAATCTATGCGCATCACCTAATATGAGGGCTATTAGATACCGCTTTAATCACGAAGGAATCAACATGTCTCGTCTCGCCGAATACCGCAAGCTTGAACAACAACTCGCAGCCCAGCTCGCAGAACTGGAGTCCATGAAATCTGATTCCGGCCTTCAAGCCGAGATGCAATTTGAAAGCAAACTCCGCGCGCTGCTGGCTGAATACGGCTACAGCTTGCGTGACGTCATCAGCTTGCTGGATCCCAATGCTGCTAAGCGCGGCAAATCGGCTCCTTTGACAACTCCGGAGAAGGGCACCCGGAAGGCGCGTTCGTTGAAGATCTACAAGAATCCGTATAGCGGCGAGATTGTTGAAACGAAGGGTGGAAATCACAAGCTGCTCAAAGCTTGGAAAAATGAACATGGCTCTGACGTTGTAGAGTCCTGGCTTAGTAAGTGATCTGAAAATTGTATGATTGCTAAGGCCGCCTGAGGGCGGCTTTTGTATTTGCGCTGATCGTGCAGCTCCGGCTTCGTCCTCAGAAAGTATTATCAGTTGGGCTGCTCTGTGTCGACCACCTGACCAATTGCCCAGATGCGCCAATCACTTTTTCAGGTGTTACCATTTCATAATGGCCCTGACCGTTGGGCAATAGGTGACGTTTATTTGTTCGACTGCGTCAAGGTCACCCACAGAAAGCAACGTTGCGCGGTCGGAAAGCTCATCCTGCAACCCCACCCATGCATTAATTTTAGGGTGTCCGGCTTTGAACTGATCTCCTCGCGATGAATCAGTTCGGAGTAATGGCCAATCGTTAAGCTCAACCTGCTGCAGGCAACGTCGCAGCGTTCCCACTTGCTTGATCCAGCCATGCTTTCGTCTGCCATACATAGTCTCCACTTTAGGAAAAGATTATCTCTGCGTATCGGTAAGCGCTTGGTAAGTCGCGGATGATCACCATGGGAAAAGGGCGGCTATCCCTTCCCGATTCATCAAACCAGCGTCGAGACAGATGGGCTAAAAACTTCCACTCGTAAACAGACGCGTAATCAGGGTTGGTGGTAGATTTCGCGGCTAAACATGGGAAATCCCAGCCCAGAGTTCGCCGAGAGCATCGCGGGTACGATCATCACGGATCTATAAAATTATCAGGAGGTAAAATCACTGCTGGTTTGCTTAAGAGTCAGCAGCGGTGCCGTTTGCCTCTAACTCTCCAGATATCGCTTTGCCCGCAATTTGCGCGACCTCTATCAACCGCTCACGGGACATGCCGCTGCATGCCGCAGCCGAGAGCCCACGCAAAGTGATCACTATGTAGTCAGTCAGCGCTTGCGCGCCTCCTGGACAAACCTGGTCAAGGTAATGGCGGATCGTCTGAATTGCGGCTTCGCCCAGCTTCTCGGCCATGTTTCGGGCCACTGGGTCATCTGCGCGCAAGCCCTCAGTGACTAGGCAACCACGCAAATCGGTATCTCCGTACTGCTTCGCGGCAGCTACAAGCAGCGACGTCAGTGCTGCTGCGGGTGGTAAATCCGGCGTTAGCAGCTTGTCCAGAGGTAACGCTTTTTCGCCAGCGTAGCGACGCATGGCCCGCTCGAACAGCTCGGCCTTGCTGCCATAGGCGGCATAGAAGCTCGGGGGCTTGATATTCATGGCCTCCGTCAGGTCGGACAGGCTGACTGCATCGTACCCCCGGTGATGAAACAACGCCTGAGCAATGGCTATCCCTTGCTCGCGGTCGAAAGCGGGGCGGCGCTGGCGGGTATTTACGTTCATGGCTGTCTCATTCAGGCGAGACCACAACTGTAGCGACCGCTCCAACCCATATCAATCACGACACACAATTTATTTAGTGATTGCTAAAAAGAGGTTGTGAATGGATGTTCGTCTATGTAGTGTTCACTACATGTTTATTCGCTGAGGCATGTCCCATGGAATTTAGAAACAAGGTTGTTCTGGTCACCGGAGGCTCTTCAGGCCTCGGCTTCGCCATTGCCGAAGCGTTCGCGCTCAAGGGCGCTACTCTGATCATCACAGGGCGTCGGCAGCCTCAGCTCGATGAAGCCGTGAGTCGCCTCGGTGGGAACTCGTCCGCCGTATGCGCCGATATCTCGAACCCCATCGACCTTGCCGGGCTGTTCAGCCACGTACAGGCGGTTCATGGCCATATCGATGTGCTGATTGCCAACGCCGGGATTGGTGCAATAGAGCCTCTGGGGGCAATTACCGAAGCAGGCTTCGATAAGGTTTTCACGACCAACGTCAAAGGCACGACCTTCACGGTGCAGGGTGCGCTGCCGTTGATGGGCGAGGGAAGCAGCATTGTCATCATCGGATCGACCGCCTCGATCAACCCCGGCCCAGGTTTAAGCGTTTACGGAGCTTCCAAAGCAGCGCTAAGGGCGCTGGTGCGCAGTTGGATTTTGGATATCAAAGGTTCCGGCGTTCGCATCAACCTGCTTAGTCCAGGCCCCGTGAAGACCCAGTCCCTGCGCGATGTGCTCGGAGAAAACTCGCAGCAGGTGATTGATGTCCTCAGCGAAAAGAGCACGCTCGGTCGAATCGGCGAGGCGTATGAGATTGGCCAGGCCGCGATCTTCCTGGCAAGCGATGCGTCGAGTTACATCAACGGCACCGAGCTGTTCGCCGACGGTGGCGCCTCCCAAGTCTGACGAGTATTGGGCCGCCATGCGCTGTCGGCAACAAGCTGTGGCAGCCGATTAATTGGCGTTTACGGAGTTATCTCATGAACAGTTTCGCGGGTTCGGCAATAGATCATGTTGGCATCGGTGTTTCGGATATCTCTCACGCTCAGGTGTTCTACGAATCAGTGCTCAGGCCACTAGGGATCACCTTGGTGATGAGCATTGCGAACGAACCTCCATGCGCCAAGCCTCGACGGTTGGGGTTTGGCTCTGGGGGAAAGCCATTCTTTTGGGTGCATGAAGCGCCCGTTCCAAGTCAGGGAGCGCATATTGCGTTGATCGCGACGAGTCGTGAGGCGGTGGACGCTTTCTATGCAGCAGGTATAGCCGCTGGCGGACAAGACAACGGAGCACCTGGTATTAGGCGCAATTACCACTCCGGTTATTACGCCGCCTATGTGCTGGCGCCTCATGATGTGAATCTGGAAGCGTGTAGTGGTCTAATGAAACCGGACACCCATTTAGGCGAGAATGCTCGCCACAGAGAGGTGTCTGATGACCAAGCAACGTCGTACCTTTACCCCTGAGTTCAAGCGCGAGGCGGCGTGCCTGGTGCTCGACCAAGGCTACACCCATACCGAAGCAGCCCGTTCGCTTGGGCTGGTTGAGTCGGCCTTGCGTCGTTGGGTGAACCAGCTCCAGCAAGAACGTGGCGGTGTTACTCCAACCAGCAAAGCCCTGACGCCTGAGCAGCAAAAAATCCAGGAACTCGAAGCTCGTATCAATCGGCTCGAACGGGAAAAATCGATCTTAAAAAAGGCCACCGCGCTCTTGATGGCCGAGGAACACGAGCGTTCGCGTTAATCGATCAACTTCGGGCTCAAGAGCCGATTGATCTGTTGTGCTCGGTATTTGAAGTAACCCGATCTTGCTACTACGCCTACTGCCGGAAACGTCGGTATCCGGATGCCGAACGGGTGGTTTTGCGCAGCCGTGTGAACGAGCTGTTTACGCAAAGCCGAAGCGCTGCGGGCAGCCGGAGCATCATGCTGATGATGAAAGAGGACGGTATGCGAATCGGGCGATTCAAGGTACGCAAGTTGATGCGCGAGATGAACTTGATCAGCAAACAGCCGGGTTCCCATGCCTATAAAAAGGCGACCGTGGAGCGGCCTGATATCCCGAACGTGCTTGATCGAGGGTTCAGCGTGGCGTCCCCCGACAAGGTTTGGTGCGGTGACATCACGTACGTTTGGGCCGAAGGTCGGTGGCACTATCTAGCGGCGGTAATCGATCTTTATGCGCGCCGGGTTGTGGGCTGGGCGTTCTCGGCCAAGCCCGACGCCGACCTGGTGATCAAAGCGCTGGACATGGCCTATGAGCAGCGTGGCCGGCCTCAAAATGTGCTGTTTCACAGTGATCAAGGCAGTCAATACGGCAGCCGGAGTTTCCGCCAGAGACTGTGGCGATACCGCTTCACGCAGAGCATGAGTCGTCGCGGCAACTGCCATGATAATGCGCCGATGGAACGACTATTTCGCAGCCTAAAAAGTGAATGGATACCGACGGTGGGCTACATGAGCGCTGCGCTAGCGCAACAGGATATCGGCCGGTTCCTGATGGAGCGATACAACTGGCGGCGACCGCATCAGTTCAACGAAGGGCTAGCGCCTGCGGTCGCTGAGGAAAAACTCAATTCAGTGTCCGGGATCAGTTGACCACTACAAGAGAACGCTAAACGCATTTCTGCGATCAAGGCTTGCTCGGATCGAGATAAGGAAGCTTGCTTGGCAGTGAAAGCGCTATGGCAGAAGGCCGGTCACTGGCCTCTACTAGGGATCAGTGAGGAACTTGAACCGGTCACCCTCTGCGGTAAGACATTCCATGCCCATGGCTATGCTGCAAACTTGAATGCTTATGTAGTTCTGGAGCTTGATGCAAATGAGCCAGATATCATCAAAATTAAGGATGGAAAAAAGCTGGTCAAGCTTTCCCAGGCACTCCACATGCGGAGAATTTTCTTCCAGCTCTTCTTCTCGAAGCGAATTCTCTACTTCACCAGTTATGCCGATGCGTTGCATTCTCTTGAGACGTTGCGAGGTAAAGTCTCGGGTGTCCCTAAGTTTAGCTATCAGGTCGGAGGGGATATCAAACCAGCCCCGATCATGGAAGCGTTTCACAGCTGTGCTTCTTTCTTAGAGAATCTCGGGTTGGATGTGCCTATCGCCACCAAAGGTATGGACTTCAAGAAAAAAGCCATTGAGGGAAAGTTTTTTGAAGCGCTTGGTATTTTCTGGCCGGCATTTGAAGCCTTCCTGTCTGATCAGAATCCGCCAGTTTTTACGTTTAACAAGATGTTTTCGATGTTTAATGAGCATGCGGAAGATAATTTCGAAAGAATTCCAAATGCCGTGTTGGACGCTCAGATGGTCACTCTCGTGGATGAGTTCCAAGACTGTGGTGCGAATACCATTAGTTGGCTGCGTGGCGTCTTGGGAGAGCTTCGGCATCGTGGTTTAAAATTCCATTCTCCTGAGGGCCTGATCTTTCCATCTCTCATGGCGGTTGGAGATGATTGGCAGAGCATCTACGGATGGAGAGGAAGCTCGCCTAAGTTCTTCCAGCACTTCAAGCAATACTTTCCCTCCCCTAGAACTCTGGATCTCAAGCTGCAGCAGAATTTCAGGTCTCAGCAGATGGTCATCGATGCTGCTGAAAGCATCGTGAAGCACACGCGCGGTATCTCTGGTAAGCATGGCGAAGCGGCGCATCCTGATGTGAAGGATTTAAATCATCCAGTCCAGCTATGGGACAAGGATGACGAACAGCTTGTGAATCTGGTCGAGCAGCATTACGAGCAGGGCGACGAGATTATGGTGTTGTCTCGATCCAGAAGTACGCTGAAAGAAGCGGGTCAACTGATTAGTCATCTCAAGCAGCGGGCGAGGGAAGACAAGCACCCCGACCAAATTCGACTCCTGACCTACCATGGCTCCAAGGGGTTGGAGGCCGACGCCGTGTTCATGTTAGGCGACTGTGAGCAACTGACCTCGTCCGATTGGCGCAATCAAGCGTATGCCTTAGCCAAGCTCGAGATGAATGGCGAGGCGAGGGCCTACGATCTGGCACAAGGAGAAGAGGTGATGAGGCTGGCGTATGTGGCTATCACCAGGGCGAAGCTCCACTGCTACTGGTTCCTAGATGAGTCGAAGGGCGGTGCGAAGAGCTTCCCGAAAGCGTCGGAAAAGATTGACGAGCGCCAACCCTACTTCTGCGATTTTCGGAAGTAAGTAAACATCGTCCCAGCTGCCGAATTCTTCGCTTTTCAGATTATCGAGTACACGGGAGCTGGGGCGATCAAAATGTTTTCACATGGTTTCGCCGGGCTGCCTGTTGTGCATCTTTTTGTCACCGCGAGTGTGCTAGCTTGGGTGCGGCTCTAGCATTGGCCACTTGGCTGGGTGGCAAGGTCTGCAGATTACACTGCGATAACCAAGGGGGATGGATGAGCGTTGATCGCACCGGGTTTCGAGAGATTTACAACTTTGAACACCACCTCACCTCCGAGAGTGGCTTTGTCATTGGCCTCTACCGAATTACGGTCAACAAAGAGCTCAGTGCGGGGGATTTCGTACGGTCTCCACGGCTCGTTTCTGGTGGTGCTTTCGATTCCTCCGGGTTCAAGAATAGCGTCACCGAGGAGCCTCCAGCTCTCGTAGCTGGAGCGTAACGGCTGCCGTATCATCGGGAGCAAACAGGAGGCTCCATGACTCGAGACACCAAGGACACTGTTTACTGCAACGTTCAGATGCCTATAGCGACGGGGCGGGAGCTCTCCCGATTAGTGGCTGTGCTACGAGCGTCAGGCAGCCATCCTGGACTAAACGCAGTTTTTGAAGAGATACAGCACGAGTTGGACTCGTCGATAGAATTCGTCGAGGAGCAACTCCGTGGTGATGGCGGATTCCGCCGGCGGCCACACTGACGCCTCTAAGTCGAAACCTTCTAATGCTGAAGTTAGATCGAACTGGCAAGCGGAGCGCGCAGGCCGAGAAGCCGAGGCGCGAGGATGGAAGCCCACCGGGCCGAGACGCGGTGAGCGGCTCGGTTCACGACAGCCGTCCCAAAGGGCGCGCACAGACAACTCTCTGAGCATTCCGGCCTGCGCGATAACGTCGTTATAAATATTTTGTGTTTCCGCTCAAGTTCGTTCAACGACAAACCGTTTACTTTTGTATTTAGCTGAAAAGGTAAGTACAGATGGTGAAGAAAATCGCTGCGTTGAGCACTCAATTCAAGGCTGAGCGTTCGATGACGTGTCGTGCTTTCCTCGATGAGGAAAGGGTGTTCTCTGCCTCGGTAGTGTTAACCGGGAACGTTGTGGCTTGCGTTTTAGACGACTCTGAATATCGCTTCACAGCTCAACAATGCGGAGAGCTGGCGGACAGCCTCGCTACCTTATTGAAAACCAGCACTGGGCTCGCTGCCAACCAAGTGAGGGTGGAGCGTCCGCTGAAGCTGGACTTTTGTAAGGTTTTTTACCAGTTGATTTTATCGAGAAGTCCGGTGAGCGGATGCGATCGACTGTACGGCTATGATTCCGACTCAGACAGTGTGCTATTTGGTGCCTCTGGATCGTTCCGACATCCCGGTACGCGTGATTCCTACAAGCTGTTCGTAGGGTTCAATGATGAGCTTTCCTTCCATTTTTGGGTATCGAGGACTGGGTGTACACCTTCAGCTTTGACGATGCGTCCTGGCTAATCGAGCAGATATGCGTTGGAGGCTATCTGCTTGCACAGATAGAACAAACAGAAAAAGAATTTAAGAAGAACGGAAGGAATTATCAATGAGCTCATCAAATGTAGATCCCGCTGTTGTACTAGATTTCAAACGCCACTTCCTGTGCAGGCGAGGTCGGGAGCTCGATGAGCGCTATGAATGCCGCGTTGCAGGCATTGAGGGAGGGGGCGCGAGTATTGAGTTTGAATTCGAAGGGATCGATGTCGACGCTGATGTAGCGGCAGATATTGCTTTTTGCCTTTCCGAAGCTCTGGCCATCACGGAACAAACGGATGTTGAAAGCGCGACGGCAGCACTACGTTACGAGGGCACGCTCAAAAGAAAGTATCGATTATCGCGTGGCGCATGGCAGTTCACCGCTACGGGGGTATTACACATTGAGAATGCTAGTCCCGAGCTTGTTGAGGGTACACATGGCGCAGGCACCCTTGTTGCTGTTCGAACCATAGAGGAGGGTGGCTTCGAACTAGAACTTGAAGAGATGGGCTACTCGTTTTCTGCGCAGGATGCACTCTGGTTGCAAGAGAAGCTCCTTGAAGTTAGCCAGCAGCTTCCAAAGCAGCACCCCCGAGTACGCTTGCTCGAGGCAGGATATAGCGCCTGGAAACCCTAAGGATTTGCGACGTACATGACTGGTGAATAGGATATTCACCATTGTGGGCCTAGCGGGGGGCAGTAGTGGCGCAGGTGCCCGGTGTCGTAAACGTCACCATTCAATTCCTGCCGAACCTTGTTCGTTAGGTCAGCACGTGTCTCGCGACACGGGCCGGATTTAGCTACAGCGTAGGCAGGACATCCAGCATCACTATTTCTCAACCAAATCTTTGTACAGTTCTCGTGCGGCAAGGATTTGATCTCTTAGTTCTTCGGGGTCAATCCTCATGCCACCGCGAGGCGTGACCTGAAGCGTCTTTAAGCGGTTCGCAGCCTTGATGAATGCTCGCTCCTCTGCTTGAACCCACTCTGGGCGTTTGTCCTTCCAAAATGACCATGCCATTTGCAGAGCCTCGCTTCTGAGTGGATGAGGCTAGTATGTGGTAGCTGCAAGGAATGTCCAAGCTAGGAATACTCTTCCAGGCTGTGAAGGCGTTGCTGGCCTTCAATCAAAATTTCACTGTTTTCGGCCAATGCCCCGACAGCGCTCTCTGGCTCGTACCAGTCTTTCGTGAGGTAGCTGCCCAGATCCCTAGTCGAAGCGCCCGAGCTTACACATCATGCGTTGCTCGACGCCAGGTTGTTAATGCATTACTACTAGAGGTATCTCAAGGCGTAAGCTCATCTTCCTCTAGAATGTTGAGCGGAGTGCCGGAAATAAACTCAATGTAGTTGCGCTTCAGCCTGCATTTCTTTGGCTTGAACAGCGCATCGAATATTGCATCCAGCAACTCAAGAATCTCTTGTATCATCTTCTGGACTTCATAGTCTCGCGCTGTGAACTTGACGTAGATAGGCCTTCTTCTGCGCCCACTGACTGCGATGAATTCGTAGAAATAGATTCGAGCTCTTTCTTGTTCTTCGCTATCTCTGCGAGCAATTTCATTCTGAAGTTCACGAATGGTTTCGGGGTCATAACTTATTCCTTCCTGCGTAGTTAGTTTGTGCCATGTGAGTCTTGAGCGCTTGAGCTGTCTGCCACTTATCTGTTTGCCGTCAAGCTCAAAGCTAATGCCTTTGGGGTGTCCCTCGTCGTTGAGCGTCAAGTTGATGTAGACCCCTTGCTTCCTGAGTAACCTTGTGAACGTGAACATGTCGCCGTCGACCGCATTGGTGGCTTCGATAGCTCCGGCGATCTTCGCAATCATCTTGTGCTTGAGTGGGAGGTCGCAGTCCCTGATCGATGCCTGGAGCTCTGCGTGAGTGATCGATACGCCCCATGTGTCTTTGGGCTTCGGTGCTTTGGTGAGGCCGAAGCGGTCTTCGATGCCGGAAACTGAATCGAGGCTGACGCTTCGCTCATTGCTGTCTTTGACCATACTGAAGTCGTCGTTGAGCCGAATGCGATTCGCGACGATGTGGACGTGTTGATGATCCTTATCCTGGTGCATCACGGCGACGTATTGATTGCTCTCATCGAAGCCTAGGTCTGTCATGTACTTCGTGACCGCCTGACGCCATTGCGGGGTTGTCAGGGACTCTCCGGGCCTCAGGGATAGCATCGCGTGAAAGACGGGTTTGATGGCCTTCTCTGAGTCGATAGCGAAGCGTCTGAGAGTCTCAACCTGGTCGAATTCTCGGATCATCTCCGAAAGGTCTGACTCGTTGCCCTGCAGCACGCCTGGCAGTGGGTCTGTGCTCATAGTGTTGAAGCTGATCGTCCGGATTCCGGAGATCGAGTGGTCGTGCTTTGTGCAGCCGAAAATGTACCTGATGCGGTTCTTGAAAGACCCTGCAGACTTGGGAAAGATCTTGCCAATCATTTCACACCTCCAAGATTCACTTGGGCGATGTACTTAACCTTTTCCAGCAGTTCGGAATCAGGGCGGACGGCGTTGATCATCGATGCGAGATTCATGAGCTCCCTAGCGATCTGGACGACATCCTGGGTGACTTTGGGCTTCACTTGTCCATTGGCTACGTAGTCACGGATAAAGGCTCCAGCGGACTTGTAGCCAGCTTCAACCATCTTTGCATTCAGGGTGTCGAGCTCAGTTTTATTCAGGCGCAGAGTAATGCGGGATTCTTTGTTTTGCCTCTCAATAGTTTTCATCTTGACCCACCTTTATTATTCTAGTTATCGAGCCTCTTAACGCAACACCCGAAGGGGTGTGAGTATCTAGTCGCTTATTGTCTGACATAGACACAACTGGCTATATACAAGCTCTAGACTTATTATGCAAAAGGAGCTTTGGGTGATTCTAGTGCTTTTGCTGTTTATTTTGAGTTAATTGTTTGTATACCTAAACTTTCGCAAGGTGTGAATGCGAAATCGCTCTCTGGTAATGCGAGATCACGGAACATTAAAACGAATTCGCAATCGGAAAGTGCTATCTTGCATAAGGGGCTAGCGAAATCACATTGAGCTAGTGCGATTTCGCTAGTTGTGCGTGCGAGGACGTTGACAGGCTCTTTTGGTTATTCCGGATAAACGCTTTTTGACGTGCTGTAGCGATCCATTGTTGTCGTCGATACCGGAAACGCAATTCCTTTTTTGCCTTGAGCCTCGACGGATCGGATTGCTTCTCGCAGAAACTCTAGCATGGTGTTTGAGGGCGAAACGAATGAAGATATAGAGTTTGAAAACCTCAGTTTTGCATCTGCCTCAAATTCTTTCCTCATTCCCAATACGACTACTTCATTGGTGGGTACTAATGATTTTTCGGTATAGGGTATTAGAACACCATCTTGATCGCGCTTGCTGTTCATGCGGTAAACATATAACTCATGACGCTTCCGCACAGGACACCATACGCCCGCCACGATTTCGGTATGCATTGCCTGAAATTCTTCAATGTCGAGCTTGTACTTGGAGGCAGACTTCAAGGCGTCATTCATTGAGTATTCGATAGTGTCAGCAATTAACTCGCCAGTGAGCAGACCCTCGAAATCTTTATTCAGAAATGTATCATCGTCCCAGTATGACACCTGATTTGGGCTGTTTAGAGGGTTCGGTTGGCAGTGTCTGATTACAGTGTAGATGATAGAGCGATCTTGCTCGTGACGCTTAAAACTTATTCTAAGGCTTTGCAGGTGAGTAGTGATGCTATTTATGATGTGTTGCGCTATCAGAGTGCTACCGGCAAAGCTTACAAACGTGTTGTTTGTTTCGTAGACCTCTTTGTAGTCTCTGAACGATCCGTCTGGCATAAAGTATGGTTTCCATAGTTTCACTTCAACGATGTGCGTTTTTCTGAAACCATTGAGGATCGTTCGGCCATTCGCGGGGTTCGTGATAGCGCTATCAGCAATAACAAAAAGTCCACCTGCTTCCATCTCAGGGATATATGTTGAATTTTTGTCATCCGAATATTGCGTGTAGTCAAATGATTTTGTGTGTTCATATCCTGCGATAATTAGAGTCATATTGTATCTGCATACCTGTATATGAATATTGGTTGGAGAGCTGGTTCACACCCTGATCCTGAAGTCGAGGCGTATAGAAGGCACCATTCCCAATAAGTCATAGATATGTGCGACCTACTTAAATAGGGTGCTAAGTTTAATAGCATGGCTTCTTCCTGATGCCTAGAGTGGTCAGAGTGCCACTATTCATACCATGGATTTAGGTCGCTGCTCACCCCGGCAATAATGGAAAGGCAGGTAGTGCTAGTCGGTAATGCCAGGATCGGAAGGTCAGAGATCAGAGTGGAGTCCAATCGGTCTGTCCAATATTTTCGGTGTCAGGGTATGAGGGCGGTATCAATACCTGCACACAGGATGCACACGACTACGGGAATGGCCAATGGATTTAGGCTTTGGCGATCCAATCCATCATCGGGGCGACGGAGAAGCGGCGGGACAGTGGGGTGGGTTGTAGGGGCATTTTGAAATCTGAATCAGGAGGGCGAAGGGTGGGGAGTTTAACAGGAATGGGATGGTGAAGATCGCGCGTCGCCATCACACTGCCGAGTTCATCGTCAGCGTTTTATGATTAAAGTGACCCATACCCTGTGGCGAAGGAGCTTGCTCCCGCTGGACTGCGCAGCAGGCCCTATCTCTTCAAGAGAGACATAGGGCCGCTTCGCGCCCCAGCGGGAGCAAGCTCCCTCGCCACAAAACCGGAGTCCGGCTTTACTTCTTACTGCGGCACCGCAATCCATTCGCTCAACGTCTTCTGATACTTACCCGTCACTTTGCTCAAATGCAGCCACTGATCGACATACAGTTTCCAGCTGATGTCATCACGCGGCAGCAAGTAAGCCTTCTCGCCGTACTGCATGTACTGATGCGGATTCACCGCGCACAGGCCCGGTTTGAGTTTTTGCTGATACAGCGCTTCCGAGGCGTCGGTGATCATCACGTCGGCCTTGTTGTCGAGCAGTTGCTGGAAGATTGTCACGTTGTCGTGCAACGCCAGTTGCGCCTTGGGCAGGAAGGCGTGGACGAAGGCTTCGTTGGTGCCGCCGGCGGGTTCGACCAGACGCACGTTGGGCTGGTTGATTTGCTCGACAGTCTGGTACTTGCTGACATCGGCGCAACGCACTAGCGGGATCTTGCCGTCGGTGTCGAGGGTGTTGCTGAAGTAGGCTTTTTTCTGCCGTTCCAGGGTCACCGAAATACCGCCCATGCCGATGTCGCACTTGCCGGCCTGCATGTCCGGCATCAACGTTTTCCAAGTGGTTTGCACCCATTCGACTTTGACGCCGAGGCTGTCCGCCAATGAGCGGGCCATGGCAATGTCGATGCCTTCGAAGTCGCCGTCGGTGCGTTTGAAGGTGTAAGGCTTATAGTCGCCGGTGGTGCAGACGCGCAATTGGCCTTGTTGCTGGATGGTGTCGAGGTGGGTGGTCTGTTCTGCGGCCTGAGCGTTCAAGGTCAGGGCGAACAATGTACCGAACAAGATTGTGTTTTTTGTCATGTTGTCGGGCTTCACAGGGATCGGATCGAGAAGTTAACCACGTTCTCGAGGCAGATCCCTATTGGCAGGGGATGATTACAGGCCCAAACCTTCCTGCACCGCCGACAAAAGATTATTTTCCGTCAGCGCGATCGCGTCCAATTGCTGCCCGGTTTCAATCGACTGCATCCACCAGTGACTTTCACCGTGTTCATCCACGGTGCGCAGCAAATAAGTATCCGTGGCAGACGGGTTGATCTGCACCCGACCGGCGCCATCCTCGGTAAACCGTGCGATGGGATCGAATGTCAGCGTTTGATGATTGGCTTCAATCACCAGTTGATCGATCGCGTAATCATGGCTTTCGCCGTCGGGCGAGGTTTCGCAAACGTGGGTCGGGTTACGGCGAATTTTCAGGCCGACCTCGGTGACCGGTTGCAGCCAAGCCTCGATGCGGTGGTACAGGTCATAGACCTGCGCCGGCCAGCAATCGATTTCCAGTGTCGCATCCGCCTGGACGTGTCGGGTTTGCTTGAGTCTGGCGGCGAGTTCGTCTGCTTTACTCATTTCGGATCCCTTGGTTGGAGGTCTGCCTGTTAATCGTAGACCGTTCAACCGCGCACGGCCTTGCCTTGCGTCATGCGCTTGCTATGAAAGCGTGTCGAAACCGCCGTTTGCCTGGTTGGTCAGGATCGAAAACCACGGACGCAGGCGTCCCAAGGGCGGGTCGATGAAAAAGCTGTTTACAATTTCGCCGCTGATCGCGCTGACGGCCGGTAGAAATTCACCCACGGAATCAGCTTGTAACTGTTTGAAATTCGCTCGTTGCCGGTTACGGCGTGAGGACAGCGAAAATAATCCGGCGAACGGCAATCATCCAATCGCATTGCGCGCCGATATAGCAGGCGGGAGGGTGTGGTTTGCCCCATGCATCCCGGTGGGCTAGGCTGAGAAACAAGGGTTTTCCAGCAGAGGCCTTTGTCGTACCTGCCCAGGACACGCTTTTGCCTATCCCTATTCACGATCCTCAACAGACCTCCGGCGCGCTCAAGCGTTTGCCTCTTCGCAAAGCGGCGCTGCTGTTTACGGTTGCGGTGTGCTTGTGCCTGTGCGGCTTGTTGTATCTGCAACTGGAGCAGTCGCGGCGTCAGGATCTGGCGGTGGCGCAAATGGCTTCGGGCAACCTGACCCGGGCGATGGCGCAGCAGGCTGAAGACACGTTTCTGGCGGCGGATCTGGTGTTGACGAGTCTGGTCGACTGGCTTCAGGACGACGGTTACGGCGCGCTACAAAAACCGCGTTTACAAAAAGCCTTTGCACGCCGCGTGCAGCAACTCAACCAATTGCATGGCATGTTTCTGTTCGACCGTGACGGGCAATGGGTGATCACGTCATTTCCCGATCTGCCGCGCGGTGACGGCGTGGCCGATCGTGAGTATTTCAAATTTCATCAGCAGAACGTCTCGACGGTGGCCCACATCGGCCCGGCGATTCGCAGTCGCGAGAACGGCGAGTGGATCATCCCGATTTCCAAA
This sequence comes from Pseudomonas fluorescens, assembly GCF_900636825.1. Taxonomy (NCBI): domain Bacteria; kingdom Pseudomonadati; phylum Pseudomonadota; class Gammaproteobacteria; order Pseudomonadales; family Pseudomonadaceae; genus Pseudomonas; species Pseudomonas fluorescens. The sequence goes on along the minus strand of NZ_LR134318.1, from coordinate 3,900,082 downwards.
CGTGTGAACGACCATGCCGGCCAGTTTCAGGGTGTGCTGATGGCCGGCATCAAGATGTCGTACTTCGATCAGTTCTTCAAAAGTTTCAGCCTCGACGACCAAGGCATCATGTTTCTAGGGCTCACGGACGGCACGTTGCTCGCGCGCCGGCCGTTCGATGAGTCGCGGATCGGCACTTCGCTGGCCAAAGGTGAGATCTATCAGACGCTGCTGCCCAACGCCGCTGCCGGCACCGCGATGCTCGAATCGGTGGTCGATGGCACGACTCGTTTGTATGGCTACCGGCAGTTGGCGTCGTATCCGCTGGTGGTTTCCGCAGCGACCTCGCGCGACACGATTCTCAAGGGCTGGTCGGAGCGGGCGTTTCAGTCCAGCGTGATTGTTGCGTTGCTGATCCTCGGCGTCGGGCTGTTTGGCTGGGTGTTCATTCATCAGGTGCGCGATGGCGAGCGCATCGAAAAGAATCTGCGCAAGGCGCAGCGCACGCTGGAGCAGATCGCCACGCACGACAGCCTGACCGGATTGGCCAATCGGCGGTTGTTCGAGCGATCGCTGGAAATCGAGTTTGCCCGGGGTGCGCGGCAGGTCAGCCCGGTGAGTCTGATCATGCTCGATATCGACTTTTTCAAACGCTACAACGATGCCTACGGGCATGTCGCGGGGGATCAGTGTCTGGCGCAAGTGGCTCAGGTGTTGAGAGCCTGCTGTCAGCGCAAATCCGATCTGGCGGTGCGTTACGGTGGCGAAGAGTTTGCCGTATTGCTGCCGGATACCGACATCAATGGGGCGCTGGCGATCGCTGGGCAGATCCGCCGCAGCGTCATCGACAAACACATCACCCACAGCGGCTCGCCGACGGAATATCTCACCGTGAGTCTCGGATGCTATTCGTTTATTCCTTCGGGCAAAGACGATCCGCAAGTATTTATCCAGCGTGCGGATGCGGCGTTGTATCAGGCTAAAAACGCCGGTCGCAACCGTGCAGCGGTATTGTCGCTGGAGAGCGGTCTGGCCGAGCTGATGCGCTCCGACCGCTGATCATCAAACTGGCATAAAACCTGTGGGAGCAGGCTCGCTCCCACAGCGTGTTCAAGCAGGGCAGCCACCGTGGTTATCTGGGGTGGCTCTTGTTCGTTCAGCTGCCTGAGCCACCGCCCGCGCCGCCAGTGCCACCGCCTGCTGCACCGGTGCCGCCGCCAGCGCCCGAACCCGAACCACTGGCGCCGCCGTTGGTGCCCGTTCCAGTGCCGGTGCCGGTGCCCATGCCTGAACCGGACCCCGAGCCCATGCCAGAACCGGTGCCAGTGCCCGAACCGGTGCCGCCAGAACCGCCACCGCTACCGCCCGAAGGTGCGCCCGGCGTGTTGTCCGGCGGCATGGTCGAGCTGCTTGCGCCTCCGGATTTGGTGCCGGTCGCATCGGTGCTGTCGTTGGCGGCGAAGCTGGCCGCTGAAGCCGTGGCGAGCAGGCCGGCGAGGAATAACGAGGTGAGTTTGCGCGTCATCATGATCCGTCTCCAGATGTGGGGATGTACCTGATATTGGTCAGACGCGCAGAACCCTTGGTGCCCATCGACTGACGAGCGGTCAGCGGCAAGGGGTCGCCTGGCAAACGCAGGCGGGCGCCGTCGTGCAGGCAAGACTCTCGGGACATCCGCAGCCCTGTGGCGTCGCCGCGGCATCGCGCGTACGGCTGACCCATGCTTCACCGTTCAACGACGTTATCCGCCGTTGCGCCGGGCTGATCGCGCTGTTGGTCTGCATCGCGACCACGGGGCGTTGCTCGGCGTTCCAGGGTTTCCAGTCCACATGCTGCGCAGTAATGCCAAGTGGTCCGGCCATGAACAACAAGCCGAGACGGGCAAGGGTCTGCCGACGGCTGAGCGTTTGTTTATGCGCGCTGTAAAAGCGGGCGTCTGGCGAAGTCGAAGGCGAGTGAGTGGACGACATGACGGGCTGATACTCGATTCTGGCATCCATTGCCTGAAGTGCAATTAAGAATTGATCGCATTCTAGTGGCACCGATCAGGGGCTGGCAATTGCCCTGAGCAAATTTCTTCTTCCGGCCAGTGGCCTCCTGATCTTCTGGAATATTGGCTATTTGTCGAACCGGTGCGCAGGACTAACGTAGTCACACATTCACTTGCTACCCGGAGCCACCATGCAACCTCGTGCCGATTTCTACACTGCTTCCCCTGATGCGTTGAAAGCGATGATGGCCCTCGAAACAGCGGTGTCCAAACTGCCGCTGGAAAAAACCCTGATCGAACTGGTCAAGCTGCGCGCTTCGCAAATCAATGGCTGCGCGTTCTGCATCGACATGCACACCGCCGACGCCATCAAGGGTGGCGAAACCCCACGTCGTCTGTTCGCAGTAACGGCCTGGCGGGAAGCGCCATTCTTCAGCGACCGCGAACGCGCTGCGTTGTTGTGGACTGAATCGTTGACTCAACTGAGCCTGACCCACGCGCCAGACGAAGACTACGACGTGGTTGCGGCGCAGTTCTCGCCCAAGGAAATGGTTGATCTGAGCGTGGCGATCAGCACCATCAACAGCTGGAATCGTCTGGCCGTAGGCTTCCGCAAAATCCCACAAGCCTAAACCGCAACACCGTGCTCCCGTAGGAGCTGCCGCAGGCTGCGATCTTTTGGTCTTGAAATAAATTAAAGATCGCAGCCTGCGGCAGCTCCTACAGGTGCGCGATCAGACAGTGGCATCAATGCCCGTCCGCACTTGGCGCCGCCGGTGGTTGCACTTTGCGCATCAGCGGCACCATCGCCGTGGCGATGACGAAGCATGCGCCAATCAGCAAAAACGTATCGCCGTAAGTCTGCGTTTGCGCCTCGCGGTAAGTCAGCAGCCACAACTGTCGCAGGCTCGCCGTGACGCCTGCATCGCCACTCTGACCCAGCGTCGCAAGGTTGCCGCCGACTTGTGACAGCCATTGATTCATCGCCTCATTGCTGCTGTTCAAGTGCTCGGCCAACCGCGTGAAATGCAGGTTGGTGCGGTCATTGAGAATGGTCGCGCACGCGGCAATGCCAATCGCGCCACCGAGATTGCGCATCAAGTTGAACAGCCCCGACGCATGCTTCAGGCGGGCGGGCGCCAGCCCACCCAGGGTCAGCGTCACCGCGGGTGGCACCGCCAGTTGCTGGGCGATGCCGCGCAAGGCTTGCGGCAACATCAATTGTCCCGCGCCCCAATCATGGGTGATCGGGCTGAATTCCCACATCGACAGCGCAAACAAGCCCAGGCCGAACATCATGATCCAGCGCAAATCCACGCGGTTTGCCAGAAAGGCATACAGCGGAATCGCCATGATCTGGAACACCCCCGTGGAGAAAACCGCCAGACCAATGTCCAGCGCGCTGTAGCCGCGCACCCGGCCGAGGAACAGCGGCGTCAGGTAAATCGTTGCGAACAGACCGATGCCAGTGACAAACGAAAAGAAGCAGCCGAGCGCGAAGTTGCGATCCTTGAGCGCGCGCAGATCGACGATCGGATTGCCCACATGCAACGTGCGACCGATGAACGCCAGGCCGGCCAAGCCACTGATCCACGCGGTGGTGAGGATGGTTTGATCGCTGAACCAATTCCAGCGTGGACCTTCTTCGAGCGTGTATTCCAGGCAGCCGAGAAACAGCGCCAGGAACACCATGCTCAGATAATCGGCACCTTTGAGCAGCGACAGTTCCGGTTGGTCGATCTTGACCAGCATCGGCACGGCCACCGCGACAAAAATCCCCGGCACCAGATTGATGTAGAACAACCAGTGCCAAGAGGAAATGTCCGTGATCCAACCGCCGATCACTGGGCCCATCGTCGGTGCCAGCGAGGCGACGGCGCCGATGGTGGCGGCGGCAATCACCCGTTGTTTGCCGGTGAAGAAAAAAAACGCGGTGGTGAACACCAGCGGAATCATCGAGCCACCGAGAAAGCCTTGCAGCGCGCGGAATGCGATCATGCTCTGGATGTTCCAGGCCATGCCGCAGAGCAAACTGGCGAAGGTGAAACCGACCGCCGAAGCGCAGAACAGCCAGCGTGTGGAAAACACTCGCGACAGCCATCCGGACAGCGGAATCACGATGATTTCGGCGATCAGGTAACTGGTCTGCACCCAGGCCGTTTCGTCGGTGCCGGCGGACAGTCCGCCGCCAATGTCGCGCAACGACGCCGAGACGATCTGGATGTCCAGCAGGGCGATGAACATGCCCATGCACATCGTGGCAAAGGCGAACACTTTGGTCGCGGTCGCCATGTCCGCTGCGTTGAACGGTTGCGCAGGCGCGGCGCGGGTAGCGCTCATGGCGCAGCAGCCACGGCGGCGGCCTCAGGCTCGGCGCGGGTGTCGACTTCAGCCGTCACCGACAGTCCCGGACGCAAATGGCCGAGCACGCCGTCGGCCGGGTCAAGAAGGACGCGCACCGGCACGCGCTGGACGATTTTGGTGAAATTGCCGGTGGCGTTTTCCGGCGGCAACACGCTGAACTGCGAACCGGTCGCAGGGGCGAGGCTGTCGAGGCGTCCGTGGAATTCCTGCCCGGACAGCACATCGGCGCGGATGCTGACGCGCTGGCCGGGCTTCATCCGCGCCAATTGGTCTTCCTTGAAATTGGCGTCGACCCACAAACCGCTGGCCGGCACCACCGACAATTGCTGCGAGCCGGCCTGCGCGTAAGCGCCAACCCGCGCGCGGCGATTGCCAATCACGCCGTCGACCGGTGCGCGCAGTTCGGTGTAGTCGAGGTTCAGTTGTGCCAGGTCACGCTCGGCGCGGGCTTGTTGCAGGGCGGCGCGGGCCTGTTGTTTTTGCGTTTCGATGACCGCCAGTTGGCGTTGCGCGGCAAGCAGTTCGGCCTGGGCGCGGGCACTGAGAGCGTGTGCGGTTTTGAAGGTGGCGTCGGCGCGCTGCGCACTTTCCACTGACACGGCGTTGGTGCTCACCAAACGTTTGTAGCGCAGGTTGTCATCGCGCGAACGCGCGGTTTCCGCAGCGGCGGCATCGATGCCGGCGCGGGCCTGGCCGATCACCGCGTGTTGCAATTGTTCGGTGGCGTCGAGGTTGGCCAGCAGCGCTTGCTCGGCAGCCACAGCGCCTTCGGCCTTGGCCAGATTGGCCCGGTAATCGCGGGCGTCGAGCCGGATCAACACGTCGCCGGCCTTCACGTGCTGGTTGTCGCTGACCAGCACTTCATCAATGTAACCGGAGACCTTGGGCCCAATCACCGTGACGTCGCCGCCGATATAGGCATCGTCGGTTTCTTCCAAAAAGCGCCCGGCACCCCACCAATGCACGGCGTACAGCCCAGCGAAAACCAGCGCGATCAACCCGGTGGCGGGGATGAGCAGGCGTTTGAGCAGTGACGGTTTGCGCTGGGTCACGACCGTGAGATCGGGTTCGGGGATGGGCATGCTGGTCATCGCGTATACCTGCGGGGAAGGGCTGGTTATTACGCGTGTAATATGACGCTAGTAATATTTCGTGGCAATTGGTTTTTTTGGTTAATCGTCAGATTGCGGGTTAGACGGGGATGTGGAGGCGCCAAAGTCGTTGTGTGACTGGTGTTTCTTTGCCGAAGATCAAAAGATCGTCCGATCGCGGCCCGAGCCTGCGGCAGCTCCTACATTGGAATGCGTTCCCTGTAGGAGCTGCCGCAGGCTCCGATCTTTTGCTTCAGACTTTCAATACTTTCCCGCCGATGGCCACGGCCACTAACAGCAACGCCATCAAGCCAAAGGCAAAACTCAAACTGCTGGCATGCGCGACAAAGCCGATCACCGCCGGCCCCGCCAGAATCCCCGCATAACCCAGCGTGGTAATCGCCGGCACCGCAATGCTTTCCGGCATCACCGTCTGCTTGCCCACCGCCGTGTACAGCACCGGCACAATGTTCGAGCAGCCAGCGCCAACCAGCGCATAGCCGACCAGCGCCGCTTGCCAGCTCGGCGCGAACGTAGCGAGAAACAGCCCGGCCGCCGCCAACAGACCGCCAAACAAAATGATTCGCGTCGCACCGACCATCCGCACGATGCGGTCGCCCATCAAACGTCCGGCGGTCATGGTCAGGGCAAACGCCGCGTAACCCAACCCTGCGTACGCCGTGTCGATACCTCGCTCCTGCGCCAGGAACACTGCACTCCAGTCCAGCGCCGCGCCCTCGGTGAGAAATACGATGAAGCACATCCCGCCGATAAACAGCACGATGCCGTGGGGGATGGCGAATGCCGGGCCCGAGCTTTCACTGCCGTAAGGCAACATGTGCGGCACGCATTTGAACAGCGCCGCGATTAGCACCACGACCACCACCAGCATCGCGGCCAGCGGCGTCAATCCGAGGCCGAGCAGGGCGCTGACGCCCGCCGCGCCGACAATCCCGCCGAGGCTGAACAAGCCGTGAAAGCCCGACATCATGTTCTTGCCGCTGGCGCGTTCGACGATCACCGCTTGCAGGTTCACCGTCGAGTCCACCGTGCCGAGCCCGGCACCGAACATGAACAGCGTGGCGATCAGCGCTGGTATCGATGACACCGTTGCCAGCAAAGGCAATGCCGCGCAGATCAGCAGCGTGCCGCCCGTGGCAACGCGCCGGCAACCGAACCGCGTGGCCAGAATCCCCGCCAGCGGCATCGCCAGAATCGAACCGACCCCGAGACACAACAGCAACAGGCCCAACGTACCTTCATCCAACCCGGCGCGCGCCTTGGCATATGGCACCAACGGCGCCCACGCGGCAATGCCGAGCCCGGCGATGAAAAAAGCGATGCGCGTGGACATCTGCTGCAGGCGTCCGGGGACGAAGGTGGCTTGGGCGTTGAGGCTGGTCATATCGATCCTTGGCAAAAACTTCGCGTCCCCGAAGGACATTGATTCGGCGTTGAGGTTCGATCGCCAGTCATTCGAGGAAGTACTGGCGACATCCTACCTTCTCCTGTAGGAGCTGCGGCACGCTGCGATCTTTTGATCTGTGTTTTCAGGATCAGAGTCAAAAGATCGCAGCGTGCCGCAGCTCCTACAGTGGATTGCGGTTTACAGTGGTTTTTTTCGGTTGCAAAGATTATGAGTGATGACGCAGTTATATGACGCGCGGGGCAATGTTTATGGTGTGGTTCGGCCGCAAGCCTTGCGCGAGGCGGGCATTGATTTGCCTGCCAGCGCTGCCGAATTTGCGTCCTCCCGCCAGTCTTGGAGCGAGGCGGCCATCAAGCTCTGCTGCGACTGGCCTGATGGCCAGCGTCCACCGAACAGCAAATCCCACCGCAGCGACGGCCTGCTGATCGGCCCGTTCCAGACCTCGCCACCGTTCGATGTGCTGATCGTCAACACCGACGGCTCCCTTGCCGAGCGCAGTGGCAACGGCCTGACGAGTTTCTCTCCGTGACGCTGCTCGCTGACGCGGCAGCTTTGCCGGGCAACGAACAAATGCGCGAATCACCACCGTGCGAAGGCCTGACAGAAATCGCCTACGCCATGCCGTCGGGCGCCGGAGAACCTGCCCGACGGGCGTCAATCTACAATGGGCGGTACTTCAGTCAGCGCAGCGCGTCGTTGCGCGAGTCTTTGAACGTGGCGAAGGGCCGACGGCTTCATCCGGCACCAGCGCCAGTGCGGTGGCCTGTGCGGCGTGGCGAGCGGGTTGGGTCGTGGCGGGTGAGGTGCAAGTGCTCATGCCCGGCGGCACGGCGCCGATTTTGCTGGAGACGGATGACGGAGAACTGGTGCGGGTCAGGCTGTTTGGCACGGCGCAATTGATCGGCTGAATTCAACCCCGCCATCGCTGGCAAGCCAGGCTCCCACAGGGTTTTGTGCGAACACAAATAGCATGTTCGAACACCGAACCTGTGGGAGCGAGCCTGCTCGCGAAAGCGGTATGTCTGAGGCGATGATGGCGGATGTGCCAACCTCTTCGCGAGCAGGCTCGCTCCCACATTGGATTTACGGTGCGCCTCTCAGGTCAGTGCTGAACTCCACCACTGGCATCGTCCGCTTCATCAACACCTTGCCGCCGCGAATCGAATACAACGGCAGGCCCTGACTGCGGATCACTTCGTAATCGCTGTCCGCGGACAGGATCAGCAGATTCGCCGGGCGCCCCTGTTCCAAACCATAACGCTCACCCAGGTGCATGGCTTTGGCGCTGTTGTCGGTGACCAGATCCAGCGCACTTTGCAGGTTGCGATAACCGAGCATGTGGCAGATGTGCAAGCCGGCTTCGAGCACGCGCAGAATGTTGCCGTTGCCCAGCGGATACCACGGATCGACGATGGAATCCTGGCCGAAACACACGTTCATCCCGGCTTCGAGCAACTCGTTCACGCGGGTCACGCCGCGGCGTTTCGGGAAGTTGTCGAAGCGGCCCTGCAGGTGGATGCTTTCGGTCGGGCAGGACACAAAACTGATCCCGGAATGCCCGAGCAAACGGAACAGCTTCGCGCAGTAGGCGTTGTCGTAGGAGCCCATCGCCGTGGTGTGGCTGGCGGTAACGCGAGCACCCATGTCGCGGCTGCGCGCTTCTTCGGCGAGCACTTCGAGAAAGCGCGAATGCGGGTCGTCGGTTTCGTCGCAATGCACGTCGACCAGGCAACCGGTGCGCTCGGCCAGGTCCATCAGAAATTTCACCGAACTGACGCCTTGATCGCGTGTGTACTCGAAGTGCGGAATGCCGCCGACCACATCGGCGCCCATGCGGATCGCTTCTTCCATCAGCTCGCGACCATTGCGGAACGACTCGATGCCTTCCTGCGGGAACGCGACGATTTGCAGATCGATCAGGTGACGTGTTTCCTCGCGCACTTCGAGCATCGCTTTGAGCGCGGTGAGTTGCGGGTCGGTGACGTCGACGTGGGTGCGCACGTGTTGAATGCCGTGGGCCGCCAGGGTTTGAATGGTCTTTTTGGCGCGGGTCTTGGTGTCTTCTTCGGTAATGGTGACCTTGCGTTCGCCCCAGCATTCGATGCCTTCGAACAACGTGCCGCTCATGTTCCAGCGCGGCTCGCCGGCGGTGAGGGTGGCGTCGAGGTGAATGTGCGGCTCGACGAAGGGCGGCACGACCAGATTGCCGCCAGCGTCGAGGTCATTCGGGCCGAGCGTCGGCGCTTCGGTCTGACGGGCGATGCTGTGGATCAGGCCGTCTTCCAGGTGCAGTTCGTGCAGGCCTTCCTGGTTGCGCAGGCGGGCGTTGATGATGTGCATCAGGCGAATCCTTTTATAGATCTTGTAGTGGTGCGCTGACGCGACGGGCGCCGAGCAGACCGGTGACGATGACATACGTTAGCGCGGCAGCGGCGATCCCTACCAGCGGCGCGACCCATGGCGAACTGAACGCGGCAAGGGTGCCGACGCCGTAGGCCCCGAGTCCCGGCCAGTTGAAGGCGGGCAACCGTGCGTCGGCCAGACGCGGGTAATGCCCACGCCAGCGATAGAAGAAGTCGGCCATGATCACTCCGCCGATCGGCGGGATCACCGTGCCGAGCAGAATCAGATAAGGCACCAGCATGTCGTACATGCCCAACAGAGCGAGCAGGGTGCCGATCACCGCGCCGCCCAGGGTCACGGTTTTGCGTCGGCCGGTGCGCAGCAGGTTGCAGCCGGCGACGGCGAAGTTGTAAATGGTGTTGTCCTGAGTGCTCCAGATGTTCAGCAACAACATCGCCATCGCGGCCATGGCGAAACCCTGCAACAGCAGCACTTCCACGACGTCTGGCTGCTGATAGACGATCGCGCCGTACGCACCGATCAAGACCATCAAGCCGTTGCCGATGAAAAAGCCGATCAGGCTGGCGAACACGGCGACGCGCGCCGAGCGCGAAAATCGCGTCCAGTTGGTGGCCTGGGTCGCGCCGCTGACGAAGGTGCCGAAGACCAGCGTGATTGCGGTCGACCAGTCCAGCGAACCGCTCGGTACGACGCTGAGCAAGCCCTCGAAACCGCCGACTTTCAAAGTCGCGACCCACATCGACAGCATCAGCAGCAACAGCATCGCCGGCACCGCGACGTAGGACAGAATTTCCAGCCCGCGATAGCCGATATACGCGGTAGCGCAAAAGCCCAGGCCGAACAGCACCATCAGCCCCAGCACCGTGGCTTCGTCGAGATTGAAATACTTGCCGATCACCACCGCCGCCGTCGCGGTGCCCCACGCGTACCAGCCAATTTGGGTGAAGCCGAGAATCAGGTCGCTGAGTTTGCTGCCGACTTCGCCGAAACAGAAACGGCCCATCAGCACCGAGTTGAGCCCGCTCTTGAAGGCAATGTAGCCCAGCCCCGCCGCGTACAAACCGAGCAGCAGATTGCCGACAATGATCACCGCCATCATCTCGGCGAAACCGAACGCGACACCGAGCTTGCCGCCGGCAAACATGGTCGCGGTGAAAAACGTGAAGCCGAGTAACACCATCGCCGTTGAGGCCAGGCCTTTGCGCGCGTGCATGGGAACTTCGCTGAGCGGGTAATCGTTGCCGGGAGCGGTCTGCGTCATGGGGACATTCCTTGGAGGAAAGAGGAGGCGCGGGATTGGTTGCAGTGGTCGTGCCAATTGCCGCAGAACGCGGCGGACCGATAAATGCGTCGGTCGTCCCGGCGCGAAAACGGTGCATCCGAGCAACTCAAGCTCAATAGCGGGGCGAGTGTTTTGATAAGCCGACAATTTTATGTGCGCTGTTGTTGATGCTGGATATATCAACGACTGTGCTGGTGATGAAGCGTCAGCGATTTGATGTGTTTATATTTCCGTAATCGTTTGTTGTGAAAGTTTGCTCTTGTACGTTTTCTTGTTGAAGTAGTCTTCGCCGGTGTTGAACTACATCTGGCAAATATGAATTCAGCTCGCTGGTTCAAGTTTGCTTGCCGAATTTTATTGCTGATAAGGAAATCGGGTTTTGTCTGAAAAATTGACGAAGTACAACGAAGGTCTGGAATTTGAAGCCTTGGCCAGTGTTGCTGAGTTTGAAAGTGCATTGGCAAAGTACAAGGGCACCAAACTCTACGAAACTGTACTCGAATATCGTGAACTCGCCGCGTTGCAGAACACCTCCAGCGATATGTTCGTGGTCATCAGTCTGCTCAAGGACGCGCTGAACGTATTGACCGGAAATAATCACGCTGGGGAATCAGCCGACCTGATCAACACAGTTGAAGACTATCATCGCCGATTACAGAACACGCTCATGATCGTCAGCAAAGATGTGCCCAATCATATGCACTTCGTCTGGGTGGGCGGTGCGGCGTTCGGCGCCAATCAACGCGACTATTTCAATATATGGAAAGCCCAGGCGCCCAAGGACTTCACGTTCAACATCTGGTATGACCCCGAGGCATTGATGGCTTTCGATGTCAGCCGCACGATCATTCAGGCGGCAAAGGCGGACGCCATGGTATCGGCGGGTGACAAGGTGCTGTCGCAGCGCCAACTTCGTGATGCCTACGAATCGCGCCTGTTCGCCTTGCGTCGTGAGGTGACTCGATTTACCGAGGAGGCCCAACGACGCGGCTTCAGCCCGGATGAAGCGCGCATCGAATTTCTGGTCGAAGCGTTCGGCCAGGATCGGCCGCAACTACAGGCCGCCAGAGCGCGTTATCTGCAGAGCCATCTGGACATGGTCGCCGAGCAGGTCCAACTGAGAAATGCCCGAGAGGCATTTCAATCGCACTTTCTCTGGTCCGCCTACGACCGTGAGATTTCTTTGAGAGGCAACTTTGCCGCAGCGTCCGATATTGTCCGGCTGCAGGTTGAAAGTCTGGAGGGCGGCGTCTACAGCGACCTGGACTATTTGCCTCCGCTCGCAAAGGAAATGGCAGGTGTCGATGTGGCAGGTTTGGGCAAGAACGCGCGCGTTGGCGTATTGCAGTTATTGCTTAACCACAATGAAACATTGATGCCGGGGCGCAGCGCCAGTCGATATCAGGATTATTTGAAATATATTCCGAAAGAGCACTACGTGGCGCTGGAAAACTTCGCCAAATCCAAGCCGTCTTTCAGTCAGATATTTGCGCCGGTCGTCGCACAAGCTACGCCACTGGACATAGTGGGTCTGGGCTCACCCTTTGATGATAATGGCAGCGCACCTTCGTTGATGAACGCGTTTATCGCTGCGCATCCGCACGCTGGCATGACAACCACAACGATGGAAATCATCCGTTATTACTACGATGTCATCGAGGCGGTGGAAAAGGAGCTGAATCAAAAAGGCATTGCGTGGAGTGATGACCGGAACATCGAGATCATTCAACGAAAGTTACGAGAAACCCGGTCACCTTTTGCCGGCAGTGAATCGCTCAAACAGATCTGGCGTAACTATGAAACAAAGATCGTCACTGCCATTTTCACTTATCACCACGATGGTGTCGTGCCGGGTGCGCAAGGCACGATTGCGCTGACCGGGCCGGGAGCCCTGACGGCGGGATCGGAGCTGTTTACCGCGCTGCAATACACCGAGCGCGGGGTGGCGGAAGCTAAAAACCGGCAATACCTCAGGTCGGGCTACAACGCGGCCACCGAGGAAGATGCGATCAGCGGATGGACGGAGCGCGATGATGCGGACGGCAAATGGGTGCAGGACGAAATGCAAGCCTGGCGCGATGGCAAGTTCAAGGCACGTTATGCCGGCAACCTGGCAGAGTTGCTCAAGCCTGCAAACACCCTGACGTTCAAGCGCGGCTGGCCCGTGGTCGCGGGCAAGCCGGTGCTGGTGACCGCCATCCTGCAACGGCTGATTGACGACTTGGGCGAGCCGTTCGTTCGCGCCATGACCGACAAGCTCAGCGGCGAGGTGGTGTTCGACAGGAGCGCCGAACTGACTTACCAGGAGCGCCGACAGGTCGACAATCAAACCGTTACCGATCTTCCGGATTCTGTCGGCGCTCAGCGCGCGGGCAACCTCAACGAGTTGTTGGTTCATCTGGCCCGCAACACGTTGCCCATCGAACAATTGAGCCCGTTGCAGCGGACCGTACTCGGTGGGCTGTTCGGTGCTGAAAGTGTGGACAGCGTTGGGTTCGCCAAGGCATGGGATGCGGCACGAAAACTCGCCAGGGACACTGACGAGGGCGGCGTGTTCGGCCGTTTTGCTGCGATTGAAGACCTCCTTCATCAGCGGCAAATGCCGGTCTCCAATACCGCTGTGGCCGAAACAATCACCACACCCGGTCACAGTAGCCGTGAGCTCAAGGCACTGGCATTGACCGAGCTGATGACGCTGAGTCAGTGGCGGCAGCGCGTTGCGCAAGTTCATCGCACCGCACAATGGGAATATCGCACGCGAATACTCAACCGCGCCGGTGGCGTGCGTGAGCAGTTTTTCAGGGCTGGCGCGATCTCCGCGCGGCAGATTCCCCAGGCATTGCTGCAAACGCCGGGCGATCCCGGACGACGCTGCTATCCGCTGGCACTGCTGATGGCGGCAGCGATGACGCGCGGCGAAAGTGCCGAGCGTGCATTGATCGGGCGCGTCGCCAATGCCAGCCTGGCGCCGCAGGAACCCGAATCACGAGCGTTGCTTCTGGCGTTGGACGAGTTGCGCGGTGTACCCATGGCCAGCATTGGCAAGCCGCTGGGCGCGCAGACGCTACCGATGATCATGCAAACGCTGCTGGCGAGTACGGCTTCCAGCGTCTTGCTGCTGGATACCGGTAACCATGCGCTGTTGGTGGCCAAGATCGTGACCGGTGCTACAACAACCTTCCGCTTCTTCGAGCCGAACGTTGCGGCGTACGGTTTTGCCGAGCAACCTTCGTTGCAACACGCCATCGAGGGTTACCTGAATGGCGACGACGGTGAGTTGGCGAAGGTGTATGGCCTGGCGGAGGCCAGCAATTCGAAATTCAACGTTCTCCAACTGAACACGGCAGCCATCGCGGATCAGGTGCTGCCTTCGAGCGTGAAGGTCAGCAAGCTGTTGGAGAACACACCGATCACTGGGGCGGAGTCGATCACGGTGTGGGAGAAGCAATCCGCGCTGCGCACCCGCTTGCTGTCGGAAAACTCCCGTATGGGCGACAGCCTGACACTTTTGGAGGCTCGTCATCTGGCGCAGGAATTCGAGCTCGCAACCCGGCAACTGCGCAGCGAATATTCATTGGGCGGCGAATATTTGCCACTGTTGAACACCGTCAAAGCCACCGCTGACGATCAGTACAGCCTGACCGTCGTGGACGCGCTCCGCCCCGACACGACCGTTACCGTCAAAACCACTGATGCGCGATTCCTTAAAATCAGGCGACGCATCCAGCGTGCCGTTGAGGCCGTCGTTGGCAAACACGGTGCGCCTGGCGAGAGTGATGGCGGCAGCCGCCTGAGTTTCGCATTTGCCATCCAAACGCTGGTGACGGAAATGCGCAGCCGCGAATACCAAGCCGCCGATGATCCGGTCCCGGCGCTGTCCGTCGCCCTGCAGGTTCAGGTCTATGTGAGTTACGCGCAGTTGAGCTACGGCGTGGTGACGGACGCGGTGCAGGTGATCAATCTGGTACGCCAGGTGGCTGCCAGCGAACGGGCACTGGTCAAGCAACAGGCGTCGTTGTCCGGACGCGTTGTCGGACGCGTGGCCGCGCCGGTCGGGATTGGTTTTTCACTGGTCAATATCGGATTCGATATCCATGGCCTGACGGTGGCAACCAATCAGGAGCAGCGCTCGCGTCTTGCTACGCAGCTGGTTTTCAACGTAGCAGCACTGGCACTCGATATCACCGCGCTCGCGGTAGGCGGAACGGTCGGTGCGGCAGCCTCGATTCTGTCTGTGCCGCTACTCGGCGTGGGCATCGGTGTCACGGCGATCGCCAGCAATCTGGGGGCTATCAGCGACAAGGCCCGTGCGGTGGGACGGCATTTGTTGATGATTCATACGGCTTACGGGCCCGATGGCTGCCAAATCAAAGACGGGGCGTTGACGTTCGCTGGCGAAGCGATCATTACCCACCTTGATCTGAAGGCGCGTCGGGTGCGGTTCGATAGCCAGAAGTTCTTCCCGACGCAGTTCGCCACCGTTGGCTTGCCGAGCTACAACACCAACCCCGCCGACCTGCATCACGCCGTCAATATTCGCCAGGCGTTGTCCAGAGAGGACACGCTCGAGTTCGGTAAAGCTGACATCCAGGTCGTCGTATTGCCGTGCACGCCGCTTTGTTATTACGGTTATGAATATCAGCTGGGGAGCTCCGGATTTGCGCCGGACGACGACCTTCTGCAACGCTTGAGCGAGAGCTGGGGCATTTACGAACCTCTGCCGCCAGGAGAAACGGACGGCAGCTTGCGCACGTCTTATCCGAACATTCTGGATGTCTGGAAAGAGCAACTCGAGTTTTCCCATGGCGAACAACGCTTGCAGTTGTTTTCCACCGCGCCGTTTCCGCACATCCTTTACAAGCTGCTCCCCGTCAACAAGCCCACCACGATTACGGTGCAGCTGGATGCACATGCGCGGTATCTGCTGATTCCGGAACTACCGAAAGAGTGGCATCACTTGTTGAGCTACGACATCAGTGCCGATAGCGGGTTGTCTCAGCTGACGCTTACGCCCGGTGTCAGCTCTGTGCGATTGCGTCAGTCGTTGCCGGTCGGCAGCGAATCTCTTGAAGGGTGGAAAGACACTGTCAGCTGGTTGATCCGGGCGCCTTGGGTCAGCGATCAAAAAGTCGAATTTGATCGCGACGACCTGATCGTTGATGGAATCCGGGTGATCGGCTTCACCGGGTTGATTCAGCTCAAGGACGGCGAGTTATTCCAGTTCAACCGAGAAAAAAATGCCTGGCTGCTGCTGTCCATCACCATGGATAAAAGTCCGCCGTCCGGTTCGTTGATGGCAGACAGGGCGCCCATGCTTGAACGTCTGCGCTCATTAGCCGAAACCAAGCGGACCGCCAGTGGATTTGTACCCATCTACAACTTCGCCATACCTTTCGAATTGGCTGCGACGGTCCAATACGGCACCGGTTATTACGTGGTCGCTGAGCAGCGGATCCTGTATGTCCGCGATCTTCCCGAGTCGTTGGCGCAAGGTGCGGTCCTGGCGGCTGTTTCCGGTGACAAGGCATGGTTCTACCATCCTGATGCCGCAACGGTATGGCGAGTCGACGCGACCACGGGGCAGGTCAGGCATGCCTATCGCTTGATGAGCCCGCGCAGGGGGGCAAAGATCGTTGCGGCTGAGCTGACCGCGCACGGTCAATTGCGCGTGGTGCAGGAAAAGACCAGCGGTGAACAGACCCGATTCACGCTGGAGTATCTGATTGCTGAAGATACGGTGACGTTCGTCCATTGCAACGCGTTCGAGACTGTCTGGCGTGATGACATGCTGGATATCGATTATTGGAAAGAACCGCTGCAGCGTTTCAGATTGCCGGACACCAAACTGGATGAAATCAACCTTGCGAACGTCCCCATGAGCCACTGGACGTCTGCGGATTTCGTAGGTCTTCGTGGCCATCATCAGGACAGCGTGGCGATTTCGGGGTGGACGCGTTTGAGTGACTACAGGTTCTACTTCAATGACGATCCCGGACAGGACGAACCGGTGCAAAGGATCCTGTTGGCCTGCGGTCAGTCAGATGCCGAAGCGGTGATGGTTTACGACGTGGCGAACACGTCGCTCGTTCGCGGGTTCACCTCGCCCCAGCAAGGTGAATACCGGCCGGATGAAATTCTCGGGAACGAAATCGCCGACGTCAGCTTGGCTCAAGGTCGGTACATCGTGACCAAGGCCGATGGACAAATGTTCGAATTGGCCAAGGACGGTGCGCTGGCGTTCATCGGCGTGGGCAAGCGCTGGCTCGACCGACATCCTGACTGGCTCGGTGCATTGCCCGCACTGGTCGCGGAGCGGGGGCGAGCACCGTTTCCTGTGATCGGATTGGCTGACTGCAGGCAAAACGCTTCGCTTGCAGCGTGGAGTTGTGACAACCGCTTGCTCGTAAGCCAACTGGGGCTTGGCGAAGAGTTGCAACTGCTGGGCATGACACCGGATGGCCAGGCCGCGTGGTTGTTCAACGTCGATGCCGGGCAGCTCTATCGCCAGCCGTTGATGACGGCGGAATCTGCCCGTGGTGCATTCGCTGGCGGAGCAAGACTGGTGAACCCGCAGTCTCTGCCGGTGGCACAAAGGGTCTGGTCAGAGTGGTCGTTTGCCAAGGTGGAAATCAGCGGCCAGGGGTTGCTGGGCCAGACGCGCGACGGCGTCAATCTGCAAATGGTGGATCAGCAGCCAGCCAGGATTGTCGGTGTCGAGAATCACTGGGCGCGGGCTGAACAGTCAGGCATCGCCCTGAAAGAACGGTTGCAAAATCTGCTGTCGGCGCAGGTTTATGCGCCTGTGCTCACCATCGAAAATCAGGGCGACAGCTACACCTACTATGTGCCGGAACAGGACCATCTGTTTTCGGTCAATGTGCGACAAGACGGCCAGTGGGCCGTATTGCTCGGCGTGCAGCACCCGAAAGAGTCGTTATTGTTCGATCCCGTGGACGGCCTGGTGTTGAATCGTGGCTCGAAAAACGCGATCTGGCTCACGGACAGTCATGCCCAGCGTGAAGGCGATGTGCTCACGCTGGAGAGCCAGTCCGAAGTCACTGACTTGATGCCGTTGATGGTCGATGGAGTCGACAAATTGATCCTCGCGTTCGGACGGTTGACGCAGCGTTGCCGCGTTTCGAACGAGGTCTGGCAACGACTGGATTGTCTGGTCATCGATCGTCGCCATTCGGTTGAGCAGACCCTATCGATCGAACACACGCTGGTGCTGGAGATGGCTGGCCTTGATCGGTTGATGTTGTCCGAGGCCGGCGCAAATCTGTTGCTGATTGATCCGGACAGTGCGCACACCCTGATTGTGCTGAATCCGGACCCCGAGGATGCGGGAGGCTCCGTGCCGCTCTACCTGGCCTTCAGCCTTGCGGGACGTGATTACACATTCAGTATCGAACAGTTGCGAGACGGGCTAGGGGCGCAGAAGCAAAGCAGCATTGATTTGAAGACGGTGATCAACCTGCTCAGCGGCTGAAACGGCTGAACGCGTAGTCGATACAAGAAAGGCTCGTGAGCATTGTCTGCTCACGAGCCTTTTTGTTTATTCGCCGCGGTAGATGCAGCCGCTGGTGCAGGTCTCATGGATGCGGATCGCGCTCAATTCCGGCAGCAATGGCTTCATTTCATTCCAGATGAATTTGGCCAGCACTTCGCTGGTGGGATTTTCCAGGCCTGGAATGTCGTTGAGGTAGTTGTGATCCAGACGCTCGTACAACGGCTTGAAGATCGCCTTGATTTCCGAGAAGTCACGGATCCAGCCAGTGTGCGGATCGAGGTCGCCGCTCAGGTGAATCGCCACTTTGAACGAGTGACCGTGCAGACGTCCGCACTTGTGGCCGTCCGGGACGTGCGGCAGGCGGTGGGCGGATTCGAAAGTAAACTCTTTGAAGATTTCCACGGTATTTTCGGCTCTGTTCAGATGGCGTTCGCCGCAGCGATTCGGGCAGGCGGCGAGTTTATCAGCTTGTGTTTCGACGTGCTGACTAAAGGGTCAGCAACCGGTCGGCGAGGCGACCGTTGGCCGTTAGTTCGAGGAATTCGTCGCCCAGGCGCCGGCTCTCGTCCATCGCCTGATGCCAGTATTTCTGCCGGCCCGGCGCATCGCCCATGAAGCGTTTGAAATCATTGCGGTCGGGCAGTTTGCCGTAGGGCAGACGCGCCAGGTATTCCCTGGATGGCGCGATCAGCACGACGTCCTGCAAGCGCTCGACCGAAGCGCGACGCCACGGCAACGTCTTGTCGAACCAGCCGGGAATCACCCGATCGGTGAAGTGCGGATAGAGGACGATGCCGTCGCCGCTGTAGGGCAGGTCGAGGTGATAATCGAGCAGGCCGCCGTCACGAAAAGTCCCGGCGCCCGCACCGGGCAAATCACGCACGCCTTCCATGATCAGCGGAATCGACCCCGAAGCGAGCAACGCCTGACGCAAGTTGCCGGTATTGAGGGCGACGAAACGCGACGGGAAGTCGGTCAACGCATCAAGCGGCGGCGCCAGACGCGGATCGTGGATGATCAGCCGTTCGAAGTGCCGTGACAGCCGTGCGCGACCGCGCAGGTTATCGGCGATCACCGAGCCCAGCGCCAGACCGAGGCGCCCGCGATGGTCGTCGGCCAAGCGGCCCTGGCTTTTCACCACCATGATGTTCAAACGGTAATGGGCGTTGTCGAGGATGCTGGCGTCGCGGCCGTCGAGCAGGTCATTGAGCATGCGCTGCGAGCTCTGGCTGATCTCGGCCATGGTCACGCCTTTGTTGAAATTCTGCTCGGCATACAGCTCACCGAGGCGGCGAATGCCTTCGGCGGCGTCCGGCAGACAGGCGCTGGCGAAGCGCCAGGAACCCACCGACGCGCCAATCAGCGAGCGTTCGCGCGGCGCACTCGGCAGCCATTCGCCGAACAACGCCAGATCCAGCCCCTGAATCCCCAGCGCTTTCGGTCCACCGGCCGCGCCGGGCAGGGTGCCAACGTCAGCGGCGTTCAGGCCCTGCGCGCGGATCCGCGCCATGGCGCGGGGGCCAGCCTTCAGGGTGAGGGCGGGGAACTTGATGTGGATGGCGGTCATACCGGTCTCGATCGTTAGCAAGCAAACAATTATAAGCACATGTTGCGAAATCCTGTAGGAGCTGCCGCAGGCTGCGATCTTTTGATTTTGTTTTGAAAAGACAAGATCAAAAGATCGTAGCCTGCGGCAGCTCCTACACGGGGCATGTGTTGAGCTGGGGCACAATGATGGCCATTCAGTTTCAATTAAGTTGATCCCGCTAAGGTGCCCACCGTAAGCAACATATAAGAATTCGGAGACACCCATGAATACCCTGACTGCCCTGACCACTGCCTCGATCATCGGCTTGACCGTCAATAGCGCTCAAGCGCGGGATCTGGGACCTGACGAAGCGCTTCGTTTGCGCGACGCTGGTACTATCGTCTCCTTCGAGAAGCTCAACGCCATCGCACTTGAAAAACACCCTGGATCGGAAATCACCGAAACCGAGCTGGAGGAAGAGTACGGCAAGTTCATTTATCAGATCGAACTGCGCGACCCGAAAGGGCTGAAGTGGGATCTGGAATTGAACGCCGTCGATGGTGAAGTGCTCAGGGATCATCAGGATACGTAATGAAGCTTAATATGCGCGCCACTCGCCTGACGACGCTGGCGCTGGTGGTTTTTTGCACCACTGCCATGGCCCGCGACCTCGACCAGGACGAGGCGCTGACCCTGCGCCGCGAGGGCGTGATCCTGCCGCTGGAGCAAGTGCTGCAGCAGGCCATGGATCGCTACCCCGGGGCGAAATTGCTCGAAGTCGAGCTGGAAGAAAAACACGACATCTACATTTATGAAGTCGAGCTGCTGACCGCCGAAGGTGTTGCCCGTGAGCTGCACTTGAAGGCCGATACCGGCGAACTGGTGAAAGACAAGGAAGATTGATCGATGCGTTTGCTCTTGGTAGAAGACCACGTACCGCTGGCCGACGAATTGCTCGCCAGCCTGCAACGGCAGGGATACGCGGTCGATTGGCTGGCGGACGGTCGCGATGCGCTGTATCAGGGCAGCAGCGAGCCCTATGACCTGATCATTCTGGATCTTGGCCTGCCGGGCGTGCCGGGGCTCGAGGTGTTGGCGCAATGGCGCGCCGGCGGTCTGGCGATTCCCGTGCTGATTCTCACCGCGCGTGATTCCTGGGCTGAGCGCATCGAGGGCCTCAAGGCCGGTGCCGATGATTACCTGACCAAACCGTTTCACCCCGAAGAGTTGCAGCTGCGCATTCAATCGTTGTTGCGCCGCTCCAAGGGCCAGGCCAATCAACCGACCTTGCAGGCTGCCGGTCTGCATCTGGACGAGGGCCGGCAGTGCGTGGTGCGCGATGGCGCCGACATTCAACTGACAGCGGCCGAATTCCGTCTGCTGCGCTATTTCATGCTGCACCCCGAGCAGATCCTTTCCAAAAGCCACCTCGCCGAGCATCTTTACGACGGTGAAACCGAGCGCGATTCCAACGTGCTCGAAGTGCACGTCAATCATCTGCGGCGCAAACTCGGCAAAAGCGTGATCGAAACCCGTCGCGGTCAGGGTTACCTGTTCGGCGGACAGACTTCGTGAGGTCGATCCAGCGCCGCTTGAGCCTGGGGTTGATCAGCGTCATGGTGATCGTCGGCGTGGTGCTGGCGCAAACCAGTCTGTGGTTATTCGAAGTCGGTTTGCAGCGTTATCTCGAAGCGGGCCTGCGCAACGACAGTGAAAGTCTGCTGGTGGCGCTGGTGCGCGGCCCAAACGGTCTGCAACTGGATGAGCGGCATTTGTCGCCAGCCTATCAGCGGCCGTTTTCCGGGCATTATTTCCGCATCGATTTTGCCGACAGCCACTGGCGTTCGCGCTCGCTGTGGGATCAGGAAATACCCTTGCTCTCTCATCCCGGCCTGCACAGCAATCTGCAGTTGGGCCCGGACGGCCAGCAGTTGCTGGTGCTGCGCTCTGACTACCGGCGCCTTGGCCAATCGATCTCGATCAGCGTGGCGCAGGATTACACGCCGGTCAGCGACAGCTTTCAACGCATGCGCCAGATCGGCCTCGGCGTTGGCCTGGCGGCGTTGTTGCTGATTTTGCTCCTGCAGCGTTTGACCGTGCGCCGCGCGCTCAAACCGCTGGAGCGCGCGCGTGAGCAGATCGCGCAGCTGCAACAGGGCCAGCGCTCGCAACTGGATGATCAGGTGCCGGTTGAACTCGAGCCGCTGGTGGCGCAGATCAACCATTTGCTCGCGCACACCGAAGACAGCCTCAAGCGCTCACGCAATGCCCTCGGCAACCTTGGTCATGCGCTGAAGACGCCGTTGGCGGTGCTGTTGAGCGTGGCGTCGAGCGAGAAGCTCGATGCCCATCCCGAACTGCGCAAGATCCTTACCGAACAACTGGAGCAGGTGCAGCAGCGGCTCAATCGCGAACTCAACCGTGCGCGACTGTCCGGCGACGCGCTGCCCGGTGCGCTGTTCGATTGCGATGCGGAGTTGCCGGGGCTGCTGGCGACGCTGAACATGATCCATGGCGAGCATCTGGCGCTGAGTTATGTCGCGCCAGCGGGTCTGCAATTGCCGTGGGATCGTGAGGACTTGCTGGAATTGCTCGGCAATCTGCTCGACAACGCCTGTAAATGGGCCGACGCCGAGGTGCGCTTGAGCGTGATCGAGACGGCTCTAGGGTTTGCCTTGAGTGTTGAAGATGACGGGCCGGGGATTCCCGAAGATCAGCGGGCTCAGGTGTTCAGCCGCGGCACACGGCTGGATGAACAGACCCATGGGCATGGCCTGGGGCTGGGGATCGTGCGCGACATCGTCGACACCTGGGGCGGGACATTGTCGTTGCACGAGAGTGAGTGGGGCGGCCTGAAAGTCCTGATCGAACTGCCTAAACGCTGATCCCGGTCTTGCGCAAACCCTGTAGGAGCTGCCGCAGGCTGCGATCTTTTGATCTTGATCTTGAAACGAAATCAAAAGATCGCAGCCTCGTTTCACTCGTCAGCTCCTACAGGCCTTGCGCAAACCTTGTAGGAGCTGCCGCAGGCTGCGATCTTTTGATCTTGATCTTGAAACGAAATCAAAAGATCGCAGCCTCGTTGCACTCGTCAGCTCCTACAGGCCTTGCGCAAACCCTGTAGGAGCTGCCGCAGGCTGCGATCTTTGATCTTGATCTTGAAACAAAGTCAAAAGATCGCAGCATCGTTGCACTCGTCAGCTCCTACAGGTCTTGCGCAAACCCTGTAGGAGCTGCCGCAGGCTGCGATCTTTTGATCTTGATCTTGAAACAAAGTCAAAAGATCGCAGCCACGTTGCACTCGTCAGCTCCTACAGGCCTTGCGCAAACCCCGTAGGAGCTGCCGCAGGCTGCGATCTTTTGATCCTGATCTTGGAACAAAATCAAAAGATCGCAGCCTCGTTGCACTCGTCAGCTCCTACACGTCGCTACGGTCAAACGCGGAACTGATCCATCAGACTTTGCTGCTGATTGGCCAGGCTGTTGAGCGACTGGCTGACCCGCGCCGATTCGTTCGCCTGCCCGGACAACGACTCCGTGACGTCGCGAATCGTCGCCACGTTGTTGTTGATCTCTTCAGCCACCGCGCTCTGTTCTTCCGCCGCGCTGGCGATCTGCAGGTTCATGTCGCTGATCACCGTCACCGCCTCGCCAATCTGCCGCAGCGCCGTCACGGCCTGGCTTACCTGTTCGACACTGCCTTGCGCCTGACGATGGCTGTTGCCCATTGAGCCGACCACGTCCTGCGTACCGCTCTGCAATTGCTCGATAACCTGACGGGTTTCTTCCACCGACTCTTGCGTGCGGCGGGCGAGGTTGCGGACTTCGTCGGCGACCACGGCAAAACCGCGACCAGCCTCGCCGGCGCGGGCCGCTTCGATTGCCGCATTCAGGGCCAGCAAGTTGGTCTGTTCGGCGATGGCGCGGATGGTTTCCAGCACCGTGCCGATCTTCTCGCTGTTGGCCGCCAGGCCTTCGACCTGCACCATCGCCGCGCTCATATCCGCGGCAAGGGTGTCGATGCTGGCAGTGGTGCGGTCGATCACGGTCAGGCCCTGGCGGGTAGCGCGATCGGCATCCTTGGCCGCTTCAGCCGCTTGCGCGGCGCTGCGTGCGACGTCTTGCGCGGTGGCGCTCATTTCGTGGGACGCGGTGGCCACCTGATCGACCTGACGGTATTGCTGTTCCATGCCGGCGCTGGTCTGGGTGGCAATGGCCGCCGATTGGTCGGCGGTGTCGCGTGCATCCTGAACCGAGCGTTTCACGTCGGCGATGATCGGCTGCAACTTGTCGAGAAAACGGTTGAACCAGCCGGCCAGTTGACCGAGTTCGTCCTTTTTGTCATAGGCCAGACGTCGGGTCAGATCGCCTTCGCCGCTGGCGATGTCTTCAAGCATGTGGGCGACGCCGAGAATCGGTTTGGTCACGCTGCGCGCCATCAGCCACACCAGCAGCAGGCCGATCAGCGCGGCCAGCACGCCCAGGCTCAGCTCGATCAGTGTGCCTGAGGTGTTGCTAGCATCCAGTTGTTGCTTGAGCGCTTCGGCGCGGCTGACCAGGACTTTTTCCTGAACGTCGAGCAACACGCCCCATGCCGGCCCGCCCGGGATCGGCTGGAACGGCGACAGCACTTTCAATTGGCCGTCGCTGTGCAGACTGCTGACATTGCTGCTAGCCGCAAGCATGCGCAGCAGTTCACTGCCGCTGGCCTTATCGACGGCATCCAGACGCTGGCTGAGTTTGCCGGCGTCCGGGCTGTAACCGGCGAGCAGGCCCGCGGGGCTGATGATGCTCACTGCGGTCTGGCCGTCATAGAGCTTTTTGCTCGCACCCTGGCTGATCGTCTGCAGACTGTTCAGGTTGATGTCCACCGACAGCGAGGCGATGACTTTGCCGTTGACCATCAACGGAAAAACGATGCTGGTCATCAGCACCTTGTGGCCGTCGATCACATAGAAATACGGTTCGATCACGCACGGCTTGAGCGTGGTACGCGGGCAGGTGAACCACGCGTTGGCAGCCTGACCGCTGGGGCCGGTGCTGGTGTCGGTCATGTCACTTTCCGGCAGCGCCATCGAGGTGACTTTGCCGGGCACAGGCTGCGACCAGTACAGGGCGAAGCGGCCCTTGTCGTTGCTGCCCAATTCGGCCTGTTCAGCGAACAGTTCGTCTTTGCCGTCCAGCGCGTTGGCTTCGAACACCAGCGACAGGCCGAGCAGATCCGGGTTGGCTTGCAGCGCGGATTTTACCTGGCGGGTCATGTCTTCACGCAGGTCGAAGGCATCGAGGAAACGCTTTTCAGCCTGCTCGCGCAGAAACAACACCTGACGCGAGAAGCCGTGGCCATATTGATAGGCGTCCATGAACTGTTGGCGAATGCCGGCGGCCTGCACTTCACCTTGCGACTCGATGCGCGCTTGAGCGGACTCGGTGAGCATCTCCATACTGGACGCTTTAACCAGTTCGGAACTGTGCTCCATGCGATACAGCGAAAGACCCACCAACAGGGTCACGATACCGGCCAGGCAAAGCCCGGCGAGCAGGGTGATTTTCCATTGGATGGAAAGTTGTCCGAGCGACATGGAGACGTCCTTATTCGATAAATATCTGAGACTTTGCACTGTAACGGCCTAAAAACGGCTTTCTTGAGCTGCAAGCTGCAAGCCACCCCGATCGTTCCCTGTAGGAGCTGCCGAAGGCTGCGATCTTTTGCTCTTGCTTTGGAAGACGAGCAAAAGATCGCAGCCTTCGGCAGCTCCTACGGGACCGTGTGGCTTTGACAAGCACTGTTCGCTGCGGCACAGTGCGCGCCCTCTAATAAGACCCTCTGCGCAAATCCGCCGGCCAGCCCCTGCGGACTCATCCTGTCTGGCGGTGTGTTTTGAACCGCAATGTTTTTTGAGGTAACGAAATGAATGCAGTCATAGCAGCCGTCGGCGTCATGCTGATCCTCAGCCTGTCGCGCGTGCATGTGGTGATCGCTTTGATCGTCGGCGCGCTGGTCGGCGGCCTGACCGGTGGTCTGGGCATCGACGCCACGCTCAAGGCGTTCAACAGCGGCCTAGGCGGCGGGGCGACGGTGGCGTTGTCTTACGCGTTGCTTGGCGCTTTCGCCGTGGCGATTGCCAAGTCCGGCCTCGCCCATGCACTGGCCGACAAGGCGCTGGCGATGGTCGATCGCCAACATGCGACCGGCGGCGGCAGCGTCAAATGGCTGCTGATCGGCCTGTTGTGGGTGGTCGCCATCGCTTCGCAGAACATCTTGCCGATCCACATTGCCTTCATCCCGCTGCTGGTCCCGCCGCTTTTATATGTGCTGACCAAGCTGCAACTCGACCGCCGGCTGATCGCGTGCGTCATGACCTTCGGTCTGATCACTCCGTACATGTTCCTGCCGGTGGGTTTCGGCAACATCTTTCTCAATGAAATCCTGCTGGCCAACGTTGCGCGCAGCGGTGTCGACATCAGCGGTATCAATGTCACCCACGCCATGGGCATTCCGGCGCTGGGCATGGTCTTCGGACTGGCGATGGCGTTCG
This sequence comes from Pseudomonas fluorescens, assembly GCF_900636825.1. Taxonomy (NCBI): domain Bacteria; kingdom Pseudomonadati; phylum Pseudomonadota; class Gammaproteobacteria; order Pseudomonadales; family Pseudomonadaceae; genus Pseudomonas; species Pseudomonas fluorescens. The sequence goes on along the minus strand of NZ_LR134318.1, from coordinate 3,874,006 downwards.
TCAGCTATCGCAAAAAGCGCGTTTATGACTTGGCCAAAATCGAACAGGTAGAGCAGACGGCGGTGCAGTACAACCCGCTGAGCCTGTTGATTGCCGGCGTGGCCATCGCGTCAGCGTTCGTCGTGCAGTTGCTCTTGGACTCGATGATTATCGGCGCACTGGTCGGCTTCCTGATCTTCTCGGTGTCGGGCATCGTCAAATGGCGCGAGACCGATGATCTGTTCACCGAAGGCATGAAGATGATGGCGATGATCGGCTTCATCATGATCGCGGCCTCGGGCTTTGCCGAAGTGATGAAAGCCACCGGCGAAGTGCAGACGCTCGTCGAATCGTCGGCGGCGTGGATCAATCACAGCAAGGCTATCGGTGCGTTGTTGATGCTGCTGGTGGGCTTGCTGGTGACCATGGGCATCGGCTCTTCGTTCTCGACGGTGCCGATCCTGGCGGCGATTTTCGTGCCGCTGTGCGTGCAACTGGGCTTCAGCCCGCTTGCGATTGTCTGCATCGTCGGCACCGCCGGTGCGCTGGGCGATGCCGGTTCGCCAGCCTCGGACTCGACCCTCGGCCCGACCTCCGGCCTGAACATCGACGGCCAGCATCACCATATCTGGGACACCGTGGTGCCGACATTCCTGCATTACAACCTGCCGCTGCTGGTGTTCGGCTGGGTGGCCGCGATGGTTCTCTGATTACCCTGGGAAGATCAAAAGATCGCAGCCTGCGGCAGCTCCTACAGAGATCGGTGTAGGAACTGCCGCAGGCTGCGATCTTTTTTTGCGCGTTCAACTTTTGCTTCGGCGTGCCGTTAAAGCCTTTAACCACGCCAATAAAATCAAAAGAGTGAGCCCCTACAATGCGCCTGAGTCTCAAGGCTAAAGTCCTGTCCCTCGCGGTTTTCCCGGTGTTGCTCTTCGCGCTGGTGATCAGCGTGACCACGCTGTTGATCCTTCAGGAACAAGCGCGCAAGGAAGTCGAACAAACCCGCGAGCGTCTGCTCAGCGACGCCAAGGCCACCCTGCAAAGTTACGTCGCCGTGGCCATGACCACGATCAAACCGCTGTACGACGCGGCCGCGCCCGGGGATAACGAGGCGCGGGCGCAGGCGATCAAGTTGCTTTCGGGCATTCGCTACGGCAAGGACGGCTATTTCTTCGGCTACGACTCCGAGACCGTGCGCCTGTTCAAGGCCAACGATCCCGACGGCGTGGGCAAAAGTTTCAAGGACAACCGCGACCCCAACGGCGTCTACGTCAATCTCGGCCTGGTCAAAGTGGCGAAGGACGGCACTCATTATCTGCAATACAGCTCGCCGCTGCCGGGCAACGCCAAAGTGCTGGTGCCCAAACTGGGTTACACCGAATACCTGGCGAAGTGGGACATGGCGGTCGGTACTTCGGTCAATCTCGATGGCATCGAAGCGCAAGTGGCGCAGGTCGAAGCGCAGGTGCAGGAGCGCGTGCAAGGCGTGGTGCTGAGCATCGTCGGGGTTGCGGCGCTGGTGCTGCTGGTGATCGCGGCGGCGGGCATGCTGCTGGCCAATACCATCCTGCGGCCGTTGACCCTGATGAAAGCCAACCTCGACGACATTGCCGCGGGGGAGGGCGATTTGACCCGCCGGCTGAACATCACCAGCCAGGACGAACTCGGCGAACTGGCCGGCTCGTTCAACCGTTTCGTCGACAAGATCCACGGGCTGGTGCGGCAGATTACCGAGATGACCACGCAACTGACCGGGCTGGTCACGCAGGTCTCGGAACAGGCCCAGCGCTCGGATCAGGCCATGGAGCGTCAGCGCCACGAGACCGATCAGGTCGCCACGGCGATCAATGAAATGTCCGCCGCCGCTCAGGAAGTCGCCAAGAGCGCGCAGAACGCCGCCGTTGCCGCCCAGCAAACCGACGAAGAAGGCCAGAGCGCCAAACGCGTGGTGGCCGGCAGCATCAAACAGATTCACGCGCTGGTCGACGACATCCGCAGCAGCGGCGTGTCGCTGGACAGTCTGCAGCAGGACGTGACGTCGATCGTCGGCGTGCTCGGAGTGATCCGCTCGATTGCCGAGCAGACCAATCTGCTTGCACTAAACGCGGCGATTGAAGCGGCGCGCGCCGGTGAGGCTGGACGCGGCTTCGCGGTGGTGGCGGATGAAGTGCGGGCTCTGGCCAGCCGTACGCAGATCAGCACCCAGGAAATTCAGGGCATGATCGACCGCTTGCAGGCCGGCACGCAGTCGGCGGTGGAAGCAATGCGCCGTTCCAGTGAGGCAGGTGACGGTACTTCACAACAGGCCAACCAGGCCGGCGCCTCGCTGGATGCGATGGCGCAATTGATTGCGACGATCAACTCAATGAACGCGCAAATCGCCAGCGCGGCGGAAGAGCAAACGGCGGTGGCCGAGGAAATCAACCGCAGCGTGCATCAGATCGCGGTGGCGGTGGACAGCGTCGCCGATGAAACGCAATTGGGCGCGCAGACTTCGCGCAGTCTGGCAGAACTTGGTCAGCGCCTGGGTAAACTGGTCGGCCAGTTCCGTATTTGAAGACGTGAAAAGCCCCTCACCCTAGCCCTCTCCCAGAGGGAGAGGGGACCGATTGGGGGATATTGCGGGATTACGCCGACCTGAAAGTCCTGCTTTGAATCCATAATCGACGCGATTTTTCAGGTCGGTGCCAGGAGATGGGACACCTCGGTCGGTCCCCTCTCCCTCCGGGAGAGGGACCGATTGGGGGATATTGCGGGATTACGCCGACCTGTAAGTCCTGCTTTGAATTCATAATCGACGCGATTTTTCAGGTCGGTGCCAGGAGGTAGGACATTTCGGTCGCTCCCTCTCTCTGCGGGAGAGGGACCGATTGGGGGATATTGCGGGATTACGCCGACCTGAAAGTCCTGCTTTGAATCCATAATCGACGCGATTTTTCAGGTCGGTGCCAGGAGGTAGGACACCTCGGTCGGTCCCCTCTCCCTCCGGGAGAGGGCTAGGGTGAGGGGCTCTTGATCTTCAGGCTCTGTCCCAATAGGGAATCTCGCCAAAGCACTCGACAAAAAAATCAATCACCGTCCTCACCTTCACCGACAACCGCCGACTTCCCGGCCACAGCACGGCAATCTGCTGCGGCTCCGGACTGTTCGAGACCTGATAGTCCCTCAGCACCGGCACCAGCGTGCCGGCGCGCACCGCTTCACCAATCAGCCATGACGGGAACATCACCAGCCCCAAACCCTGTTCGGCGGCTTGCGTCAGGGTGTCGGCGTGGTTGCCGGTGATCGGCCCTTTCACCGCATACGGCGTCCAGTCCTCGCCCTCGCTCCGGAAAAACCAGCGCTGCTGGCCGGCGGCGCCTTTGTAGGCCAGGCATTGGTGTCGCGCGAGTTCTTCGGGATGCTGCGGGGTGCCGTGACGTTTGAGATAGGCCGGGCTCGCGGCAATCTGAAAGCGATGCGGTGCGATGATTCGCGCCTGCATGCTTGAGTCATGCAATGCGCCAATGCGGAACAGCAGGTCTGCGCCTTCCTGCATCGGGTCGACATAGTGGTCGGTCTGCTGGATATCCAGCTGCAGCTTCGGATAGCGCGCGCACAGCTGGCCCAGCCACGGCGTCAGATGTCGCTGGCCGAATACCACCGGGGCGTTGATGCGCACCAGGCCAGTGGGTTCGCTTTGCTGCTCCTGCAAGGCTTGTTCGGCCTCTTCCAGTTGCACGAGCACCAGCCGCGCATGATGGCCGAGCATGCGCCCGGCCTCGGTCGGGGTGACGGCGCGGGTGTGGCGGTAAAGCAATTGCTGATTCAGCGCCTGCTCCATCAACTGGATCTGCCGGGAAATAGAGGAGGGCGCCACGCCTTCGCGGCGGGCAACTTCGGAAAAACTGCCTTGGTCGAGCACAGCCACAAACAGCCGAAGTGCCTTGAATCCTAATTCGTTGAGCCCGTGCATGGTCAGCCTGCTGTGCGAATTGCGCAAAAGTGTTGTCAGGATGCTCCCATTTATCGCAAAGCTGCGCCAGCCGATAATCCGCGCCATCGTTTATCAGTGTGGAAGATTGTTATGCAGACGTTGGAAGAAGGCGCTGTCGCCGCGCCGGTGAAGCAGTCGGTGTTGCGCTTGTTGTTGCTGCCGCTGGTGATTCTCGCTGGCATGGGTTTGTCGGTGGAAGCCGGATTGCTCGGGCCGCTGGGCGAACAGGTCGGGCATTTGTGGGCGACCTTGAGCATCTTTGGCGTAGGCGCGGCGATTCTGTTTTTGCTGCTGCTGTTTGCTGGTCCGCAAAAAGGGCCCGCACTGACCCAGCTGCCGCGCTGGCAATTGATCGGCGGCTTTCTCGGGCCGATCTATGTGGTGGTCCTGACGCTGGCGACGCCGCATATCGGCATCGCCATGACGATGATCGCGATTTTGTCCGGCCAGGTCGGCAAAAGCGTGTTGATCGACCACTTCGGCTGGTTCGGCGCGGCGCGCAAGAAGGTCAATGCTGAGCGCTGGCTGGCATTGGGCTTGATTGTGGTGGCGTTGGTTCTGATTGCGCGGGGGTGAGTGATGGGTCTGATTATTTTGTTGGCTGTGGTGGTGTTGGCGGGCGCGGTATTGAGCGTGCAGGCGGCGATCAATGGGCGCTTGGGCGAAACCGTTGGCGTGTTGCGCAGCAGTTTCCTGACTTTCGCCGTGGGTGCGGTGGTGACCGGTTTGTTGATTCTGTTTTTCGAGCCGGCGCAGTCGATGAGTCTGCTACAAGTGCCAAAGTGGCAACTGACAGGCGCCTTGTTCGGCGTGGTTTACATGATGGTAATGGTCGGGGCGGTGCCGGTCGTCGGAACGGCCGTGGCGACGGTGGCGGTGATTGTCGGGCAGCTGGGCATGGGCATGCTGATCGATAATTTCGGCTGGCTGGGCAATCCGGCGATTGAGCTGTCTTCGAGCCGGATTCTGGCGATGGTGTGTCTGGCGGCGGCGTTGGTGTTCATGTATCGCAGCAGCTCCCGCGCCGCTGATTAAACCGGTCCGCCACATGCCCCTGTAGGAGCTGCCGCAGGCTGCGATCTTTTGATCTTGGTTTTTTGAAAAAAAAAGATCAAAAGATCGTCCGAACGCGGCCCGAGCCTGCGGCAGCTCCTACAGGGGGCAGTGCAAAAAAAATGGAGCCTAATCAGGCTCCACTTGCAGTTTCAGACTTTCGTCATCGAGGCGCTCGACGTGCCGCACCGTCCCTTGCAGCGTTCGGCCCTCGACTTTGACGACAACGATTTTCGCTTGGTCGAGATCATCCGGCACCGGCGCCTTGACGCATAAGGTGAAGCGGTAAGGATTGTCCGCCACTGTCTCCAGCGCGACTTCGCAATCGACCGTCTTGCTGATCTGGCCGAAGAACGTGGTCAGGCCGTAGTCCAGTCGGGCCGGGTGATAGGTATCGGTCATCAAGCGGTTCCCCTTCTTCCGGTCACGATAATGCGTTCAGTTGGTCTGGCGCCAAATGACGTTTTCCACCCCGAACTTTTCCGCCATCGGCTTGCTGGTTTTCTGCACCTTTTCACGACCGAAACGCGGGATACGCCCGACCCCGGCGTCGCAGCTTGCCCAGTGCCACGCTTCAGCGTTGTCCATTTTGTCCGAGCGGATAATGAACGACTTGGGCGTGCCATGCAGTGTGTAGTCGATGACGAAGAGTTTTGCGTTGTTCATAAAGCCCGTATTCCTCCCTGTGGTATTAAACGGATCGCGCTGGGAGCGGAAAATTCAGTTGGATTGTCCGACGGTATCTATCGTTGGCGACGCATGGGCGCGCTGGTTACCATGGCTTCCCCGTCAACCCCAATGAATGCTCGCCCATGGCTCTCGCCGCACCGCCCGACCTGACTGATACCGATGTGCCGGTGCAACCGCTGGCGCGCACCTATCCGCGTGGCTTGTTCATCGAGCCGCATGAGCATGTCTGGGGCCAGTTGCTGTATGCGATGAGCGGAGTGATGTGGGTCGAGACGCCGAACGAGGCGTTGGTGGTGCCACCGCAGCGCGCGGTGTGGTTGCCGCCCGGTGTGCCACACGGGATCCGCGTGGTGTCGGATCTGCAGATGCGCAATATCTACCTGCGGCCGGCGTTGGCGGCGACGCTGGATAAAACCGTGCAGGTGATTGAAGTGGGCGGGCTGCTGCGCGAGTTGATCGTCACGCTGGTTGCGCAGGGCGACAGCGCTGAGCCCGCCTATTACGAGGCCTTGGTCGGCTTGGCACTGCTGGAACTGAACCGCGCCAGGCGTTCACCGCTGCGGATCCCGATGCCGGATGCTTCTGATCGGCGCTTGCTGAACGTGTGTCAGGCGGTGATGGCTGCGCCGTCGCTCGACATCCCTTTCGAGCAGCATGCTGAAAACGCCGGGGCCAGCGTGCGTACGTTGGCGCGGCTGTTCAAGGACAGCCTCGGCATGGGCTTCGCCGAATGGCGGCGTCAGGTGCAACTGGCGACGGCCGTGGCGGCGTTGATCCAAGGCGTAGCGGTGAGTGCAATCGCTCGCGACCTCGGCTACTCCCCCAGCAGCTTCAGCGACATGTTCCGCCGCGAACTCGGTATTGCGCCCTCGCAATTTATTCCGGCCTGAACGCAACCTCTGTAGGAGTGAGCCTGCTCGCGATAGCGGTCTTTCAGATGTTGATTAGTTAACTGACATTCTGCTATCGCGAGCAGGCTCACTCCTACAGGGACCTGTGGTGACCTTTTGGATTTGGCCGAAATTCAGAAGTCGTTGACCGATGATCTTCGCCACGCCTCCTTAAACTTCGCTCATTCCTTTGCAACGGCGGAGTTGCTCTCCATGAATTACCTGATCTCGCTGGCCATCGGCCTGGGCGTGGGCCTGCTCTACGGCGCGCTCGACTTCCGTTCTCCCGCGCCGCCAGCCATCGCTCTGGTGGGCTTGCTCGGCATGTTGGCCGGTGAGCAGTTGTGGCCGATGGGGCGGCAACTGGTCGCCGGTTGGCTGTCCTGACTATCCTTTTTCTCTTCGGTGAAAATGCTTATGAAAGCCCTGCAATTCGATACAACCGGCGACCTGTCTTCCCTGCGCTATGTCGACGTGCCGACTCCGGTGCCCGGCCCTGATGAAGTGCTGGTCCAGATCAAGGCTGCCGGCCTGAACCCCAGCGACGTGAAGAACGTGCTTGGTCGCTTTCCCTACACGACGTTGCCACGCATCCCCGGCCGCGATTTCGCCGGCGTGGTGGTCGAGGGCTCTCAGGCGTTGATCGGCCAGGAAGTCTGGGGCACCGGTCGCGAGCTGGGCTTTTTTGCCGACGGCTCCCACGCAGCATTCGTCAAACTCCCGGCCAATGGCGTGGCGCATAAACCGTCGCACTTGAGTTTCACCCAGGCCGCCAGCCTTGGCGTGCCCTACACCACGGCATGGGACGCGCTGGAACGCAGCCTCGTAACCGCCGAAACCCGGTTGCTGGTCATCGGCGGCGGGGCGGTCGCCACAGCGGCCCTGGCATTAGCCAAAGTGCGCGGCGCGCAGTCGTTGGCAGCGGCGCGACGGCCCGAGCAGGTCAAGGACTTGCAGGCACAGGGTTATCAAACCTTGCAACTGGATCAACCCGAAGACCTCGGCGCGCAAGTCAACGCGGTGTATCGCGGCGGCGCCGATGTGATCTTCGACACCACCGGCTTCTGGCTGCCGGCGTCAGTGGCGGCACTCGCCACTTTCGGCCGCATCGCAATCATCGCCGCGCCCGTCGACGGCCACGTGCAATTGCCGGCCCTGGCGTTGTATCGCAAGGGCGGTTCGGTGGTCGGCATCAATTCGCTGCTGTACGGCGTTCAAGCGTGCGCGGCGATGCTGGAACAGTTTGGACGCTTCTTCGACGAGGGATCGTTGCCGCTGCCGCAGGGATTGGTGGAATCGCCACTGGCGGAAGGTGTTGCGCGTTATGCCGAGGTGAATCAAGGCGCTGGTGACAAGATCATCCTCATTCCCTGATCCACCCGAACCCCAACTGTAGGAGCTGCGGCACGCTGCGATCTTTTGCTCTTGTTCTTCAGACAGTGAGGTTAAAAGACCGCAGCATGCCGCAGCTTTTACCGGATTATCAAACGCGCAGAACTCAGTGTGCGCACGACTAAAAGACTTGTTCCAGCTTGACAGCAATGCAGCGTAACATCCGCTGGAAAAAACCGCTGCGCCGGAACTAGCTTTTCCAAGATAAAAGGTAATTTTAATACGGAACGGCTTGTTTTTTTGAGCCCCTTGCTGGTGTCAGCTCAACCATTCGATAGAAGTTATCAGGAAGCCTGAATCTCTGTTTGGATCAGGGGTTTCCTGAAGCGATTCAATAATAAAGTAGGAGATAAGACGCCCTGTGGGAGCTTTGTAATCCAAAGTCGTCACGTTTACAATGCTCGTTGGTATGTTCAGAGTCTCTATGACTAAATCTAATCTGTCATAAAAAGTTATTTTGTGATTGGGTGAATGAGTCGACATTGTCGAAATTCTTGTTTGCTTTGTCACTGAGTTCCAAGAAAATTTTGCTTTAGTATTGTTTTTATAATATAGACTTCGGTATCCATCATAATACCCGATATGGACGTTGGACAGCGTGCTAAGTAGTTCGATGATGATTCCGCTGTTCAACGGCATTGGTGTATTAAGCTGAAGTTGATAGGAGATAGGTGGGGAATCCCACTTTTCGATTCCGGAAGAGAGTTTAATGTTTCTAATAACGGCTGTGTTTTCTTTCAATTTTATAGCGTTGTCCTGTGTGGTCGAAATTTCGCTTTCAAGTGTGATTGGCACTCCGTCAGATAATCGCGCAAGCCATTCGCGAGAGACAGGCTTCTCCAAGCCGTTTAACAGGTCCATGTCCGTTACTTTGTAATTCGTCAGGATCGGAAGTGAAGTAATATTTTTACTTGTCAATGTGGCTGAAACCATTTGGCCGAGTCCGATAAAGGTCCATCTTGCAAGGCGGAATGTTGCGTCGCCTTCAAAATCGATCAGTGCGAGTTCCTCACCTTTTTTTTCCAAAATAAGTGGTTCAGGAAGTCTGATGTCTGCGTCTGCAACCGTTTGCACCTTTAATTTTAGCAGCGCGGATTTCGCAATCTGATGTCCCCCCCGATTCAAATTCCATCTGAACTCCAACTCCTTGTCCATTCTGGCTGCCAAGAACGCGGGTCCGAGTTCGAAATCCACCACATTCTGAATACCGAACGACTTCAACGGGAACTGGGGCGTGCCCGCTGGCGCACGCACTTCCACCAAGCGTGCGCGGTCGCCACTCTGCGCTTCCGGATATTTGATTCGAAGTTTTATGCCGTGTGGATGGGCGATAACATCGATAGGATTCACCGCTGGTGCCCGTAAAATAGGGGGCGGTAATTTTATGGCATTGGCACCTATGACTTGTGCAAGGGCAGGCGTGGAAGTGGCAATGACTTCTTCGCCACGGATCATTTGATAAATCAGGCTGACATTGCTGTCAGCCACAACTTTCGCATTGGGAATCTCTCTCGCCAGTTGATTTGGCACTTTGTTCAAAGCCAACTTTTCTTCATGAAAAGCTACCACTTTGCCGTCCAGTTCAGCGGTAAATGCCAGGCGAATCGTATCCCCTGATCGCCATACCGTGTCCACCAAATGAACCAATACCCAAAGCGGCCCACCCTTCATTTTTTCCAGATCAACAACGCTCGGGTCATCGCTATCGTCGGTGGCAATTTCGCGAAGCGTTGCCATCGGCAATTCGAAGCGATCCAGATGAACATCGACGGTGACAATCCTCGACCACTGCGAGGCATTGCTCAGGTAGTCGGTGACGCGGTATTTGAATTCGAAGTCGGAATCGTCGCCGCTCTGTTCCAGCACCGATTTCGGAATCGGGATCTGCACGCTCTTCGGTACCGCTGGCAGAGGCGAGGTGCTGTCAGGCAGCAGCTGATGAGGCACTTGTACGCCGTTGCAGTCGACAACTATGCGGTCATACCACTGCATGTTTTTGTAGCTAACGGTCACGGATACTTTCTCCGCTTCACTTGGGCCAATGCTGGTGTGGCTGATCTTGATGTCGAGCACCGCAGGATTGTCGCCTGGCGGTGAGTTGCGGTGCAGCAGAATCAATTCTTTGCTGAAGCTTTCATTGCTGGACGTCCGTTTGACGCCGAACTTGATGCGGTTTTCGCCTTTCTGGAAAAGTCCCGCCGGAATGAGCAAAGGGATGTTGTCGGCCTCCTTGCCTATGGCAACGGTGGTATCGGCAACATTTTCGTCATTCAGATATAGCGTGATCCTGTCGTTAGCGGACTGCTCGCGATATGCCAGAGACAGCACCAGAAAACCGCTGGAAGCCGTAGCATCTTCAATTGAAACACCGCCGTGGAATATGGCGTCGGCAGGCTCCAGCTCAACCATTTCAGGGGCATAGGGCACGCCGAGGTCAAACGTTTCGATCGTACGGGCTTTGGTGTTCATCGCCATCTCCAGAAGGCAGGTTGCCATGGCGATAGCTAATGCCAAGCGACGACTCGCGTCACCTGTCAGATCTGACAGGTGAGAACGCTTTTTCGACGAGCGGTCAGTTACGGCCTGAGGCTGAAGGACTTTTCGCTGCCCGAAAAATCGGATTTTTTCCTGGAAACAACGCTATTGCCAGACGTTTCCGTAGGACTTATGCGGATTGGCTGTCAGTCGTTTCCTGATCGCCTGCGTCCTACGTAAAACATCGAGCCGTCTGACTCCACGGATTCGATAACCCTGTTCAAAGTCCGCTGTTTCAACCTGACACAGGGACAGCTGGATGCTCACCCATGGCAAATCCGCGGTTTTCACTCTCGAGATCGAAGGCGTTGCGCACGATCTGCAAGTCGCCGAATTCCGCGCCACGGAAGCGCTTAATCAAACCTATGCGGTCGAGATCGAAGTGGTCAGCGAGCGCCACGACCTGGATCTCGAATCCTTCCTGCATCGTCCGGCCTTTCTCGCTTTTGGCGCGGCGGATATTCATTTGGTTTTGCCGAGGCTGGCGCTAAATGATCTTACGCCGCCGTTGAACGGTAAACCGAGCCATCGTTTGGGAATCGGCGCCCATCGGCTTCTCATGCCGCTACACGGTCGCGGTTTGCCGCAAGAGCACAAGGAAGTCATCAGTGAGGAAATATTGAGCAGTCTGCGAATCGTGAAATCTTCGCCGGATGGTTTGGTGCTCTGCCTTCAATACCCCATCCGTTCCGATTCTGAATACTCACCTGCAAAGGAAACGCTCGAACTTGCCGTATGTATTCAAACCGTCAATGGCGAAGGCAAGGCAGAGTCACGAACTCGCGTCATTCATATCGACCCTCGGGATACCGGCCATTTTGCTGTAGTTATTCCCGGCTCGGTTAAGAAAAATCCACCGGTTTTGCTGGTAGAAACTCAATATCTCGACTGGGCTGACCATGCTGAACAATTACAATAATCCTCTTTATACTTCGGAATATAAGGGGGTTAAAAAAGCGGGTGATAGTCAGCCGTTCCCAAGCGGAAAAATTACCTATCTCGCACCATTGCCATTGCCGACATTGATGCCACCTTACGGGCCTTACATTGGAACTTTCAATGACGGATACATGGACTTTGGTCTCGGTTCTTTAGAGGTATTTCCGTGGCAGCTAATTATCGGCGGGACGACTGCAGGTACTTTTATAGTCCTCGTTTTATTCCCTTTGTTTACCGGTTTGCTGGGCATTATTTTCGGCTATGGAAACGAGGCGATTTGGGAGTCAATGGTTGGTGTATTCGAAGTGGCCTATGAGAATGAATTGATCAGCAGCCCTTTGATTTTACTTATCGGCCTAGGCGTCTGGCACCACGTCCACAAAAAACGCCTCTCCCTCATCCCAACCCGCTTCAACCGCCAACGCCGCGAAGTCTGCTTCATGCCCGAGGGCGCCACCGAACCAGTCTTCGTCCCATGGGAATCGCTGTCCGCATGGGTCATCGAAGCCCAAGGCGCCACCCAATTCGGCATCCATCGCCAATACGGCATGGGCATCGGTTTCCATCACGGCGAAACTCTCACCAGCCTCGAATTCCAATGCGCCAGCCTGGAGCTCGCGATCAGCCACTGGGAAGCAATTCGCGGCTACATGGAGTACGAAGTCAACGACCTCAAATCCATTCAAGACCTGCAAGATCTGCAAGGCCCCGACGACCCTCCTCACGAAGGCCTGCACAACTTCCGCAACGCCCGCGCGCGCATGCACCGGCAAATTCGCGAAGGGACACGGACAAGGCTCTCGGGGTTTTTCTGGTACCTCTATCACGTCATGACGCTATGGACGATTCCCAACCGCCTCGTCGAATGGGAAGTGCGCCGCCTCGAAAGAATCGGCAAGCAGGCGTTGCCCGAGGTCATGCGCGAATGGTCTGAGCCATTGCCGAAAGAGCAGTGGGCCAAGCCCAGCGAAGAATTGCTGCGATTGAGCGAGCAGGTGCGGCAGATGCAGAGGCGTCAGCCGCGACGGCCGATTACCGAAATTTTTGCCGAGGTGCAGCGCGGCCGGGCGTAGCGAGGCAAGGCTTTGATCAGGGTGGTTCCTGTGTGAAGCAGTGGGTTTCCCGCCAATCAGGCGATCGCTATCGCCAGCAGACTGACTGACTGTGCCTGACACAAAACACTGTGGGAGCGAGCCTGCTCGCGAAGGGGCCCTGACAGTCAGCAAAATCTGCAATCCTGCGCTCTGCTAGAATCGGCGTCATTTCCAGCCAGAGACTCCCCCATGAGTGAGCCGATTCGTCTGACCCAATACAGCCACGGCGCCGGTTGCGGCTGCAAGATTTCCCCGCAGGTGCTGGAAGTGATTCTGGCCGGCAGCGGCGCCCAGAATCTCGATCCGAAATTGTGGGTGGGCAATGCCTCGCGCGATGACGCAGCGGTGTACGAGATCGATGCCGAGCGCGGTGTGGTGTCGACCACTGACTTTTTCATGCCGATTGTCGATGACCCGTTCGACTTCGGCCGCATTGCCGCGACCAACGCCATCAGCGACATCTACGCCATGGGCGGCGATCCGCTGATGGCGATTGCGATTCTGGGTTGGCCAGTCAATGTGCTGGCCCCGGAAGTCGCCCGCGAAGTGATCCGTGGCGGCCGCGCGGTGTGTGATGAGGCGGGCATTACCTTGGCGGGCGGGCATTCGATCGACGCGCCTGAACCGATTTTCGGTCTTGCCGTCACCGGCCTCGTGGAAAAGCGCCACATGAAGCGCAACGACACCGCCACCGCCGGTTGCTTGCTGTACCTGACCAAACCGCTGGGCATCGGCATCCTTACTACTGCTGAAAAGAAAGGCAAATTGCGTGCTTCAGACGTCGGCGTGGCCCGTGACTGGATGTGCACCCTCAACAAGCCCGGCAGCCGTTTCGGCAAACTCGCCGGGGTTACGGCGATGACCGACGTCACCGGTTTTGGCCTGCTCGGGCATCTGGTGGAAATGGCGGATGGCAGCAATCTGACCGCGCGCATCGCTTACGACCGTGTGCCCCGCCTGGACAGCGTCGAGTATTACCTTGATCAGGGTTGTGTTCCCGGCGGCACGCTGCGCAATTTCGACAGCTATTCGAGCAAGGTCGGGCGTGTGCAAGAGCTGCATAAGCGGGTCTTGTGCGATCCGCAGACCAGCGGCGGTTTGCTGATCGCCGTCACCCCGGAAGGCAACGACGAATTTCTCAGCGTTGCGGCGCAGCTGGGTTTGAATCTGACGCCTATCGGCGAGCTGGTTGAGCGACAGACGACCGCAGTCGAGGTGCTGTGATGCTCCGCGACTGCAACGACTACCGTGATATTTTTCTCCACGACCGACCGCTGATGGACGCCCGCGCGCCGATCGAGTTTCACAAAGGCGCGTTTCCCAGTGTGATCAACCTGCCGCTAATGAACGACCTCGAACGGCAGAAAATCGGCACCTGCTACAAGCAACATGGTCAGCAGGCCGCCATCGAATTGGGCCATCAATTGGTGTCCGGTGCGGTCAAGGCCGAGCGGATCCAGGCGTGGGCCGATTTCGCCCGCGCTCATCCGGACGGTTACCTCTATTGTTTTCGCGGCGGCTTGCGTTCGCAGATCACCCAACAGTGGTTACGTGACGAGGCGGGCATCGACTTTCCCCGGGTCGCTGGTGGCTATAAGGCAATGCGCAACTTCCTCATCGACACCCTTGAGCAAGCCATCGCGCAATGCGATTTCGTCTTGCTCGGCGGCATGACCGGCACCGGCAAAACTGAAGTGCTGGTGCAGTTGCGCAACGGTGTGGATCTAGAGGGCCACGCCAATCATCGCGGTTCCAGTTTCGGCAAACGCGCCACGGCACAGCCGTCGAACATCGATTTCGAAAACCGGCTGGCCATCGACGTTCTGAAGAAGCGCGATGCGGGCATCGAACAGTTCGTGCTGGAGGATGAGAGCCGTGTGGTCGGCAGTTGTGCTTTGCCGCTGCCGTTGTATCAGGGCATGCAGCAATACCCGATGGTCTGGCTGGAAGATCGGTTTGAAGATCGCGTCGAGCGGATCCTGCGTGATTACGTGGTGGATTTATCGGCTGAGTTTTGCGCGGTGCATGGCGAGGAAGGCTTCACGCTGTTCTCGGAGCGTTTGCTGGAAAGCCTGAACAATGTGCAGAAACGCCTGGGTGGCGAGCGTCATCAGCGGATGTTGCTGTTGATGGAACAGGCGTTGATCGAGCAGGCACGCAGCGGTGCGGTGGATCTGCATCGCGGCTGGATCGAGGGCTTGCTGCGCGAGTATTACGACCCGATGTATGTGTTTCAGCGCGAGAAGAAGGGCGGGCGGATCGAATTCGCCGGCGAGCGCGGGGCGGTGATCGAGTATCTGCGCCAGCGGGTGAATCAGAGGGTTTGAGGTTTTTTGCTGGCCCCCACAGTGATTTGCTGTGTACACAAACCCGTGGGAGCCAGCTCTGCTGGCGATTAGGCCGGCCCGGCCCCCACAAAACTCAGGTCGGGCAAGACTCGTTGCCATGATCCAGCCCCTGCTTGTAGCTGTGGCTTTGCAGGCTGGCCTTGCCGTTGTGCCAGGTGAGGGTCAGCACGTACAGCGAGTCAAAATCGTCGCCGGACCAGTCGTCGGTGATCTCCTGCGCCTCGCCGACCGCTTTGCCGGCGACCTTGTTGATCAGTTCCGGCAGATAGCCATGCGACCATGCGGTGTAGATCGTCGAGTTGTGATATTTGTCCGCGAGCAGTTCGCGCGCCAAATCGCTGGTGTCGTTGGCGGAAAACTCGATGTTGACTGGCAGGCCCAGCTTGATCGCCGCCGGGCTGATGGTCATCAGCGGGCGAATGTAGCTGTAGGAATTATCCAGTTCGCCTTCCTCGACATTGCGCGTCGGGTTGGCGGCAAACACGTAATCGGCCTTGCCGAATTTCTCCGGCAGCAACGTCGACAGATCGATCGCCCGATTCAAGCCCTGACAGTTGAGCTGACCGAGACCGCCCTCGGGTTTTTCCGCATGGCGCAGAAACACCAGCGTTTGCGTGCCGTCGGCCGGTTGCGCGCGGCTTTCACTGGACTCGAGGGACAGGAACAACGCACTGACCGCCAGCAGGGAAGGCAGGGCTACGTAGGCGCGATGTTTGAAGCGTTTGGCGAAACTCAAAAGATTCGTCATGTAATAAGAGGTTCTTCAGCAAATTCGGTTAAGGCTGACAAACCTTTACACCGCGGGCTCCCAGCGCCGGGTGTTTTCCCTGTCGTGAACAGCTTCCTCTGCGAAAAAGTCATAGCTCAGAGTCCTCTGAGGCCGTTTGGTTCGATTCGGACAAGTGCGTCGCACTTTAACGGCAATGTCCCAGAGCTTGGCCGCAGGTTAGCGACAGGATGTTACGGTTTGTCGAAGAGCTGCCGCTGGCTGCGATCTGTCGCCCCCGGTCTAAGGCTTCAGATCAAAAGATCGCAGGCTGCGCAGCGCCTACATTATGATCGGGGTTCAATTTGTGACTGGATGCTTCCCATGACCGATCTGTCCGCTTTCCCCATCACGCAAAAATGGCCGGCGCAGTACCCAGACTGGATTCAGCTCTACTCCATGCCGACACCCAACGGCGTCAAAGTGTCGATCATGCTCGAAGAGATCGGCCTGCCGTATGAGCCGCATCGCGTTGGTTTCGACATCAACGATCAGACCTCGGCCGAATTTCTCTCGCTGAACCCGAACAACAAAATCCCGGCGATCCTTGATCCCCACGGCCCGGAAAACCAGCCGCTGCCGTTGTTCGAATCCGGGGCGATTCTGATCTATCTGGCCGACAAGAGCGGCCAGTTGCTGGCCCAGGACGGCGCGCTGCGCTATGAAACCATCCAGTGGCTGATGTGGCAGATGGGCGGTATCGGCCCGATGTTTGGCCAGCTCGGGTTCTTCAACAAATTCGCCGGCAAGGATTATGAAGACAAGCGCCCACGCGACCGGTATGTCGATGAAAGCAAACGCCTGCTGAACGTCCTCAACACTCGTCTGGAAGGCCGCGACTGGATCATGGGCGAGCGTTACACCATCGCCGATATCGCCACGTTTCCGTGGGTGCGAAACCTGATCGGCTTTTACGAAGCCGGGGATCTGGTGGGTATTCAGAATTTCCCCAATGTCACCCGTGTGCTGGAAAAATTCCTCGCACGCCCGGCCGTCATCCGCGGACTTACTATTCCTTCCTGACTCACAAAATCCCCCTGTAGGAGCTGCCGCAGGCTGCGATCCTTTGACTTTGTTGGTTAAAAACAAGATCAAAAGATCGCAGCCTTCGGCAGCTCCTACATTGAACCGGAGGATTATTGCAGGCTGGGTAACGCTCTCTTGATTGATCCAGGTTTGTACGCCAACCGCCGCAAGGCATAAGCTTCGCCCCCTACGACTTTCGTCTCGTCCGCCGTTTTCAGGAAAGGCCCCATGTCCAGTCAGTTCCCCGAAGCACGTCCCCGCCGTCTGCGCCGCAATGCGAGCCTGCGCAGCCTGTTCCAAGAAACCGAATTCAGCCTGAACGATCTGGTGCTGCCGATCTTCGTCGAAGAAGAGATCGACGACTTCGTGCCGATCACCAGCATGCCCGGCGTGCAGCGTATTCCGGAGCGCAAACTGGCCAGCGAAATCGAGCGCTACGCCCGGGCGGGCATCAAGTCGGTAATGACTTTCGGAGTGTCCCATCATCTCGACGCCAACGGCAGCGACACCTGGCGCGAAGACGGCCTGGTCTCGCGCATGTCGCGCATCGCCAAAGACGCCGTGCCGGAAATGATCGTGATGTCCGACACCTGCTTCTGCGAATACACCGATCACGGCCATTGCGGCGTGATGCACAACCACGAGGTCGACAACGACCAGACCTTGATCAACCTCGGCAGACAAGCTGTAGCCGCGGCTCGCGCCGGTGCCGATGTGATTGCACCATCGGCGGCGATGGACGGCCAGGTGCGGGCGATTCGCCAGGCGCTGGACGCAGCCGGGTTCACCCAGATTCCGATCATGGCGTATTCGACCAAGTTCGCCTCGGCGCTCTACGGCCCGTTCCGCGAGGCCGGTGGCAGCGCGCTGAAGGGTGATCGCAAAAGCTATCAGATGAACCCGATGAACCGCCGTGAAGCCCTGCGCGAATCGTTGCTCGACGAGCAGGAAGGCGCCGACGCGCTGATGGTCAAGCCGGCCGGTGCGTACCTCGATATCATCCGCGACATTCGTCAGGCCTCGAACCTGCCGCTGGCGGCATATCAGGTCAGCGGCGAGTACGCGATGATCAAGTTCGGCGCGCAAGCCGGCGCAATCGATGAGGACCGCGTAGTGCGCGAAAGCCTCGGCGCTATCAAGCGCGCGGGCGCAGATTTGATCTTTACTTATTTTGCGATGGACCTGGCACTGGCCGGAATTTAAACCCAGCACAAATCCCCTGTAGGAGTGCGTTTCCCTGTGGGAGCGAGCCTGCTCGCGAAGACGCCGGTTCAACCACCACAAAACCCAAAAAGGCCCTGCAACCAAGAAGCTGCAGGGCCTTTTTACATGCGGGATAACGTTTAGAAGTCGATAGTGCCCGACAACTTCGCCACGCGCGGTTCGCCTTGGGTCAGATACCCGCCCTGAGCCGATTCCCAGTACTTCTTGTTCGCCAGGTTTTCGACGCCCAAACGCACGGTCACGTCTTTCTCCGAAACCTTGAAGGCATAACGCGCACCGGCGTCGAAGCGGTTCCAGGTCGGCAGGCTGAGGTTGTTCGCCGCGTCGGCGTATTGGCCGCCGGTGCGCAGCATCCGCGCATTCAGCGCTACGCCTTGCAGGCCGGGCACATCCCAGTCGACGCCAGCGTTGAACTGGAAGGTCGGCACGCCAATCGCGTGGTTGCCGTCGTTGGCGCCATTGAGGGTGTTTTTCAGCTCGGTGTCCATCAGCGTCAGGCCGCTGATCAGGCGCAGGCCATCGATCGGCTCGCCGAACACATTCATTTCTACGCCTTTGTTGATTTGCTCGCCTTCGCGCACGTAGGTGCAGGTGGCGGCGCTGTCGATTTCACAGTAGCCGTCGCTTGGCTGCTCAATGCGATAAACGCCCAGGCTCGCGCCGTAAGTGCCCATGTCGACCTTGACCCCGAGTTCGGTCTGCTTGGAGCGAGCCGGCGCATAAACTTCGTTGCCGTTGGTCACGCGGAAGCCACCGGAGCTGGTCGGCGAAGTCGGACCTTGCGCCAGACCTTCGATGTGATTGGCGTAGAACGACACGTGTTCCCACGGTTTGAACACAAGGCCGTACACCGGCGTGGTGATCGATTCGTCGTAACTCGACGAGCGCGGGCCGCTGCCGTAGCTGGCGTAGCTGTAACCTTGCACGACCAGTTGCTGGCGACGCAAACCGGCGGTAACCAACAGCCGATCATCGAAGAAACCGAGGGTGTCGGAAATCGCCACGCTGCGGTTGAAGGTCTTGCCGACGATGCCTGGATCGCTATTGTCGCCACCGGTGAAGTTGCCCACCGGCGCTGGCGTGGTGACCGGGTGATAGATGTTGTTGGCGTAACGGGTCAGGTCGAAGTCATAAGCGCTGCGTTGCTCGGCCCAGATGCCGGTCAGACCGAAATTCAGCTTGTGGCTGACCGGGCCGGTGTTGAATTTGCCGTTGAGGCCAGCCATGACGCTAGTGTTGTCTTCGTCATGCGGTACGAACGAACCGGTGGTAAATGAGCCGCCGTTATTGCCGACCAGCGTGGTCGAGTTGTAGCGGCCGACTTCGCGAGTGTGCTTGGCGCCGCCAGCCGCGTAAGCGGTCCAGTTGTCATTCAGATCGTACTCGGCGCGGAGCATGCCGAAAGTGTCTTCGATGTCGGTGTAGCCCCACTTCGGCGCGTAGTTGGTGTCGGCCGATGGCGCATCGGGAATATGCGTGGCGGTGCCAAGGTTGACCGAGCTGCGGCCCCCGTTGACCCGCTCTTTCTGATAAGCAAAGTCACCGGAAACCCGCAGCGCATCGCCGCGATAATCCAGACCGATCGCGAACAGCTTGGAACGCTGATTCTCATGATCGATGGCGGTGTCGCCTTCGCGCTGCGACAGGTTGATCCGCGCGCCGAAGCGGTTGTCTTCACCGAAGCGCTGACCGATGTCGAAATGCTGACCGACGCGCCCCTCGCTGCTGATATCGGTGGTGAAGCGGCGCAGCGGCACGTCGTCAGCGCGTTTCGGTTGCAGATTGACGCCGCCACCGATGCCCGAACCGGTCGGGGTCACGCCGTTGATAAAGGCGTTCGGGCCTTTGAAAACTTCCACGCGCTCGAGGGCGTCAGTGGAAATGATCTGCCGGGGCAACACGCCGTACAGGCCGTTATAGGAAATGTCATCGCCATTGAGTGGCAAGCCGCGAATCATGAAGACCTGCGCCTGGTTGGAGAAGCCCGACGCCTGACGCACCGACGAATCGTTGAGCAGCACGTCTGCAACGTTTTCGGCTTGCTGGTCCTGGATCAGTTGTTCGGTGTAAGACGCTGCGCTGAATGGCACGTCCATCATGTCCTGATTGCCGAGTACGCCCAATTGGCCGCCGCGTGCGACCTGACCGCCGGCGTAAACCGGGGGCAGGGCATTGGGAGTCGGGGCTTGGGCATTGACGTTGACGTCGTCCAGGACCAGCGCTTTGCTGTTTTCTTCAGCGGCGTGAGCGGTGACGGTCAGGGAGCACAGCAGGGCAAGCAATGTCGGACGGAAAGGAACGCCGAGTCGAGCAGAAGCGGGCATGTCGGTTACCTGGAGGCGGGCGGCCAATGAATAAAATAAGGGCGGCGCGGAACTCCTTGCGCTAATGCGACTCCAGGCGCAAATGATAGGTTTTCGCAGTCACGTATTGCAATCAGTTTGTCATCGTCTGTAGGAGCTGCCGGAGGTTCGGGCCGCGATCGGACGATCTTTTGATTTTTATCATTTAAAAACAAGATCAAAAGATCGTCCGATCGCGGCCCGAGCCTCCGGCAGCTCCTACAGGGATTGTGTATCGTGGCCGCAGGTTCACGGATTGGAAAAGTGCATGCACACCTCAAGATTGATCATCGCCCTCGGCGCCTTGCTGCTGCTCGCCGGTTGCGCCAGCCAGCGCAGCAACGAACCAGTGCCGCGTCCGCCCGCCGAAGTGAAGGCTGAAATCGTTCGTCTGCTGCCGGCGAAAACCGCTGACCGCGAAGGCTGGGCCACGGACATCTACGCCGCGTTCGCCGCGCAAGGCATCGACACCACCACGCAAAATCTGTGTTCGGTGTTGGCCGTGGCCGAGCAGGAATCGACTTTTCAGGCCGACCCGACAGTGCCGGGACTGGGCAAGATTGCCCGCGACGAAATTGACCGCCGCGCGGCCAAGGTGCATATCCCCAGCCTGTTGGTCAGTGGTGCGCTGCAAGTGCGCTCAACCAATGGCAAGACCTACAGCGAACGCTTGAACGCAGCGCGCAGCGAGAAAGAACTCAGCGCAATCTTCGATGATTTCATCGGCAGGGTGCCCATGGGTCGCACGCTGTTCGGCGGCTTCAATCCGGTTCACACCGGCGGGCCGATGCAGGTCAGCATCGAATTCGCCGAGGAACACGCCAAGGATTACCCGTACCCGGTGGACGGCACGATCCGCCGTGAAGTGTTCAGCCGGCGCGGCGGCATGTATTTCGGCATCGCGCATTTGCTCGGTTACCCGGTGAATTATCGCGAGCCGCTCTATCGTTTCGCCGATTTCAACGCCGGTTGGTACGCCAGCCGCAATGCCGCCTTTCAAAATGCGGTCAGTCGCGCTTCCGGTATTCCGCTGACCCTGGACGGTGACCTGATTCGCTACGACTCGATCATGCCCGGTAGCACCGAACTGGCGGTGCGTACCCTCGGCAAGTCGCTGGGCATGCGCAATCCGACCATTCGCGATCAATTGGAGAAGGGCAAAACCCTGGATTTCGAAGAGACCAAACTCTATCAGCGCGTATTCGAGCTGGCGGAGCAGGCGGAGGGCAAGTCATTGCCGCGTGCGCTGTTGCCGGGGATCGTCCTGCAGAGCCCGAAAATCACGCGCAAACTGACCACGGCGTGGTTCGCCAAACGCGTGGACGAACGCTACAAGCGCTGCATGGCCAAGGCCGGTTGATTGCGCAGACATAAAAAACCCGGCCAAGGGAGCCGGGTTTCTCTGGAGTGTTGCGCGTACAGCCGTTCATTCAGGCAACGCGACGTTCGATCAGACGATCCGAGCCGCCTTCAGCAACGCGGCGTTCGATCAGACGATCCGAACCACCTTCAGCAACGCGACGTTCGATCAGACGATCCGAGCCGCCTTCAGCAACGCGGCGTTCGATCAGACGATCCGAACCACCTTCAGCAACGCGACGTTCGATCAGACGATCCGAACCGCCTTCAGCAACGCGACGTTCGATCAGACGATCCGAACCACCTTCAGCAACGCGACGTTCGATCAGACGATCCGAACCACCTTCAGCCACACGGCGTTCAATCAGACGATCCGAACCACCTTCAGCAACGCGACGTTCGATCAGACGATCCGAACCACCTTCAGCAACGCGGCGTTCGATCAGTCGATCCGAGCCGCCTTCAGCCAAACGGCTTTCGATCAGTTTGTCCGAACCGCCTTCAGCGATCAGGGTGTGAACCGGGGTAGCGGCGAAAGCGTTGATAGCGAAGACCGAAAAAGCGATACCGAGAAGAGTCTGGCGTTTCATGATGGTGTGCTCCGGGGTGTTGTTGGTTGGTATGGAGCTGATGTTACGCCCGGAATTTTTTATGAGAACTTCATTGCCGTGATGGTGAACATCGATGTCGATGATGATTACCCAAAAGCAAAAGATCGCAGCCTTCGGCAGCTCCTGCAATTGGAATGCGATTCCCTTGTAGGAGCTGCCGAAGGCTGCGATCTTTTGATCTTCGGTCAGAGGACTTTGACTGCGCGGCCGATGGCTTGAATCGGCCCGGTCGGTTTACCTATCGGCGAGCCATTGGCGCCTTCCAGCGTCAGCTCGAACAACTGGTTCGGTTGCAGCGGCGGCAGCTTGTCCAGCGGCACCGACAAGGCCTGCCCCGGCTTGACCAGACCCAACGACACCGGCCCCTGCCAGCCATCGGCCTTGGTCCAGAACTCCAGCGCCTTGTCCGCCGGCACTTCGACCACACCCAGCGGAATCAACTGAATCTCCCGTGAATCGCTCGCCTGGATCACCCAGCCGGGGGCCTTGTCCTGCGGCGCCACCAACACCACCAGATAACTCGGTTTCGGCGTGGTCTGGGTCAGCAGGATCGTGCCGAGTATCAAGGTTGCAGCCAGTCCGGCGGCACTCAAACCGCGCCACAGCGGCAGCAGATTCCACCACGACGCGAGGGCCTTCTTGTCCTTCCGCCCTCCGAGACTGCGCTCAATTCGTGGCCACAACTGCGCCGATGGTTGTTGCGGCTCGGCGAAATCGGTCAGACCCAGCAGACGCCGCTCCCAGGCATCCACGGCCGCACGCAATTCGGAGTCATGTGCCAAGCGTCGTTGCACCTCGATCCGCTGTTCGAACGACAGCGTGCCGAGCACGTATTCGCCGGCCAGTTCATCGCGTTCCTGTGCTGATTCGCCGCTCATCCCATGCACTCCCGCAAAGCGTTGAGGCTGCGCTTGATCCACGCTTTGACAGTGCCCAGCGGCGTGTCGAGCCGCGCGGAAATCTGCGCATGGCTGTAGCCGTCGACATAAGCGTGGAGGATGCAGTGGCGACGTTGCGGCTCCAGTTGTTCCAGACAGCGGTGGATGCGCGCCGAGTGAGCATCGAAGGCCTCATCTGGCGCCGCCGCTTCGTGTTCGGCGCTGAACGGCGTTTCGCGGCCCTGACGGCGCAGCTGATTCAAGGCCAGGTGCCGGGTCACGCTGAACATCCAGCCTCGCGCCGAACCACGCGCCGGGTCAAAACCCGCCGCACCGTTCCAGATCTTGATGAATGCCTCATGAACAATGTCCTCCGCCAGCGCCGTGTCACGCACCAGGCGCTTGGCCACGCCGAGCAGGCGCGGGCTCTCCTGCACATACAAATCGCGCAGGGCCGCACGCTCGCCGCGGGCACAGGCAGCGAGACGGGCTTCGTAATCGAACGTGGATTCGGCTAAAGGCATGCCGTGCAATCTAGCTCACATTCCCCAAAACAACACAGATTCCCTTGTAGGAGCTGCGGCACGCTGCGATCGTGAATCAAAAGATCGCAGCGTGCCGCAGCTCCTACAGGGGGTTGCGACGTGCCTGAAATTATTTCGCCGCCCAGAAAATATAATCCGCCTGGTATTTCACCACTTCCTGTTTGCCCTTGTTCTCCATCGTGCATTCGCTGCCCGGCGCCACGCCGCCCTTGAGCGCCACGCGCTGGACATAACTCACGCCGCTCATCGCGCCTTTGCCCTCGGCAGGATTTGCCTTGACCAGTTGATAGGGCAGGTTGCCCGCGCTCGACGGTGCCACGGCCAATTGCGTGCCGGTGATTTTTGAACCGTCCTTTGCCTGCCACGTGGCGGGCGGGCCGAAATAGGTGCCGACCTGTTTACCGCTGCGATCATTGAGCACCGCTTTCGGGCCGACAAAGGTCCACTCGGTCTGCCCGGCGGCGTTGGGCTTGTCACGGCATTCGTAAGTGATCTCGCCGACGCCAGTGGTTTCCAGCGCGATCTTGTGCCCATCCGGCACTTTGATTGCGTCGGGATAACTGCTTTGCGCAAAGGAAGTCGAGGTGAAAGCGAGTAAACCGGTGAGGCCAATCAGCTGGGTGATGTTCATCCGTTGTATCTCCAGAAAGGGTAGACCGCTGGCAGCCGAAGGGTGGCTGTTACAAGGACTACCCACGGCGAAGCGGATTGGATGCAGTGCCGGACAAATAAATTTTCAGACACCAGCGATCAAACCTGTGGGAGCGAGCCTGCTCGCGAAGGCGCCGGCCCAGACAACATTGCTTTGACTGACCCACCGGATTCGCGAGCAGGCTCGCTCCCACAGGTTTTGCATCGAGTTGGAACGATTCATCGGCAGAATTTTCTACAGCAGGCCAGCCAGCCATCTACCCTGTTGCAACGGCCTTATCGGGGGAACAGATATGTATCAACTCTACGGGCAAAAGAACTCCGGCGCGGCCGCCATCGAAGCGGCATTGGAGTTGTGCCAGATCGCCTACCGCTTCATCGACACCGAAGCCGGCGCGGACGCTGCCGACGCGCTGGCCAAACTCAATCCGCTGAAACAGATCCCGACCTTGCAACTGCCCGATGGCAGCGCCCTGACCGAAAGTGCGGCGATCCTGATTCATCTGGGGCTGACGTTCCCCAAGTCCGGCCTGTTGCCGACCGAGGCTGCAGACCGTGATCAGGCCATTCGCGGTCTGGCGTACATCGTCAGCAACTGCTACGCGGCCATCGGCATCATCGATTACCCCGAGCGCTGGCTGATCACACCTGATGAAGCCGCGCGACAGAACCTGATCGCCGGCGCACGTCAGCGCCTGCATTTCAGTTGGGAGGTGTTCGCCGACCAGTTTTCCGCCGAGCTGTATCTGGATGACGAAACGCCGGGGGCGCTGGACGTGCTGGCGGCGGTGGTGAGCCGCTGGGCCGGCAGCCGCGAGCATCTGCGCCAGACGCGGCCAGGCTTTTATGCCTGGCTGCAGAGAATCGACCGCCATCCGGTGCTGGCGCCGGTGTTCGAACGGCATTGGCCCTCTGAAGCCTGACCAATAACCCAATGTGGGAGCGAGCCCTGTGGCGAGGGGATTTATCCACGATGGACTGCGTAGCAGGCCCTACGGTATCGGGGCGCTTCGCACCCATCGGGGATAAATCCCCTCGCCACGGGGTTCGCTCCGGATTGTGAGGCGTTATGGGGGCATCACTCCCCGCGAATGTACTGCTCGAGCTGCTTGATCAGCTCTGCCTGTTCGGCAATCGCTTCCTTGACCAGGTCGCCAATCGACAGCAAACCGATCAACTGACCCTCCTCGACCACCGGCAAGTGGCGCAGGCGTTTGTCGGACATGATGCCCAGGCACGTGTCGACGGTTTGTCGGGTGTCGACGGTGATCACGTCCTTGACCATGATGTCGCGCACCGGCGTGCCTACCGAGGAGCGGCCATGCAACACCAGTTTGCGCGCATAGTCGCGCTCACTGATGATGCCGACCACTTTGTCGTCTTCCACCACCAGCAAGGCGCCGACGTTTTTCTCGGCCATCTTCATCAGCGCTTCGAGCACCATGTGATCGGGTTTGATCTGATGCACTTCCTGATTTTTCTGATCTTTGAGCTTGAGCAGTTGGGCGACGGTCTTCATGGCGGTTACTCAGGTGTTGTCGTTGTTAATCAAGCATCGTAGACGCAGCGGCGCAGGGCAAGGTGGCAAAGCGGCAGATAGCGTACAAAAAACGCCATTTGCCGGATAAATCCCCTCGCCACAAAGTAATTCCCACTGAAAACGCGGGCGATGCAAGGGCAGCGTAGAATGCCCATCAGTTTCAATTTCCGAGGTCGCAGTGGTGGATTTACAGCAAGGCTTCGTCCTGACCCGGCATTGGCGCGATACGCCGGCCGGCACCGAAGTCGAATTCTGGCTGGCGACTGACGCCGGGCCGCGCTGTGTGCGTCTGGCGCATCAGCCATCAGTGGCATTCATTCCCGCCATCCAGCGTGAGGCCGCCGAGCGTCTGTTGCATGACGAAAACAACGTCGAGCTCCGCCCGCTGGCCCTGCAGGATTTTGCGCATCGGCCAGTTCTGGGCCTGTATTGCCAGCAGCACGGCCAATTGATGCGCCTGGAAACCGCGTTCAATCGCGCCGGCCTCGACATCTATGAAGCCGACGTGCGCCCGCCGGAACGCTATCTGATGGAGCGTTTCATCACCGCACCGGTGCTGTTCAGCGGAACGCCTGATGCCGACGGCGTGCTGATCAACGCGCAGCTCAAGCCCGACCCCGGTTATCGGCCGAAACTGCGGCTGGTCTCGCTGGACATCGAAACCACAGAAACCGGTGATCTGTATTCCATTGCCCTTGAAGGCTGCGGCCAACGCCAGGTGTACATGCTCGGCGCACCGAATGGCGACGACAGCATTGTCGATTTCGATCTCGAATACTGCGACTCGCGCACGCTGATTCTGAAGAAACTCAACGAATGGTTCGCCCGCCACGATCCCGACGCGATCATTGGCTGGAACGTCGTGCAATTCGACCTGCGCATCCTCCACGAGCACGCGCGACGCCTTGGCGTACCGCTGAAAATCGGTCGTGGCGGCGAAGAAATGCAGTGGCGCGAACACGGCAGCCGTAACCATTATTTCGCCTCGGCGGCGGGGCGGTTGATCATCGATGGCATCGAGTCTCTGCGTTCGGCGACCTGGAGTTTTCCGTCGTTCAGCCTGGAAAACGTCGCGCAGACGCTGCTCGGTGAAGGCAAGGCGATCAACAACCCGTACCAGCGCATGGACGAGATCAACCGCATGTTCGCCGAGGACAAGCCGGCGCTGGCCAAATACAACCTCAAGGACTGCGAACTGGTCACGCGGATATTCGCCAAAAATCGAACTGCTGACGTTCTTGCTCGAACGCGCCAGCGTCACCGGTCTGCCCGCCGACCGCAGCGGCGGCTCGGTGGCGGCGTTCACGCACCTGTACATGCCGTTGATGCATCGTCAGGGTTTCGTCGCGCCGAATCTGGGCACCAATCCACCGCAGGCCAGCCCGGGCGGCTTTGTCATGGATTCCCGACCGGGGCTTTACGAGTCGGTGCTGGTGCTCGACTACAAAAGCCTCTATCCGTCGATCATCCGTACCTTTCTGATCGACCCGGTGGGTCTGATCGAAGGTTTGCAGCATCCCGATGACGCCGACTCGGTTGCGGGTTTTCGCGGCGCACGCTTTTCGCGAACCAGGCATTGTCTGCCGGCGATCGTCGCGCGCGTTGCCGAGGGTCGCGAGACCGCCAAACGCGAGCACAACGCGCCGCTGTCGCAAGCATTGAAAATCATCATGAACGCTTTCTACGGCGTGCTCGGCTCCAGCGGCTGCCGTTTCTTCGATACGCGACTGGCCTCATCGATCACCTTGCGCGGCCACGAAATCATGTTGCGCACCCGCCAGTTGATCGAAGAACAGGGCCATGCGGTGATTTATGGCGACACCGATTCAACCTTTGTCTGGCTACGCCGCTTGCATGATCAAGAAGACGCGGCGCGCATCGGCCACGCGTTGGTCAAACACGTCAACGATTGGTGGCGCGCCCATGTGCGGGACGAATACGGGCTGGAAAGCGCACTGGAGCTGCAGTTCGAAATTCACTACAAGCGCTTTCTCATGCCGACGATTCGCGGTGCCGAGGAGGGCAGCAAAAAGCGTTACGCCGGCCTCGTTACTCGCGCCGATGGCAGCGACGAAATGGTCTACAAAGGCCTGGAAACCGTGCGCACCGACTGGTCGTTGCTGGCCCGGCAGTTTCAGCAGGAACTGTATGAGCGGATCTTCCAGCGCGAGCCCTATCAGGATTATGTCCGCGACTACGTGCGCAAAACCCTCGCCGGAGAGTTCGATGACCGGTTGATCTATCGCAAACGCCTGCGCCGCACGCTCGACGATTACGAACGCAACGTGCCACCGCATGTGCGCGCCGCTCGGCTCGCCGATGAATACAACGCGCAGCAGGGGCGGCCGCGGCAATACCAGAACGGTGGCTGGATCAGCTACGTCATCACCCTGGCCGGCCCGGAACCGCTGGAAGTGCGCCGCGCCGCCATTGATTACGACCACTACATCAGCCGTCAGCTGCAACCGGTGGCGGATGCAATTCTGCCGTTTGTTGATGACGATTTCTCAACCTTGATCGGCGGGCAATTGGGCCTGTTTTGAGTCGAGGAGCTGCAGCGTCCATTCATCGAGAATGCCGTGGAAATAGCGATCCAGCGCCTGCTGAAACAGGCTGTCATCGGCGGCAAATTGTGCGAACAGAGTCATCGAGGAATGAAATTTCAGGTCATCGGGATGGCCGAAAATCTGCGCAATCGAACGATGTTGCACATTGAGCACCAGCTGGGTGCAAGTGCGCAGACGCGCGCCGAGCAGCTCGTGGGCCAGATAGGCTTGGGCTTCCTCGGCCGAGCCGATGGCGAACCGGCGCGACATTTCACTGCCGCCCAGTCCGGCAAATTGCGGAAAAATGAACCACATCCAGTGGCTGCGTTTGCGGCCGTCATCCAGCTCACGCTGCACGCGCTCGAACACTGGGTCCTGCGCCTGCACAAAACGTTGCAGGTTGAACGGGTCGTACTGATCAGTGCTTCTCATCGCGACGCCTCGCCAGTCGGCGGTGGCTCAGACCATGGCCAGCCGCTGCTTGCGTTGTGGCGCTCGAAAAACCTGGTCCAGCGCCGCCAGATCCCCGGCGTCCAGTTGCAACTGTGCCGCCTGTGCATTGAGTTGCACGTGTTCGGGCCGCACAGCCTTGGGAATCGCAATCACACCATCCTGACGCAGAATCCACGCCAGCGAAACCTGTGCCGGGGTCACGTTGTGACGAGCGGCAATCTGTTTGAGTACCGGCTCGGCAAGCATGGCACCGCCCTGGCCGATCGGGCAGTAAGCCATCAGTGGCATGCGCTGGTGCTGGCACCACGGCAACAGATCGAATTCGATACCGCGCTCTTCGAGGTTGTAGAGCACCTGGTTGGTGGCGCAGACCGAGCTGGACAGTTCTTCCAGATCATCAACGTCGAAATTCGACACACCCCAACGGCCGATCTTGCCGTCTTCGCGCAAGCGTTCGAAAGCCTCGACGGTTTCATCCAGCGGGTACTGGCCGCGCCAGTGCAGCAGGTACAAATCGATGTAATCGGTATCGAGCCTGCGCAGGCTGCGCTCGCAGGCTTGCGGGATGCCTTTTGTGCTGGCGTTGTGCGGGTAGACCTTGCTGACCAGAAACACGTTGTCACGTTGACCGGCGATCGCTTCGCCGACCAGCTTCTCGGCACCGCCCTCGGCGTACATTTCAGCGCTGTCGATCAGCGTCATGCCCAGTTCAATCCCCGTACGCAGGGCGGCCACTTCACGCTTGTGCGCCGAGGCATCTTCGCCCATGCGCCAAGTGCCTTGGCCAATCACCGGAACCTGCACGCCGGCCAACTCAAGGGTACGCATTCAAACCTCCTGGCTGAAGAATCAGTGTCTTTAGTGGGCAGCAGAATAGCCTCGGGGTTCCAAAAGCAAAAAAGATCGCAGCGTGCCGCAGCTCCTACATGGGAACGTATTCCTCTGTAGGAGCTGCGGCACGCTGCGATCTTTGATCTTCGAAGGTTACTTGACGGAGAACTTCCGCAGCTCCTACATGGGAACGTATTCCTCTGTAGGAGCTGCGGCACGCTGCGATCTTTTGATCTTCGAAGGTTTACTTGGTGGAAAACTTCAAAACCACGCTGTGGCTGTAAGTCTGCCCCGGGTCAAGCCGCGTGCTCGGGAAGTCCGGTTGGTTTGGCGAATCCGGATAGTGCTGGGTCTCCAGAGTAAACGCGCCCCAATGCGGATAGACCTTGCCGCCCTTGCCCTTGACCGTGCCGTCGAGGAAGTTGCTGGTGTAGAACTGCACGCCCGGCTCGGTGGTGAACAGCTGCAGAACGCGCCCGGATTGCGGATCGCTGACCTCAGTGGCGACCTTGCTGACGTCGCCCTTGGTGTCCAGCGCCCAGTTGAAATCAAAGCCGCCCTGTTTTGCCTCGGCAAACTTCAGCTGCGGATGGTCAGCCTTGATATGCGTACCAATCGCCGTCGGTTTCGTGAAATCCATCGGCGTGCCCGCAACGGGTGCCAGTTCACCGGTCGGAATCAGCTTGGCCGTGACCGGCGTGTAATGACTGGCGTTGAGCGTGGCGACCTGCTTGAGGATGTCGCCATTGCCGGCGCCGGCGAGGTTGAAGTAACTGTGGTTGGTCAGGTTGAGCACGGTGGGTTTATCCGTGCTGGCTTTGTAGTCGATGCGCAGCTCGTTGTCGTCGGTCAGGCGATAGGTGACTTCGGTGGTCAGGTTGCCGGGAAAGCCCATCTCGCCGTCCGCCGACAGATAGGTCAGGGTCACGCCGACCGAATCCTTGTCCTTGGTTTCCTTGGCCTTCCAGACTTTTTTGTCAAAGCCCTGGGGACCGCCGTGCAAGGCATTGGACTTGTCGTTCTGCGGCACTTGATAACGTTTGCCGTCGAGTTCGAAAGCGCCCTCGGCCAGGCGATTGCCGAAGCGGCCGATGGTCGCGCCGAAGTACGCAGTGCCTTTGTGATAACCCTGCACATCGTCGAAACCGAGCACCACATCGTCGAACTTGCCGTGCTTGTCGGCGACTTTCAGCGCTTGCAGGGTCGCGCCATAAGTAATGACGGTGGCTTGCATGCCGTGGCTGTTGCGCAGGATGTATTGCTCGACGGGCGTGCCGTCGTTGGTTTTGCCAAAGGCTTTATGTTCGGCGGTCAGGCCCGCCGCGTTGGCGGATTGGGTAGCGATCATCAAAGACAGTCCGAGGCCGGTGAGCAGGTGACGGGATTGAAGCATGTTGACCTTCCTTCTTGTTGTTGTTTTAAACACCGCAGTCCTTTGTAGGAGCTGCCGCAGGCTCGGGCCGTGATCGGACGATCTTTTGACTGTAATTTTCAGAGTCAAAATCAAAAGATCGCAGCCTGCGGCAGCTCCTACATGGGTACTAGTCATGCTATTTGTGTGCGTGAAGAGGATTTATAGTTGATTAATCGTTTATTTCAACAATAAAGACAGACTAATTGCGCAAAGGGTATTCACCGGAGGTCGGTTCGGCTGGCGCACCACTGCACTTTTTTGCAATCAGTCGCTCTATCCATGGCCAGGATGCGGTGACTCCCGCCGCACAGGAACGTGCCTGTTCGAGAATTCATGCCGAGAGCTTTTGACCTGATTGCTGCTTTTTTTCGTCGCCCGTGCCTGCTGGGGGTCTGTTTGTCGTCGCTGTTTTTCAGCGGTTGCAGCCACCAGGACGGCAATGGCTTCTTCAACCAGATGCGTGAGGGCAAGCCCCAGGAATTCCTGCAGACCAGCGTCGACCGCATGGCCACTCTAGCGATGCGCGACAACCTCAACAGTCTCTACCGTCTGCAGGCCAAGCTGTACCTGCGCAACCCGGACGAGTTGCGCAAGTCAGGATTTCTTAACATTCATGCTGCGGTTAAGCAGGTGCGCCAAGCCATCGAGCAGCAACAGCCGCTACCGGTGCTCGGCGGGCGCAAGGACTTGGCAGCGCTCAGCTACGCCATGAGCCCGGAGTTTCTCGGTGATCGCGTCGGTGCCTTCATCTATGCCATCGGCAGCATGCTCGTCACTGCACATGGCAATCGCACCGAGTTCTACATGACAGATGCGATCAATCCGACGTTCGTGCACAACGCCGCGCGCAATATCGAAAAAGCTACGTGGATTCTTTCGCAACGCCAGAACAAGGAAGGCCAGCCGCTGCTGTTTTCCAACGAAATCTCGGAGGAGGGCAGTAACCTGAGTTTCGCCACCGAGTTCGGCAAAATCGTCGCGCGGCTGGATTTGATCACGCAGATGTTCGATGAGCGCTACCGCCGGATTGGCCTGAATTACGCGCAGAGTCTGCTGTTTCTGAATTTCCTGCCGGTGCAATGAACCCCTGTAGGAGCTGCCGCAGGCTGCGATCTTTTGATCTTTTTTACGATCAACGTCAAAAGATCGCAGCCTGCGGCAACTCCTACAGGTTAGAGTTGCGGTCGATAAATTTGTATACAATCTTCTGTAAAGTTAGATGCAAAAGGAGCTGCACCTGTCATGACCGACCCCGCAAGCGCCGATTTCACGCGCATCGACACCAGCGCCCGCACCGATAAATTGCCCTACGCCGCGCTGCTCGCGTTCGCCATGACCGGCTTCATCGCCATCCTTACCGAAACGCTGCCGGCCGGGCTATTGCCGCAAATCGGCGCAGGCCTCAACGTCAGCGAAGTACTCGCCGGGCAGTTGGTGACCCTGTATGCGTTGGGCTCGATTGTCGCGGCGATCCCGCTGACCGTTGCCACCCGGCGCTGGCCACGACGACGCGTGTTGTTGATGACGGTCGGCGGCTTCCTGTTGTTCAACACCATCACCACATTCTCCAGCCATTACGGCCTGACCTTGGCTTCGCGGTTTCTCGCCGGAATGGCGGCGGGGCTGTCGTGGGGGATCATGGCCGGTTACGCGCGTGGCATTGTCCCCGTGCATCAGCAGGGGCGCGCACTGGCGATTGCCATGCTCGGCACGCCGGTCGCGTTATCGCTAGGCACGCCGGCCGGAACCTGGCTGGGCCAGTTGATCGGCTGGCGCGCCTCGTTCGGGATCATGTCGGCGCTGGCGCTGGTCCTCGCGGCGTGGATCGTCATCGCTGTGCCGGATCGTCCGGGCCAGAGCAGCGAAGCGCGTCTGCCATTGCTCGAATCATTGCGCTTGCCGGGAGTGCGGCCGGTGCTGTTCGTGGTGCTGACGTGGATGCTCGGGCACAACATTCTCTACACCTACATCGCGCCGTTTCTGATGCAGGCCGGGCTGGCCGACCGCGTCGATCTGGTGCTACTGGTGTTCGGCCTGTGCTCGTTGCTGGGGATCTGGATCATTGGTTTGCTGGTGGATCGCTGGTTGCGCTGGCTGACGTTGATCAGCCTCGCAGTGTTCGCCGTTACAGCGTTGGTGTTGGCGCTCGCGGCGCCCTCGCCGTTGATCATCTACGCCTGCATGGCGGTGTGGGGCCTGTCGTTCGGCGGCTCGGCAACGCTGTTGCTGACCTCGGCGGCGGACTCGGCCGGTGAGCATGTCGATGTGGTGCAGGCGATGCTGACCACATCGTGGAACGTGGCGATTGCCGGCGGCGGTCTGTTTGGCGGCTTGCTGCTGGATCGCGCGGGGGCAATGTCATTTCCGTGGGCGCTGCTGATCCTTTCCCTGATCGCCTTGGCCACCGTGTGGATCAACAGCCAGCACAGCTTCAAACCCGGCCGCCGCCAGCACTGACTACGCACCTCTGTAGGATCTTCCGCAGGT
Organism: Pseudomonas fluorescens; assembly: GCF_900636825.1. Taxonomy (NCBI): domain Bacteria; kingdom Pseudomonadati; phylum Pseudomonadota; class Gammaproteobacteria; order Pseudomonadales; family Pseudomonadaceae; genus Pseudomonas; species Pseudomonas fluorescens. Next base: position 3,840,437 of record NZ_LR134318.1, on the reverse strand, counting down.
TGCGATCTCTGTTTTTTTAAAGATCAAAAGATCGCAGCCTGCGGCAGCTCCTAGGGGGGAGTGGGGTGTTGGAGTATAAGGATAGACCGCATCGATATATGTGGTTATAAGAAAAATCGCTATGCTGCGGGCCAGATTTTTCCTGTCGTTTTTCTGGACGTCTTAATGGAATTGGCAAATTTCGGCCTGGTGATTGCCGGGCTGGTAGTGGGGTTTATTGTCGGCATGACCGGTGTCGGCGGTGGTTCGTTGATGACGCCGATTCTGCTGTGGTTCGGCATCAACCCGGCGACGGCCGTGGGTACTGATCTGCTGTACGCTGCCATCACCAAATCCAGCGGCGTGCTCGTTCACAGGAAGAACAAGAACATCGATTGGGCCATCACCGGTTGGCTGACCCTCGGCAGCGTCCCGGCTGTCGCGATGACGCTGTGGTTTCTCAGCACCCTGCACACCGCGCCGGACGCGATGAACGCCATCATCAAACAGGCCCTCGGTTTTGTGCTGTTCGCCACGGCGCTGGCGATCTTCTTCAAGAAACGCTTGCTCGAATTCGCCCACAAACGCGCTGGCGGCAACTACAACCCAAGCGGCTCGCGGCTGAACCTGATGACCGTAATCACCGGTCTGGTCCTCGGCACCATGGTCGCCCTGACCTCGATCGGCGCGGGGGCGCTGGGCACCGTCGCGCTGTTCATTCTTTATCCGCTGCTGCCAACCCGTCGCTTGGTCGGCACCGAAATCGCTCACGCCGTACCGCTGACACTCGTCGCCGGCCTGGGGCATGCGAGCATGGGCAATATGGATTGGGGTGTGCTGGGTTTCCTGTTGGTCGGTTCGTTGCCAGGCATCTGGCTGGGTAGCCACCTGACCGGACGCATCTCCGACGAAGTGCTGCGCCCGTGCCTGGCGACGATGCTGGTGCTGATTGGTTACAAACTGGCGTTCTGAGTCAGCCTGCCGCAGCTCCTGCACACCACCTGACAATTTCTGCGCTGCGATGACTTCAGGCATGTTGCGCAAAGTTCTCCCTGACCTAAGCTTCTGACAGGGCAATACCTTTTTGCCGCACGCCCCCGGAACAATCGCCACGATGCGCAATCAGTAGTGCGTGGATATCAAAAGGAGATGCGCATGCTCATCAGGTCACTGACCCTGACACTCTTGCTGGCGATCGCCGGCCCCTTGTTTGCCGCCGACAGCGATTCACCTTTGGCCGGGGACGTCGGTCGGGCCCGCCCGCTGATCGTGATTGCGCAAAGCACCGTCGACCCGGTGTGGCTGAGCCTGAAAAAATCGCTGGAAGATCCGGCCAACAAAAAGGGCGTCACCGACCGCAATATCAAGGTCTACACCATCCTCAGCATGTCCGGCCAGCTTGACGGCAAGGACATGGGCCAGCAGGACACCATGGCGCTGTTGCGCTCGCTGAAACTGGGCGCCGGGGCTTATCCGAAAGTGTTTCTGGTGGGCAAGGACGGCGAAACCAAGCTCTCCGCTTCGGGCGACGAAGCCAAGGCTTTGAGCCTGGCGAAAATCTTCGAGACCATCGACGCCATGCCGATGGCCGAAAAAGAGGCCGCCGCTGCCGCCGCCGCACAAGCTCCTGCCGCCACCGAGCCGGAACCGGCCAAAGGCGCGAAAGGCGCCAAGCCGAGTAAACCAGCGAAACCGAGCAAGCCGCCGGAAATGCCGGATGATTGATCGCGCGTTGACTGAATGAAGCAAAATCCCTGTGGGAGCTGGCAGACCAGCTCCCACAATTTTTTTGTGAGGACGGCGCAGCTTTAAAGACAAAAGATCGCAGCGCTGAGAACTGTATAGGCGATTTTCACCCGCTCAGGAATCGGGAAGTTCTTGTTGGCCATGATGACAATGCCAATGTTCCTGCTCGGCACAAACGCTACATAGGTTCCGAAACCACCTGTAGAGCCGGTCTTGTTGATCAGCACGTCGTGGGGCTGCGGTTGCGGTGGATTCAGCCACTGCACTTTGTGCGCCTCCATGGCCATTTCCGTTGAATTACCCGCGAGCAAGCGCTCGAGGCTGATTGGATAGCGGTACATTTCCCAACCCAAGCCTTGGATCATGTCGCCCACCGTGTAGTAGCCGGTGTGGGTGTTGGCGATGGTTCTTTGCAGAGACGCTTCGAGCGTTTCAGGCTTCAGGTTGGCCTGCACGTAACGCAGCATGTCCACCGCGCTGGTTTTCACGCCGTAGGCTTGCGCGTCCAGCGCACCGGGAGTGACCCGTACCGGTTTGCCGTTCTTGTCATAGCCCTGCGCATAAAGTCCCATTTGCGCGGCAGGCACGCTGAGGTAGGTGTGCTGCAGATCGAGTTTCGGCAGCAGGGTTTGCGTCATTGCCGTGTCGAACGGCTGGCCGAGACTTTTCGCCGCGAGGTAGCCGAACAGACCCAGGCTCGGGTTGGAATACTGGCGATGGCTGCCAGCGGGAAACTTCGGTTTCCACTGCTGGAAATAGCCGAGCATCTTGTCGGAAGAATCCGCGTCAGCAGGAAATTGCAGCGCAAGACCGCCAGCGCTGTAGGTGCCCAGTTGCAGCACGCTGATGTTGTCGAATGCGCTGCCTTTGAGCTCGGGCCAGAGTTGGCTGGCCTTGCTCGACAGGTCGAGTTTACCCGTGGCCTGGGCGTAACCGGCGAGGGTAGCAGTGAAGGTTTTGCTCACCGAGCCGATTTCGAAAAGCGTGTTTTCGCTGACTTTCTGCCCAGTGTCTTTGGCGCCGAGACCATAATTGAAATAGTGGGCGTGGCCGTTGACGGTCAGCGCCACGGTCAGACCGGGGATGTTCTGTTGTTGCATCACCGGGGTCACCGCCGCATCGACCAGCGCTTGCAGTTGCGCATCGTTCGGTACGGCGGCCAGGCAGGAAGCGGCGCTGAACAACAGGCTGAACGCTGCGCAGGAAATGACGTTTCTCGAAGGCATGGCAGGCATGGGTGGATCACTCTCCAGAGTGGTAACCAGATAATCCGCCAAAGATCGCAGCGTGCCGCAGCTCCTACAAGGGTTTGCATCGCAAATTAGCTCAAACAGGACTCTGTAGGAGCTGTCGAGTGCAACGAGGCTGCGATCTTTTGATCTCCAAAACAGAATCAAAAGATCGCAGCGTGCCGCAGCTCCTACAGGAATTTGAGCGCGAGCAGGACTCTGTAGGAGCTGTCGAGTGAAACGAGGCTGCGATCTTTTGATCTCTAAAACGGAATCAAAAGATCGCAGCGTGCCGCAGCTCCTACAGGAATTTGAGCGCGAGCAGGCTCTGTAGGAGCTGTCGAGTGCAACGAGGCTGCGATCTTTTGATCTCCAAAACAGAATCAAAAGATCGCAGCGTGCCGCAGCTCCTACAGGAATTTGAGCGCGGGCAGGCCCTGTAGGAGCTATCGAGTGCAACGAGGCTGCGATCTTTTGATCTCCAGAACGGAATCAAAAAAATCGCAGCCTTCGGCAGTTCCTGCATATATCAGTGAGCTATCACCGCACCAGACACGGCCGCTTGTTATCGAACTTCCACCCCGGAATCAGAAACTGCATCGCCACGCTGTCGTCCCGCGCGCCCAGACCCATGCCTTTGTACAGTTCGTGGGCCTTGGCCACTTGATCCATGTCCAGCTCCACGCCCAGCCCCGGTTTTTTCGGCACTTGCACGAGCCCATCGATGATTTGCAGCGGTGCCTTGGTCAGGCGCTGGCCGTCCTGCCAAATCCAGTGAGTGTCGATGGCGGTGATATCGCCCGGTGCGGCAGCAGCGACGTGGGTGAACATCGCCAGCGAAATATCGAAGTGGTTGTTGGAATGCGAGCCCCAGGTCAGGCCCCATTCATGGCACATCTGCGCTACCCGCACCGAACCCTGCATGGTCCAGAAATGTGGGTCGGCCAGCGGAATGTCCACCGACTGCAACTGAATCGCGTGACCCATTTCGCGCCAGTCAGTGGCGATCATGTTGGTTGCGGTTTTCAGGCCGGTGGCGCGGCGAAATTCAGCCATGACTTCGCGGCCGGAATAGCCATTCTCCGCACCGCACGGATCTTCAGCGTAAGCGAGCACATGATGCTGATCGCGGCACAAACGGATCGCCTCCTTCAACGACCAGGCGCCGTTTGGATCGAGGGTGATCCGTGCATCGGGGAAGCGCTCGGCCAGTGCCGTGACCGCTTCGATCTCGGCATCGCCGCTGAGCACGCCGCCCTTGAGTTTGAAATCCTTGAAGCCGTACTTCGCGTGCGCCGCCTCGGCCAGACGCACCACCGCTTCGGCTGTCATGGCTTTCTCATGACGTACGCGGAACCAGTCGTTGTCGGCGTCCGGTTCGCTGCGATAGGCGAGGTCGGTTTCGCGCTGATCGCCGACGTAAAACAGGTAGCCGAGCATCTTCACTTCGTCGCGTTGTTGGCCTTCACCGAGCAGCGCCGCAACCGGCACATCAAGGTGCTGACCGAGCAGATCGAGCAGGGCGGCTTCCAGGCCGGTGACCGCGTGGATGGTGATGCGCAGGTCAAATGTCTGCAGGCCACGACCGCCGGCATCGCGGTCGGCGAACGTTTGGCGCACCTGGTTGAGGATCTTCTGATACGTGCCGATCGGGCTGCCGACCACCAGATCGCGCGCGTCTTCCAGCGTCTGCCGGATCCGCTCGCCACCCGGTACTTCGCCGACGCCAGTGTGGCCTGCATTGTCTTTGAGAATGACGATGTTGCGCGTGAAAAACGGCCCGTGGGCGCCGCTCAGGTTGAGCAGCATGCCGTCGTGGCCGGCCACTGGAATGACCTGCATGTCAGTGATGATCGGGGCTTTGGCGGTGTCGTGAACAGTCATTGTTGTTTTCCTTGTCGAGACGAAGTCAGGCGTGTTTCGGCGCGGCATCGGCCGCGGAAATTTCAGCAGCAGGTTTCGGCGTGGTGCGCGCGAAGAAGACGATGATCGCAGCGATGATCGACGTCGCGGCCAAACCATAGAGGCCGCCCTGAATCGAGCCGGTGTGTTCTTCAAGCAAACCGAATGTGGTCGGCGCAACGAAGCCGCCGAGGTTGCCCACCGAGTTGATCAGGGCAATCACTGCCGCAGCGATGCGCGCATCCAGATAGGCCTGCGGAATCGGCCAGAACAGCGACGAGGCAGATTTGAAACCCAGCGCTGCAAAACAGATCGCGACGAAAGCAAAGATCGGCCCGCCGGTGGTCGACATGAACATCCCCGCAGCGGCAATCATCAGCGCGGTGGCGACCCATGCCTGCTGGTGTTTCCACTTCGCCGACAGCGAGGCGAAGGCGTACATGCCGACGATCGACAGCAACCACGGAATCGAATTGAACAGGCCAACCTGCACATCGCTGAGTTCACCCATTTTCTTGATGATGCTCGGCAGCCAGAAGGTCGCGGCGTAGATGGTCAACTGGATGAAGAAGTAGATCAGGCAGAACAGAATGATCTGGCGATCCTTGAGCAGCTTGCCCAGCGATGGCCGGATCGGCGTTGCGGCTTCGCGGGCCTTCTGTTCATCGTCGATGGCGGTGACCAGCGTGTCCTGTTCGGCGCGGGTCAGCCATTTCGCGTCGTGGGGCTTGGCGTCCAGCCAGAACCAGACGAACACGCACAGGCAGACCGAAAACATCCCTTCGATGAAATACATCCATTGCCAGCCGTGCATGCCCAGTCCATTGATTTGCAGGAGCAGACCGGACAGCGGGCCGGAGATCAGCGAGGCGACAGCGGAGCCGCTGAGGAAGATCGCAATCGCCTTGCCGCGCTCGGCGCCCGGCAACCAACGGGTGAAGTAATAAATCACGCCGGGGAAGAATCCAGCCTCGGCGACGCCGAGCAGAAAACGCAGGATGTAGAAGTGGGTTTCGTTCTGGATGAAGGCCATGCCGGCAGCGACCAGGCCCCAAGTGAACATGATCCGGGTCAGCCAGATGCGTGCGCCGACCTTCTGCAACAGCATGTTGGACGGGACTTCGAACAGCGCATAGCCGATGAAGAACAACCCGGCGCCGAAGCCGTAGGCGGCGGCACCGATACCGAGGTCGTGTTCCATATGGGTACGGACGAAACCGATGTTCACCCGGTCAATGTAATTGACGATGAACATGATGACGAATAGCGGCAGAACGTGGCGTTTCACTTTCGAGATGGCAGAGGCGAGTGTCGAATCGACGCCCTCGTTCATCCCGGAGACGGAGGTTTTCACTAGGTTTTCTCCCACTGATTATTTTTATGCGGGGACGGGCAGGGTGCTGCGTTGCTGCTAGACATCATACAACTCAGATTTTTTGTCCTACAAGGGGTAGAGCTGATTATTTTCTCTCCGGAAGTCGTTTTTTTATGCCTTTTGGTTTATTAGTCCAGTATTTATTGGCGATTAATGCAGTTGCCAGGACGATGCAGATTAGAAGCTGCGCGAGTGTTGCGACAAAGGCTGGCAACACATAGCGTCGGCGTCCTGAGTGTTGTCATACAAGTTGATGCGCGCTACGTAGAAATCGATCTCATCAGCCGCTGCGCCAGTGCTACGATCGGCAGGCCCCGATCATCGGAACCGACCATGCAAGAAGATCTCGACGCCCCCGCCCGCAAACGTGCGCACAACCTGGCGCACGACCTGGTTGAAAAGCTCACCCAAAGCATCCTTCACGGCCAGATGGCGCCCGGCGACAAGCTGCCATCAGAGAACGCCATCGTTCAGGAGCATGGTGTCAGCCGCACCGTGGTGCGTGAGGCGATCTCGAAATTGCAGGCATCGGGATGGGTCGAAACGCGGCACGGCATCGGCACCTTCGTCATCGAGCGGGCGGCGGAGCAGGGCTTGCGGCTCAATGTCGACACGGCGCTAGGCGTGCGCAGCATGTTGGAGTTGCGCCTCGGCCTGGAGACGCAGGCTGCGGCGTTGGCGGCGCAGCGGCGCAGCGAGCAACAACTGTTGCAGATGCGTCAGGCGCTTGATGATTATCAGCGCCTGCTGGCCAACAACGACAGCTGTGTCGAGGCCGATCGGCGCTTCCACCTGTTGATTGCCGAAGCCACCGGCAACGTCTGCTTCAGCGAGATAATGCAGCACTTGGGCAGTGCGATGATCCCGCGTACCCGGCTCAACGCCGCCGAACGCGGCGCGGCGGATTTGAGCAAACTCGGGCAACTGGCAAATCTCGAACACGAGGCGATCTGGAACGCGATCAAGCGTCAGGATCCTGATGCCGCGCGGGCGGCGATGTGGCTGCACCTGACCAACAGCCGTGACCGGTTTTCGGCGCAGGGTTGATTGCCGCTGGTCTGTTCGATCGCACACGTTCCCCGGCCGGACTTCCAATCATTAACCCCCGGATATTCCGGGCCTGTTGATGAGAGGTGCAGCATGGCTGACGACTCGTTGTTTCCGGGCGGCATTGCGCCAACCGACCAGACCCGCCCCCTGTCTGGAACCGAAGAACCGACCCTCAGCGATCATGACTCGCCACCGGGGATGAATCCGGGGCAAGACCCCTTGAGCGATGCCGACCGGCCGGACGACTGGAAAGACCCGCCGGCGGATGAAGATATGCCGCCAGCAGACGAGCCGACGCCGTTGTCGGATGATCTGCGCTGAGGTCGCGTTGTATTTGCCGGCCTTCTCGCGAGCATTTGCTGGCGCAACGTTGCACTGATCGCCCCTGTAGGAGCTGCCGAAGGCTGCGATCTTTTGATCTTGATTTTCCAAAGATCAACATCAAAAGATCGCAGCCTTCGGCAGCTCCTACAGGGGGCGGTCTATCGGTCTAACGCGCCCAGCGGCGATCAGACACGAAAAACAGCCCGGATGACCTGCCGATCCGCATCTATGCTCCATGAATAAAGATGGCACTCGCGCACGCAATGGCGGACTAAGGTTCGGGGCGCGCATGGCGCCTGACTGACATGGACTGGACATGAACGAAAAGAGTCTTCAATTCAAATCCCTGACAGTGCTGCTGGTGCTGGTCACGGTGGCCTTTATCTGGATTTTGCTGCCGTTCTACGGGGCGGTGTTCTGGGCGGTTATCCTCGGCATTCTGTTTGCGCCGATGCAACGTCATTTGCAGATGAAATTTGGCTGGCAGCGCAACCTGACGTCACTGTGTACGCTGAGTGTCTGCCTGTTGATCGCGATTTTGCCGGTGATCATCATCAGCGTGCTGCTGGTGCAGGAAGGGGCGACGGTTTATAAAAACATCGAAAGCGGCGAGCTGGATATCGCGGCCTATCTGGCGCAGTTCAAGCACAGCCTGCCGCCGTATTTTCAGCATCTGCTCGACCGCTTCGGCATGGGCGAACTCAATGCCCTGCGCGAGAAAATCGTCAAATCGGCGATGCAGGGCAGCCAGGTGCTGGCCACTCAGGCGTTCAGCTTTGGTCAGGGCACATTCGAGTTTGTGGTGAGCTTTTTCATCATGCTGTATTTGCTGTTTTTCTTCCTGCGGGACGGTCCCGAACTGGCCCGCAAGATGCGCACCGCCGTACCGCTGGAGGAAAACCACAAGCGCCGTCTGCAGTTGAAGTTCAATCGAGTGGTGCGTGCGACAGTCAAGGGCAACCTGGTGGTGGCAATCACTCAAGGGGCACTGGGCGGGGCGATTTTCTGGTTTCTCGACATTCCCAGCTCTTTGCTCTGGGCAGTATTGATGGCGTTTCTGTCACTGTTGCCAGCGGTGGGCGCGGGGATTGTCTGGGCGCCCGTGGCGGTCTACTTCCTGTTCAGCGGGATGATCTGGCAGGGCGTGGTGCTGGGGTTGTTCGGGGTGTTCGTGATCGGTCTGGTGGACAACGTACTGCGCCCGATCCTTGTGGGTAAGGACACCAAGATGCCGGATTACCTGATTCTGATCTCGACCCTCGGCGGCCTGGCGGTGTTCGGTCTCAACGGTTTCGTGATCGGGCCGCTGATCGCCGCGCTGTTCATTTCGAGCTGGGCACTGTTCGTCGAGACCAAGCCGAAAGTGCAACTGCCTTAGGCGTGAAACGCCGCGCCGAGCATTTGTTCCGACAAGGCCTGCGCGGCGGGCAATGAAGTGAGCGGGCCGCTGATCGGTTCGCCATCTCGCACCAGATACCAGCAGGCAAGCAACCCCGACGCTCTGAGCGAGGCGGGAACCGCGCTGCCAATGACCGACATGATTTGAACCTGAGCCATGAGAAGTACCTCCATCAATCTGTGGAGTTACCTTAGGGATTTATCGGCCGGGACGACAATCAACCGTTTCGATAGTGGTCATTGATGCCAGTGAGGTCTTGGCTCAATCCACCACTTGATCGAGCATGTGCAGCACTTCTCGCTCATTGAGTAGGCCCTTGTGCACCAGGTTTTCCGCCAGCAGCGAAAGAAATTTCGCGCAGCGATGGCCTTCCAGATGCTTGAGCTCGGTCAGTGCGCCATACACTTTGCTTGAGGTGCACAAGCCGACGATGCGGTGCGGATTTTGTGTGGGCATGCGGTCGTCCTTGTTGTTATCACGCTGTTGTTTACGGACGGATTCAGAGTGCGGTTCCGTCATGACAAATATATGACCGCCGTGCGTAGCGCCTGTAACAGTCAATTCCATCATGCCGACTTTAGTTGCTGAAACTGTCCCCATAGCGACCTTGATACGATTTTTTCAGACGCTTGCCGACCAGCGGTCATAAAAAGCCCCGCTTCAAAAGCGGGGCTTCGTATGTCGGTCACCAGCGGGGACCGCCGTAGTAGCCGTGCGGGCGGCCGTAGTAGCCGCGCGGCGGACCGTAATAGACGGGGGCCGGCTGAACGTACACCGGTTGCTGCACATACACTGGCTGTTGCACATACACCGGCGCTGGCTGGTAGTAGGCCGGTGGCGGCGGTTGCTGCACGTAAACCGGTTGGGGCTGAACATAAACCGGTTGTTGCTGCACATACACCGGCCGATCCTGGTTAATCAACGCCGAGCCGATGATGGCCGAGCCGACGATCGCGCCAAACACCGCAGGGCCCTGCCAGCCATGGCCACCACCGGCTTCTGCCTGACCTGTGACAGCGAGTGCGCCGATCAACAGGGCCAGAATGGGGAGTTTACGAATCATGATAGTTCCTCGGTTCTTCGACCCGGCGGCAGGGCCTGCACCAGGCCCACAGTTGTCGCGGGGATACTTCTAAGACAGCGAAATTGCAAAATTCAGCACAGCTTCTGGGTAAATTTTGTGTAAGGTCTGTACCGGTTTATTTACCCGTCCATGCGAGGCCGCGCGATACGCTTGGCCCCGGCTTTATGATCGTTCAGAACTCGATGGGCTGGCTAATCCCGTCCATCCGAAAGTGCGTTTGAAGGAGAAATTTCATGCAGATGAACCCGAACAAAGACACCCAGCTGTGCATGTCCCTTTCCGGGCGGCCGGGGAACTTCGGTCTGCGTTTTCACAATCATTTGTATGAGCAACTGGGCCTGAATTTTTACTACAAGGCATTCAGCAGTAAGGATCTGACCGGTGCCGTCGGTGGAATCCGCGCACTCGGCATTCGTGGCTGCGGCGTGTCGATGCCGTTCAAAGAGGCTTGCATTGCGCTGGTCGATGAACTGGATGCATCCGCGGCGGCGATCCAGTCGATCAATACCATCGTCAACACCAACGGACACTTAAAGGCTTACAACACCGATTACATCGCCATCGAGCAGTTGCTAAAGGCCCATGAAGTGCCGAAAGAATCGACCTTCGCCCTGCGCGGCAGCGGCGGCATGGCTAAAGCTGTGGCCAGTGCCTTGCGTGACGGTGGCTATAAAAACGGCTTGATCGTGGCGCGCAATGAGCGCGCCGGTCGTGCGCTGGCGCAGACGTTGGGGTATCGCTGGCAAGCCGAACTAGGCGATGAGCGCCCGCAGATGCTGATCAATGTCACGCCGGTGGGGATGGATGGCGGACCCGAGGCCGGGCAACTAGCGTTCGAGCCTGAAGTCATTCAAGCGGCGGATACTGTATTCGATGTGGTGGCGATCCCGTCGGAAACGCCGCTGATCGTGCGCGGCCGGGCCGAGGGTAAAAAGGTCATCACCGGTCTCGAAGTCATTGCGATTCAAGCGCTGGAGCAGTTTGTGCTGTACACCGGCGTGCGGCCGAACGAGGAACAATTTGCGGCGGCTGTAGCGTTTGCCCGGAGTTGATTCCGAGTTGAATTGCCTGGCCTGATCGCTGGCTTGCCAGTCCCGAAGGGTTTGCCGGGCGGGCGGAATCGTGCAAGCCCGCAAAACTCAATGTGGGATCCAGCCCTGCTGGCGATTTCGGTGTGTCAGTTGCGGGTTAGCCGGCTGACCTGACGCCATCGCTAGCAGGGCTAGCTGCTCCCACAGGAAACACGGAGTTGTTATTCGAGGCGGGCCAGGCGTTCTTCCAGCGCAGCGATCCGCGCCTCTAGTTCTTCGATGCGTTCTACGGACACGCCGCCGCCCGACCGCTCACCGGTACTTTGTCGCGCGGCGATAATCGCCTCGATATCCGCTGGGTCACCCAGCGCATGGGTGTAGCGATCCTCGCGCTGTCCCGCCTGACGTGGAATCAGCACTGCCAAGCCGCGCGCAATCAGACGCTCAAGTTGATGCAACACCTGTTCGACATCTTCGAAATCATGCATGCGACCGCTGCGGGTCAGCAGTTCGCTGACAGTTTGCGGGCCGCGCAGAAACATCAGGCCGCTCAGAATCACCTGCGCCGGCACCAGCTCCAGCGCCTTGTCGACCTTGTGCTCCCAGCGATCGGCGCGACTGCCCATCACCAGCTTGGCGAAGCCGCGGCCCTCGAGGGCGCGCAGACTCTGGCCGACCTGGCCTTGGGTCAGATTCATCACCGGCTCGCGGCTGGTTTTCTGATTGCACGCTGTGACCAGCGCGTTGAGGGTCAGCGGATAGGTTTCCGGGCTGGTGGCCTGCTTTTCGATCAACGATCCGAGGATGCGGATTTCCGTGGCGTTGAGGCGTGGCTCTTCGAAGGTGGATTCTGGTTCGGTGGTCATCGCGCGTTTCCCTCTGCAGTCGAGGCGCCTAGCCTAATCCTTGCCAAACAAAAGGCAAGCCGTGTGGTCATCAAGCATGGCTATAATCGCCTCCTTGTTCCACCCAGCCATCACACGAGACTGCCATGACCATTTCCCTGTACGCCGCATCTGTCCCGGTTTTTCAACAAATGCTCAACGCTTTGAGCGATGTGCTGAAAAAGGCTGAAGTCCACGCCACCGAGAAAAACATCGACCCGAACGCATTCCTGCAAGCGCGTCTGTTCCCCGACATGTTCCCGCTGACCCGCCAGGTTCAGATCGCCGTAGACTTCGCCAAAGGCGTTTCTGCGCGTCTGGCGGAAGTAGAAGTGCCGAAGTATGAGGACAGCGAAACCACCTTTGCCGAGCTGCAAGCCCTGATCGCCAAAGTGCTGGCCTTCATTGGCGAGATCAAGCCCGAGCAGATCGATGGCAAGGAACGGATCGAAATCGTCACCCGTCCGGGTACGCCGAAAGAGAAGCGCTTCAGCGGTCAGTCGTATCTGCTGACCTATGGTCTGCCGCAGTTCTTCTTCCACGTCACCACTACCTATGCGCTGCTGCGTCATAACGGTGTTGAAGTCGGCAAACGCGATTACATGGGCGCGTTCTAAACACCCAGATACACAAAAGCCCGCCAAGGTTTGCGCCTTGGCGGGCTTTTTAATGAGGTAAAGGCAAAAGATCGCAGCCTGCGGCAGCTCCTACAGGGGGCGCATTTCAAATGCAGGAGCTGAAGGCAGCGATCTGTTGATCTTCATGCGGTGCGTTGGGCTTTCTCTTCCTCACCCAGGCAAGCCGCCGCGGTAAACAGCACGTCTGTCGAAGAATTCAACGCGGTCTCCGCCGAATCCTGCAGCACACCGATGATGAACCCGACAGCCACCACCTGCATGGCGATTTCGCTCGGGATACCAAACAGGCTGCACGCCAGCGGAATCAGCAGCAGCGAGCCACCGGCCACGCCCGAAGCGCCACAGGCGCAGATCGCAGCAACCACACTGAGCAGAATCGCCGTCGGAATGTCCACGATAATCCCCAGCGTATGCACGGCCGCCAGGGCCAGTACGGTAATCGTGATCGCCGCACCGGCCATGTTGATCGTTGCGCCGAGCGGGATCGATACCGAATACGTGTCCTCATGCAGGCCCAGACGCTTGCTCAATTCCAGATTGACCGGAATATTCGCTGCCGAGCTGCGGGTGAAAAACGCCGTGATGCCGCTCTCGCGCAGGCACATGAGCGTCAGTGGGTACGGGTTGCGGCGCAGCTTCCAGAACACGATCAGCGGGTTCATCACCAGCGCCACGAACAGCATGCAACCGAGTAGCACCGCCAGCAGGTGCGCATAGCCGAGCAGTGCGCTGAAACCGGAAGTGGCCAGCGTCGAAGCCACCAGACCGAAAATACCCAGCGGGGCAAAGCGAATCACCACACGCACGATCAAGGTCACACCGTTGGAAAGATCACCCAGCACCTCGCGCGTGGTGTCGCCGGCATGCCGAATCGCCACGCCCATGCCGATTGCCCAGGCCAGTATGCCGATGAAATTGGCATTGATCAGCGCGTTGACCGGGTTATCTACCACGCTCAACAGCAGGCTTTGCAGAACTTCACCTATGCCGCCCGGCGCCGTGACCGCGACGTTTTCCGTGGACAGCACCAGATGCGACGGGAACGTCATGCTGGCAACCACCGCCACCACTGCAGCACTGAAAGTGCCCAGCAGATAAAGGAACAGTATCGGCCGAATGTGGGTTTCCTGGCCGTGCTTATGGTTGGCAATCGAAGCCATTACCAGCACGAATACCAGAATCGGCGCGACGGCTTTCAATGCAGAGACAAACACCTTGCCGATAAATGCGGTGGACTTCGCCAGCTCCGGTGCAATCAGGGCCAGGGCGATCCCGGCAATCAGACCGATGACGATCTGGCTGACCAGACTCAGGTTTTTCAGGCGTTGCAATAAAGAGGGGGATGAAGCGGTCATAACGGCATCTCTATTTTTATAGGTTGCGAAGCGTCGTGGGCAGTCACGAAACGCCTGTCGAAGTGACATCAACGCCGCAAAAAGAAGCGTTGAACAGCTGTACGATTTTCAGGGCGCGGACTTTATCACAGCGTAGGCGTCATCCTTCAGGCATGTGACGATCTGCCACCCGATTCATTGGCCGGACGGGCAGGTTTGGGCAAGTCAGTGCGCGCACACTCTGTTAAGCTTGCGCATCCTTATTTTCAAGTCATGCCAGCGGGCCTCCGGGTCAACGCTGGTGTCGTCGTTTTGCTGGAGTTGCGCATGCTGTTGCCCATTCTTCTGTTGTCCGCCGCCGGTTTTACGGTGCTGACCACGGAATTCGTCATTGTCGGCCTCCTGCCGGCGATTGCCCGAGACCTTGAAGTGACCATTCCGCAGGCCGGATTGCTGGTCACTCTATTCGCTTTTACCGTGGCAATGTTCGGGCCTTTCTTGACCGCATATTTCGCCCGCTTCGAGCGGCGCAAATTGTTTATCAGCATCCTGATCATGTTTGGCTTGGCCAACACTGTCGCCGCGCTGGCGCCGAATATCTGGGTGATGGCCATTGCCCGGTTGATCCCGGCGCTCGGCCTGCCGGTGTTCTGGGCCCTGGCCAGTGAGACGGCCGTGGACATCGTCGGCCCGGACTTCGCCGGTCGCGCCATCGCCAAGATCGGCTTCGGCATCGTCTGCGCCACGGTGTTCGGCATTCCGGTCGGCACGCTGATTTCCGATGCTTTCGGCTGGCGCAGCGCCTTTGCCATTCTGGCGGTGATCGCTTTCGCCAAAGCCTTGCTGCTGTTTGTTTACCTGCCGAAAACCAGTCTGCATCAGCACCAGGTCAGTTTCGCCTCGCAGTTCAAGATCCTGCGCAGTCCGTTGATGATTGGCCACATCCTGCTATCAATTCTGGTGTTTAGCGGCATGTTTACCGCTTACACGTATCTGGCCGACATTCTTGAGCGTCTCGCCGGTTTCAACGGCACTGTTGTCGGTTGGTGCCTGATGGGCTTCGGTGCGGTCGGTCTGATCGGCAATTCCCTGGGCGGCCGTGCGGTGGACCGGCATCCGCTCGGGGCATCGGTATTGTTCTGCGCGTTCATGATCGCCGGCATGGTGTCGCTGGTGCCGAACATTCATTCGCCGCTGGGCCTGACGGTGGCGATGGGCATCTGGGGCGTGACCCAGGCCGCGTTGTTTCTGGTCAGTCATGTGCGCCTGATGAAAGCCGCGCCGGAAGCGCCGGCCTTTGCGGCCTCGCTGAATATCGCCGGGGCCAATCTGGGGATCGGCCTCGGCGCGATCGTCGGCGGTCGGGTCATCGACAGCGCAGGGCTGGGCTTTCTCGGTTTCGCCGCCGCCGGGTTCATTTTGCTGTCGGTGTTTCTCGCCATGGTGCTGATGACGCTCAAGCCGCGCGAAACCTGCGCCGGGGCCTCATAACGCGGTAAACAGCTCACGTCGGGCACCTTCGGTAATCGCAACGATGCCGGGGTGCTTGACTTTGCGCTCCACCGAAATGGCATAGAACGACTCGGTCACGGCGTCAGTCTGGCCGATCAATTGCACGCCGTACTGGCGCTTTACTTCATCGGCGATCACGCTCGGGCCAATAAAAATCCCGCTGCCGGATTGGCCGAATGCCTGCATCAAGGCGCTGTCATCGAACTCGCCGACAATCTGCGGCTGGATCTGCTGCTCGGCAAACCAGCGCTGCAAGCGGCTGCGCACCACGGTTTCCGCGCCGGGAATCAGCAGCGGCGCGCCGTGCAGGCTGCGCGGAAAATTCTGCCCATACTTTTGCGCCAGTTCGGCGGTGGCGAAGAAACTGATACCGCATTCGCCGAGCTTCTGACTGTAACCCTTGATGTCGAGGTGGGAGGGCATCGGGCTGTCGGAGATCACCAGATCCAGACGCTGGATAGCCAGATCGGCCAGCAGGCGCTCGAGTTTGTCTTCGCGGCAGGTGATGCGCAGCGGCTCGTTCAATTCCATGGTCGGTGCGATCAGGCGATACACGATGGACTTGGGCACCACGTCCGCCACGCCAACCCGGAACAGGATCTGCTGCTCGTTGGGTTGGGCGCGCAGCATCAACTCCAGTTCGCCGCCCAGCTGAAACATTTGCTCGGCGTAGGGCAGGGTCTGACGCCCGGCTTCGGTCAATTCAAGCTGCCGCCCCACTCGGCGAAACAGCTCAATGCCGTAGGTTTGTTCGAGCAAGGAAATTTGCCCGCTGATGGTCTGTGGCGTCAGGTTCAATTGCTCGCACGCGCGCACGATGCTGCCGGTCTTGGCCACCACCCAGAAATAATGCAGTTGTCGATAATTAAGCATCCGCCGCGCCCCGTGCAGGAGCTGCCGAAGGCTGCGATCTTTGCAAAAGCGCAAATCAAAAGATCGCAGCCTTCGGCAGCTCCTACGTTTGATGTGTGTGATAGTTCGTGTAAGCCGAAGTATAGCCGCTAAAAATACGAATTTTCCTGAAGTGTTTGCATCCCTAGAATGCCCGTCCATCGACGGTCGGTCCGTGACCCTGTCTGTTCATTCGAAGGAAGTCTCATGAAATTCACCATTCCCGCGTTGATGTTTACGTCTTTACTGCTTATGGCCGGTTGTGATCAGGCCGAAAAAAGCGCCCAGCAGTTGATGGGCAAAGCGGCTGAAAGCGCCAAGCAAGCAATTGACAATACCCATAAGGCCGCGGAGCAAGCGTTGAGCGATGCCACTGGCGGACTGATTCAGAAAAAAGAAACCCCGGAAAAAGATGCGGAACATTCCGAGTCTTCCTCCAAAACCATCTAAGTCGTCTTACACAGAGTCAGGATTGAGCCATGGAATATCTGTTACAACTCGCCGTCAGCCCCACCGCATGGATTGCCTTGGCCACACTGGTGGTCATGGAAATCGTGCTCGGCATCGATAACCTCATCTTTATTTCGATCCTGACCAACAAACTGCCCAAGCAGTATCAGCAGAAGGCCCGTCGTATCGGTATCGGCATGGCGTTGATCCTGCGTCTGGCGTTGTTGAGCACCATCGCTTTCATCGTGCAACTGACCGAGCCGGTCATCGAGATTCTTGGTCACGCGTTCTCGTGGAAGGACATGATCCTGATCGCCGGTGGTCTGTTCCTGGTCTGGAAGGCGACGACCGAAATCCATCACAGCATGGATCCGGCACCGGAAGATCCAAAAACGGCGACATCGACCGTGACCCTGGGCTTTGCCGCGGCGATTGGTCAGATTCTGATGCTCGACATGGTCTTCTCGATCGACAGCATCATCACCGCTGTTGGCATGACCGAGCACTTGCCGATCATGATTATCGCCGTCGTGGCGTCGGTGCTGGTGATGTTGTTTGCAGCTGAACCGCTGGCCAAGTTCATCAACGATAACCCGACCGTGGTGATGCTGGCCCTGGGCTTCCTGATCATGATCGGCATGACCCTGATCGCCGAAGGTTTCGGCGCCCACGTACCGAAAGGCTACGTGTATGCAGCGATGGCGTTCTCGGCAGGTATTGAAGTGCTGAACATGCTGTCACGGCGAGCGAAGCAGAAGAAAGTCGCTCAGCAGGCGTAATGTCCGATGAGGCAAAAGGCCCCCTGAATTGATCGAATTCAGCGGGCCTTTTTGTTTGTCCTCACATACGAGCGGTCCCGCCTATGGGTGTAACGGGTTCAGTGCGCGGTAGCGTGACGGGCCTGGTGCTTTTCGGGCTTCTCCGCCGCTGCAGGTTGAGTCGGCTGGTGGTGATGGCGCCGGGAGATGCGCAGCACGCCCCACAGCATGGCGGAAGCCACGGCCAGCCAGCCGGAAATCAACATTACGATGGTCATGGTCAGGCTCATCTGTGCCTCCTCTTCGCCCTGCATCGGGCGCCCACTTATTCAATTCGGTCTATTTCACTGACAGTCTAGCCAATGCGGTGTTTCAAGCTATTGACCAAAGGTCGCTGGTGACCAATCAGTTCGCTCTATATAACCGCAGCGTCTGCTGTTAAAGGCTATACCGCGGGCGGGTGCGGCTCTATGATCGCTGGCGTTGCCGGAACACGATGACCGGCGTCCGAACAGAGAGTGACAATGGTGCAGGTATTTTCTCCAATTCGTCTTGCCCTGATGGCGGTCGGTTGCGTGGTCGCGCTGGCCGGATGCGCGGGCACGGTGGCGCCGCAAATCAAGCGTTTGCCGGAGCGAGTTGAACTCAGTGGAACGTTTTATCGCGGCGAAGCCAATCAGAGCGGGCCGCAGGTGTTGGCGAGCTTGTTGTCGCAGCAGGGCATCGTGATCACGCCGGGCTTGCTGGAAAAACCATTGCATCTGCCGGGTGCCGAGAGTCAGTTGCAACAGAATCTGCAAAACCTGGCTCGGCAGTACGGCATGGTGGTCTACCCGGTAGAGAGCACGTTGCCGGCGCTGTTGACCCAGGTCGCAGCGGGCTATCCGGTCATGGTGCGATTCAGTGAAGGGGCGGCGTTTTGGGCCGAGCCGCGCTACGCGATTCTTTCCGGTTACGATCGCAATAAACAGAAGGTTCTGCTGCGCGCAGGGATGAATCGCCGCGAGTTGATGAGTTTCAGCGCGTTTGAGTCGGCACTGGAAAAATCCGGTGGCTGGGCAGTATTGATCCAGAAGCCCACCCAGGTGCCTGCCGAGGTGGACCGCCAGCGCTGGCTCAAGGCTGCGGATGAACTGGCTCAGGCGGGTCAGGAGAACGAAGCAGCGCAGGCACGCAAGGCTTTAGCCGCGCAGTGAAGTCTCCGTTCGTCATTTGCCGGGCACGTCTGCGCCCGGCACGCCTCTGAAGACTAGTACCCGTGCTTTACGGGTGAATCAAGGAGGCAACATGGCAGATTCCTCAACACCGAAAGGTCCGCACTCGTCCGAGCATTCGTCTGGCGATGATCTGGGATTCGATCCGGATTCGCCGGACCTCGACGATCCGCAAGTCGATCCGGTCGGTCCTGCGAAGGCACCGCAAGATGTCGAGCCCGGTGAAGATTCGAAAAAACCGGCCAAGCCCTACGATCCGTTAGCCGATCTGAAACCTTGATGTGAGGTGCGTATGAGTACCGATTCAAGCTTCGATGACCACAAACCCGACAGCGTGCCGACCACTCCGGAACCGGACGTGGATCCGGTACTGGATCCGGACAGCCCGCTTCGTGATCCGATGGCTCGGCCGAACGTGCTGACGCCAGCGCCTGATCGGGATCCAAGCGCCGGCGATGGCATCCCCGATGACGACAAGATGCCGCTGCCCAACGACTGAGCGCAGACGAAAAAAAGCCCCGAAGATTCGGGGCTTTTTCATGTCGCGATATTTACTTCGCGGCTTCGACCACGCCGCTCTGGCGACTCTTGAGATTCTTGTCAGCCTTGTATTGCTGCGCCACGGCCGGAACACTGGCGCTGCGCCCGGTTTCCACCCAGCTGCGAATGCGGCTGGCATCGGCAAAATGGGTGTATTTGCCGAACGCGTCGAGAATCACCAGGGCGACCGGACGGTTACCCATCTTGGTCACCAGCACCAGGCAATGCCCGGCCGGGTTGGTGAAACCGGTTTTGGTAATTTTGATGTCCCAGTCGGCCTTGTTGACCAAATGATCGGTGTTGCGGAAACCCAAGGTGTAATTGGGCTTGCGAAACGCCACGGTTTTTTCCTTGGTGGTGGTCAGTTCGATGAGAAGCGGGTGCTTGTGCGCGGCCACCAGCAGTTTGCTCAGGTCGCGGGCGGTGGAAACGTTGCGCTCGGACAGACCAGTCGGCTCAACAAAGTGCGTGCTGGTCATGCCCAGTGTCTTGGCCTTGGCGTTCATTGCCGCGATGAATGCTGCGTAACCGCCCGGATAATGGTGCGCGAGACTGGCGGCGGCACGGTTTTCCGAGGACATCAAAGCGATCAGCAGCATCTCGCGGCGCGGCAGTTCACTCTTGAGTTTGACCCGGGAAAACACACCCTTCATTTCTGGCGTGTTGCTGATATCGACATTGATCCATTCGTCCATGTTCTGCCGGGCTTCAACCACCACCAGGCCAGTCATCAGCTTGCTGACGGATGCGATCGGCACGATCACGTCAGGGTTGCTGGAATAAATGACTTTGTTGGTCTGCATATCCATGAGCAGGGCGCTACCGGAGGCGATTTTCAGTGTCGAAGCGTCGCGCGGGGCAGCGGTGGTTTCCGCAGCGTTGATCGTTGGCGTGATGAATGTGCCTGTGAAAGCAAAAAACAGGCTCAGAATCGAAAGACGAATTTTCACGCGGGCGAACTCATAAAGGTTGGATATTCCGTTAGTTTGTAACGGGTTATTTCTTCAAAACGTCGCATTCTAGAAGTATGGCTGAAGATCTGTCGATGGTTGTTTGAGAGACCTGAAAATCTCGTGAAAAGGCCTGTGAAAAGAGGGGTTTCCGGCGAACGGTTACAGTTTTTTCTCACCCACGAAAAACCCCGCGCGAGGCGGGGTTCTTTTGATCCGAAAAAAGCACTTCAGACGTGCAAGGTTTCTGCTGCGTAAAGCGTGTTTTCCAGCAGGCAGGCGCGGGTCATCGGGCCTACGCCGCCAGGGACCGGCGTGATCCAGCCAGCGCGGGGCAGGGCGGTTTCGTAAATAACGTCACCGACCAGTTTGCCGTCGTCCTGGCGATTGATACCGACGTCGATCACGATCGCGCCTTCCTTGATCCACTCGCCCTTGACCAGACCCGGCTTGCCGGCAGCCACGACGACCAGATCGGCACGGCCGACATGTCCGGCCAGATCCTTGGTGAAGCGGTGCGTCACGGTGACGGTGCAGCCGGCGAGCAACAGTTCCATCGCCATCGGGCGACCGACGATGTTGGAAGCGCCGACGACCACTGCGTCCAGACCGTAAAGATCGACGCCGGTGCTTTCCAGCAAGGTCATGATGCCTTTCGGCGTGCATGGGCGAAGCAGCGGGATGCGCTGGGCGAGACGGCCGACGTTATAAGGATGGAAACCATCCACGTCTTTGTCCGGGCGGATGCGCTCGAGCAATTTGGAAGCATCGAGGTGCTCGGGAAGCGGCAACTGGAGCAGAACACCGTCGATCGCAGGATCGTCGTTGAGGCGATCGATCAGATCGGTCAGCGCTTGCTGCATGGTGTCGGCGGGCAGGTCGTAGGCTTGAGAGAGGAAGCCAACCTCTTCACAGTCTTTACGCTTGTGCGAGACATAAACCTGAGAGGCAGGATCGCTGCCGACCAGGATCACCGCGAGGCCGGGGGTGCGCAGGCCTTGCTGGCGACGCTCGGCAACTCGTTGGGCGATCTGCTGGCGCAGGCTGGCGGCGATCGATTTGCCGTCGATTAATTGTGCAGTCATTGCGCGTGATTAACCATCGAGAGGGGAAAAAAAGAGAACGCATTCTCGCATGTCGCGCGGTGAGGGCAAAGGCGCTTGGTCAGCAAATTCCTCTAACTCCTTTAATTAAATGAATTTTTTTCAAAAAAGGATTTGACGACCTTTGGAGCCCTCTATACTATTCGTCGCACTTGTCGGGCACAGCCTAGCACTGGTTAAGAAGGTGAAGCGGAATCAAGGTTCTGCGACACTGGAAAGCATTTAGTTTGTAGTCCTTTAAGAGTACAGATTAATAAGGCGCCCGTAGCTCAGCTGGATAGAGCATCCGCCTTCTAAGCGGATGGTCGCAGGTTCGAGTCCTGCCGGGTGCGCCATTAGGCAGCTTTGGCACAAGTAACGCGATATGGTGGGCGTAGCTCAGTTGGTAGAGCACGGGATTGTGACTCCCGTTGTCGTGGGTTCGATCCCCATCGTCCACCCCATATTTCGAAAAGCGCCAGATTTAACGGTCTGGCGTTTTTGTTTTAAAGCTTCATCTGCGGATGTGGTGGAATTGGTAGACACACTGGATTTAGGTTCCAGCGCCGCAAGGCGTAAGAGTTCGAGTCTCTTCATCCGCACCAATTAAAGCTTCATTCGGGCCCTTGGGCTGGTGAGGTTCGACAAAGAAGTTATTTGGCTTTTTTGTTACGCAATATGGTGGGCGTAGCTCAGTTGGTAGAGCACGGGATTGTGACTCCCGTTGTCGTGGGTTCGATCCCCATCGTCCACCCCATATTTCGAAAGGCGCCAGATTTAACAGTCTGGCGCCTTTTTTGTTTTAGTGGTTTTGAAATCCGGCGATGGCCGGTTTTCGAGCCCTGGGTCGGTCGCCAGGGATGATTGATGGCCTCTTCTATATATAGAAGCGGTTGTCGCAGAGCCCTGGCGAGATTGGTTGTATTCGCCTGTGGAGCACGCCGCCTTCGTGCAGCGGCTCCGTTAAATTGCCTGCTGTGTTTTTACCCGTTTTCAGTAGGGTGACTTCTTGAGTTTGACCCACTAGAATGCATGCCCTTGATTCTGGGGTCGGAAACGGCCGGCTAACGTCTGTGCAACGAGGAATATCCATGCAAGTTTCTGTTGAAAATACTACTGCTCTCGAGCGCCGCATGAGCGTCACCGTGCCGGCTGAGCGCATCGAGACTCAGGTCAACAAGCGTCTGCAGCAGACTGCCCAAAAGGCCAAGATTGCTGGCTTCCGTCCAGGCAAAGTGCCAATGAGCGAAATCAAGCGCCGTTTCGGTGCTGATGCGCGCCAGGAAGCGGTAGGCGACGTGATCCAGTCCTCCTTCTACGAAGCTGTGGTTGAGCAGAAGCTGAACCCGGCTGGTTCGCCATCGATCGAGCCGAAGTCGCTCGAAGCAGGCAAAGACCTGGAATACGTTGCTGTGTTCGAAGTGTTTCCTGAATTCACCGTTGCCGGTTTCGACGGCATCACCGTTGAGCGCCTGAGCGCTGAAGTGGCTGACGCTGATCTGGACAAAATGCTCGACATCCTGCGCAAGCAGAACACCCGTTTTGAAGTGGCCGACCGTGCTGCCCAGAACGAAGACCAGCTGAACATCGACTTCGTTGGCAAGGTTGATGGCGAAGTGTTCGCTGGCGGTTCCGCTAAAGGCACTCAGTTGGTACTGGGTTCCGGCCGCATGATCCCGGGCTTCGAAGACGGCCTGGTTGGCGCTAAAGCCGGCGAAGAGCGCGTTCTGAACCTGACCTTCCCAGAGGACTATCAGAACCTGGACCTGGCTGGTAAAACCGCCGAGTTCACCGTGACTGTCAACACTGTCTCCGAGCCTAAACTGCCTGAGCTGAACGAAGAGTTCTTCGCTCAATTCGGCATCAAGGAAAGCGGCATCGACGGTTTCCGCACCGAAGTTCGCAAGAACATGGAGCGTGAACTGCGTCAGGCGATCAAATCCAAGGTCAAGAATCAGGTAATGGACGGTCTGCTGGCCACCAACCCGATCGAAGTGCCAAAAGCCCTGCTGTCCAGCGAAGTTGATCGTCTGCGCGTGCAGGCTGTTCAGCAGTTCGGTGGCAACATCAAACCTGATCAACTGCCGGCCGAGCTGTTCGAAGAGCAAGCCAAGCGCCGCGTCGTGCTGGGCCTGATCGTCGCTGAAGTGGTCAAGCAGTTCGACCTCAAGCCTGACGAAGCTCGCGTTCGCGAAATGATTCAGGAAATGGCTTCCGCTTACCAGGAGCCAGAGCAGGTTGTATCGTGGTACTACAAAAACGAGCAGCAACTGAACGAAGTGCGTTCGGTTGTGCTGGAAGAACAAGTTGTGGATACTGTTCTGCAGAAAGCTAGTGTGACCGACAAATCGGTCTCCTACGAAGAAGCAGTCAAGCCGGTAGAAGCTCCAGCAGCCGACTGATTGATTTTGCGTTAGAAGTGCACACCATAAGCCAGCTCTCGAGCTGGCTTATGCGTATTCAAGACATAACTATTTGGGAGCGACTGCAGAGCATGTTCCGTAATTCTTATATTCAGCAGAACTCTGATATCCAGGCCGCCGGCGGCCTGGTCCCGATGGTTGTCGAGCAGTCCGCTCGTGGCGAACGCGCCTACGACATCTACTCGCGCCTGCTCAAGGAGCGAGTGATCTTTCTGGTGGGCCCGGTAGAGGACTACATGGCCAACCTGATCTGTGCGCAACTGCTGTTCCTTGAAGCGGAAAACCCGGACAAGGACATCCATCTGTACATCAACTCCCCGGGCGGTTCGGTGACAGCGGGCATGTCGATCTACGACACCATGCAGTTCATCAAGCCAAACGTATCGACCACCTGCATCGGCCAGGCCTGCAGCATGGGCGCATTCCTGCTGACCGCAGGTGCCCCGGGCAAGCGTTTCTGCCTGCCAAACTCGCGCGTGATGATTCACCAGCCACTGGGCGGTTTCCAGGGCCAGGCGTCGGACATCGAAATCCACGCCAAGGAAATCCTCTTCATTCGCGAGCGCCTGAACATGCTGATGGCCAAGCACAGCGGCCGCACTCTTGAAGAAATCGAGCGCGATACCAATCGCGACAACTTCATGAGCGCCGAAGCTGCGAAGGAATACGGCCTGATCGATGAAGTGATCAACCAGCGTCCAGCTTAAATTAAGCAGCGCAAAACAGGCCTGATCGGCAAGTCCGATCAGCGGCGGGCTTGAAAAAGCCCGCAATAGCCTTCATCTTGTGTTGCAAGCCTATCGGATTTGGATCGAACGAATGACTGACACCCGCAACGGCGAGGACAACGGCAAGCTGCTCTATTGCTCCTTCTGTGGCAAAAGCCAGCATGAAGTGCGCAAATTGATTGCCGGCCCCTCGGTCTTTATCTGCGACGAGTGCGTCGACCTGTGCAATGACATCATCCGCGAGGAGGTGCAGGAAGCCCAGGCCGAAAGCAGCGCGCATAAATTGCCTTCGCCTAAAGAAATCAGCGGCATCCTTGACCAGTACGTCATTGGTCAGGAGCGTGCAAAGAAGGTTCTGGCCGTAGCGGTGTACAACCACTACAAACGTCTGAACCAGCGTGACAAGAAGGCTGACGACGTCGAACTCGGCAAGAGCAACATCCTGCTGATCGGCCCGACAGGCTCCGGTAAAACCCTGCTGGCCGAAACTTTGGCCCGCTTGCTGAACGTTCCGTTCACCATCGCCGACGCAACCACTCTCACCGAGGCCGGTTATGTGGGTGAAGATGTCGAAAACATCATTCAGAAGCTGTTGCAGAAGTGCGATTACGACGTAGAGAAGGCCCAGATGGGTATCGTCTACATCGACGAAATCGACAAGATTTCCCGCAAGTCCGACAACCCGTCGATCACCCGCGATGTTTCCGGTGAAGGCGTGCAGCAGGCCTTGCTCAAGTTGATTGAAGGCACGGTCGCTTCCGTGCCGCCGCAAGGTGGCCGCAAGCACCCGCAGCAGGAATTCCTGCAGGTCGACACTCGTAACATCCTGTTCATCTGCGGTGGTGCATTCTCGGGTCTGGAAAAGGTTATTCAAAACCGTTCCACCAAGGGCGGCATCGGTTTCAACGCAGAAGTGCGCAGCAAGGAAGAAGGCAAGAAAGTCGGTGAATCCCTGCGTGAAGTCGAGCCTGACGATCTGGTCAAGTTCGGTCTGATCCCGGAATTCGTCGGTCGTCTGCCGGTCCTGGCGACGCTGGATGAGCTCGACGAAGCTGCGTTGATGCAGATTCTTACCGAGCCGAAAAATGCTCTGACCAAACAGTATGCCAAGCTGTTCGAGATGGAAGGCGTGGATCTGGAATTCCGTTCCGACGCGCTGAAATCGGTCGCCAAACGTGCCCTGGAACGTAAAACCGGTGCCCGTGGCCTGCGCTCGATTCTCGAAGGTGTACTGCTCGACACGATGTATGAAATCCCCTCGCAGTCCGAGGTGAGCAAAGTCGTGATCGACGAAAGCGTGATCGAAGGCAAGTCCAAGCCACTGTATATCTATGAAAACAGTGAGCCGGCGGCCAAGGCAGCGCCGGACGCGTAAGCGTCCACCGCGCTGCAACAAAGAAGGGGCCTTCGGGCCTCTTTTTTTTTATGTCATTTTTTACATCCGCTTTGCGCTTGTTTTTTTTCGAGGCAGCCCCCATCTTGGTTTCAAGCTCAATTCCATCTGATTACGGCCATACGGCCGCCGTAGAGGCGAAATCATGAAGACAACCATCGAATTGCCTCTCCTGCCATTGCGTGATGTCGTGGTTTATCCGCACATGGTTATCCCGCTGTTCGTGGGGCGCGAGAAATCCATCGAAGCCCTCGAGGCCGCGATGACGGGGGACAAGCAGATCCTGCTGCTGGCCCAAAGAAACCCGGCCGATGATGATCCCGGTGAAGACGCTCTCTATCGCGTAGGTACGATCGCTACTGTCCTGCAGCTCCTGAAATTGCCTGATGGCACCGTCAAGGTTCTGGTCGAGGGTGAGCAACGCGGCACCGTTGAGCGCTTCAGCGAAGTCGATGGGCACTGCCGTGCCGAAGTATCCCTGATCGAAGAAGTCGACGCTGCCGAGCGCGAATCCGAAGTGTTCGTGCGCACGCTGCTTTCGCAGTTCGAGCAATATGTGCAGTTGGGCAAGAAAGTCCCGGCTGAAGTCCTGTCGTCACTCAACAGCATCGATGAGCCGGGTCGTCTGGTCGACACCATGGCGGCGCACATGGCGCTGAAAATCGAGCAGAAGCAGGAAATTCTCGAAATCATCGATTTGTCGGCCCGGGTCGAGCATGTTCTCGCGCTGCTGGATGCCGAGATCGATCTGCTGCAAGTCGAAAAGCGCATTCGCGGTCGCGTCAAAAAGCAAATGGAACGCAGCCAGCGCGAGTACTACCTGAATGAGCAGATGAAGGCCATTCAGAAAGAGCTCGGCGACGGTGATGAAGGTCACAATGAAATCGAAGAGCTGAAAAAGCGTATCGATGCAGCCGGTCTGCCCAAAGACGCCCTGACCAAAGCCACTGCCGAGCTGAACAAGCTCAAGCAGATGTCGCCAATGTCGGCTGAAGCCACCGTGGTCCGTTCGTACATCGACTGGCTGGTGCAAGTGCCGTGGAAGGCGCAAAGCAAGGTGCGCCTGGATCTGGCCCGCGCTGAAGACATTCTCGATGCCGATCACTACGGTCTCGAAGAGGTCAAGGAACGCATCCTTGAATACCTCGCCGTGCAAAAACGTGTGAAGAAAATTCGCGGCCCAGTGCTGTGTCTGGTCGGCCCTCCTGGCGTTGGTAAAACCTCGCTGGCGGAGTCGATCGCCCACGCGACCAACCGCAAATTCGTGCGTATGGCCTTGGGTGGCGTGCGTGACGAAGCGGAAATTCGCGGTCATCGCCGGACTTACATCGGTTCGATGCCGGGAAGATTGATTCAAAAAATGACAAAGGTGGGCGTGCGCAACCCGCTGTTCCTGCT
Organism: Pseudomonas fluorescens; assembly: GCF_900636825.1. Taxonomy (NCBI): domain Bacteria; kingdom Pseudomonadati; phylum Pseudomonadota; class Gammaproteobacteria; order Pseudomonadales; family Pseudomonadaceae; genus Pseudomonas; species Pseudomonas fluorescens. The sequence goes on along the minus strand of NZ_LR134318.1, from coordinate 3,813,123 downwards.
CGATGAAATCGACAAAATGGGCAGCGACATGCGTGGCGATCCGGCATCGGCGTTGCTGGAAGTGCTCGATCCGGAGCAAAACCACAACTTCAACGATCACTATCTGGAAGTCGATTATGATCTTTCCGATGTGATGTTCCTGTGCACCTCGAACTCGATGAACATCCCGCCAGCACTGCTGGACCGGATGGAAGTGATCCGTCTGCCGGGTTACACCGAAGACGAGAAAATCAACATTGCCGTCAAATACCTCTCGCCGAAGCAGATCGCCGCCAATGGCCTGAAAAAGGGCGAACTGGAATTCGACGAGGAAGCGATCCGCGACATCATTCGTTACTACACCCGTGAAGCCGGTGTGCGTGGCCTCGAACGTCAGATCGCCAAGGTCTGCCGCAAAGCGGTGAAAGAGCATGCTCTGGAAAAACGCTTCTCGGTGAAAGTGACAGCTGATCTGCTCGAGCATTTCTTGGGCGTGCGCAAATTCCGTTACGGTCTGGCCGAGCAGCAGGATCAGATCGGTCAGGTCACCGGCCTTGCGTGGACTCAGGTGGGTGGCGAATTGCTGACCATCGAAGCCGCTGTGGTACCGGGCAAAGGTCAGTTGATCAAGACCGGTTCCCTGGGCGACGTAATGGTCGAATCGATCACTGCCGCACTCACCGTAGTGCGCAGCCGTGCGAAAAGCCTCGGGATCCCGCTGGACTTCCATGAGAAGCGCGACACCCATATTCACATGCCGGAAGGGGCGACGCCGAAAGACGGTCCTAGCGCCGGTGTAGGCATGTGCACGGCGCTGGTCTCCGCATTGACCGGCATTCCGGTGCGTGCCGATGTAGCCATGACCGGTGAAATAACTTTGCGCGGCCAGGTACTGGCGATTGGCGGCCTGAAAGAGAAACTGCTGGCGGCACATCGCGGCGGAATCAAGATTGTGATTATTCCGGAAGAGAACGTTCGCGATTTGAAGGAGATTCCTGACAATATCAAGCAGGATCTGCAGATCAAACCGGTTAAATGGATTGACGAGGTCCTGCAAATTGCGCTGCAATACGCGCCGGAGCCCTTGCCGGATGTGGCTCCGGAGATAGTCGCGAAGGACGAAAAGCGCGAGTCTGACTCTAAGGAAAGAATTAGCACGCATTAATACGTTTTTGCCTGGGTGGCTTCCTTGACAGCTTTTTAGAGCCCTTGTTATAAAGCGGCTCTTAAGTGTCTGTAGGCCATTCAGCACTCGTTTTGCTTTCACCAAAAAAACTTAGAATCATCTCAAAATAGATATAAGGGGACTTAGAGTGAACAAGTCGGAACTGATTGATGCTATCGCTGCATCCGCTGATATCCCGAAAGCTGCTGCTGGCCGTGCGCTGGACGCTGTAATCGAATCCGTCACTGGCGCTCTCAAGGCTGGCGACTCCGTTGTTCTGGTGGGTTTCGGTACTTTCTCCGTGACTGACCGTCCGGCTCGTACCGGTCGTAACCCTCAGACCGGCAAGACTCTGGAAATCCCGGCTGCCAAGAAGCCAGGTTTCAAAGCCGGTAAAGCACTGAAAGAAGCTGTTAACTAAGTTTTCAGGTTTTTACCCATCCGGGTCGGGGTCAAGCCTGACTTGGCAGCGGAGCGGTAGAGCAGGTAGCTGAAACAGACGCCTGTAACGCCGGGATCGAGGGTTCGAGCCCTGTCCGCTCCGCCAGTTACGAGAAGGCGCATCCTCGGATGCGCCTTTCTTCTATCCGGATTCTACCCACGCTCCACGGTTGCCTAATTTGAAGTTCAACCGTTTCTGGGGGACGCATGCTGCAGAATATCAGGGACAATTCACAAGGCTGGATTGCCAAGACCATTATCGGGGTCATCGTTGCACTGATGGCCTTGACCGGTTTCGACGCCATTTTCCAGGCCACGACTCACAAGAATGAGGCGGCCAAGGTTAACGGTGACGAGATCAGCCAGAACGAACTGAGCCAGGCCGTTGATATGCAACGCCGTCAGCTGATGCAACAACTGGGCAAGGATTTTGATGCTTCCTTGCTCGATGAAAAAATGCTGCGCGATTCGGCCCTCAAGGGTCTGATTGATCGCAAGCTGCTGTTGCAGGGCGCTGAACAGGCCAAGTTCTCTTTCTCCGAAGCCGCGCTGGATCAGGTGATCCTGCAGACGCCTGAATTCCAGGTGGACGGCAAGTTCAGCTCCGAGCGCTTCGACCAGGTAATCCGTCAGCTGGGTTACAGCCGTATGCAGTTCCGCCAGATGCTGGCTCAGGAAATGCTGATCGGCCAACTGCGCGCCGGTGTGGCGGGTAGCGGCTTCGTCACCGATGCCGAAGTGCAGGCATTCGCCCGTCTGGAAAAGCAGACCCGCGACTTCGCGACCCTGAATGTCAAAGCTGATCCTGCGGCGGTCAAGCTGACCGACGAAGAGGTCAAGGCTTACTACGACGAACATGCCAAGGAATTCATGACCCCGGATCAAGTGGTCATCGATTACCTGGAGCTGAAGAAGTCGTCGTTTTTCGATCAGGTTGCCGTCAAGGACGAAGACCTGCAGGCGGCGTATCAGAAAGAGATCGCCAACCTGTCGGAACAGCGTCGTGCCGCGCACATCCTGATCGAAGTGAACGACAAGACCACCGAAGCTCAGGCCAAGGCGAAGATCGACGAAGTCCAGGCGCGTCTGGCCAAGGGCGAGAAATTCGAAGCGCTGGCTAAAGAATTCTCGCAAGATCCGGGCTCGGCCAACAATGGCGGTGACCTCGGTTACGCAGGTCCTGGGGTTTACGATCCAGCGTTCGAAAAAGCCTTGTACGCCTTGTCCAAAGACCAGGTGTCCGAGCCGATTCGCACCGACTTCGGTTACCACCTGATCAAGCTGCTGGGCGTCGAAGCGCCTGAAGTGCCGACGCTGGCCAGTCTGAAAGACAAGCTGACCCGCGAGCTGAAGGCCGCGCAGGTCGAGCAGCGTTTCGTCGAAGCGACCAAGCAACTGGAAGACTCCGCGTTCGAAGCATCCGACCTGGCCCAGCCTGCGGCGGACCTGAAACTGACCGTGCACACCTCCAAGCCGTTTGGTCGTGAAGGTGGCGAAGGCGTTGCGGCCAACCGCGCCGTGGTGACCGCAGCATTCAGCACTGAAGTGATTGATGAGGGTGCCAACAGCACGGCCATCGAGCTGGATCCGGAAACCGTGATCGTATTGCGCGCCAAGGAACATCTAAAGCCTGCGCAACTGCCTCTGGAAAATGTGGATGCGGCCATCCGCGCGCAACTGACCAAGGAGCATGCCAGCGCTGCTGCCAAGACCAAGGCCGAGAAGCTGATCGCTGATTTGCGTGAAGGCAAGGCGCCGCAGGACAAGGCGGTTGATGGTCAGAGCTGGAAGGCGACCGAAGCGGCCACTCGTGCGCAGGAAGGCGTGGAGCCGGCGGTGCTGCAAGCGTTGTTCCGCATGCCGAAGCCGGCTGCGAAGGACAAGCCGACGTTCACTAGCGTGACATTGCCGGACGGCAGTCTGATGATTGTGCGCCTCAATGGTGTCAATGAGGCAGCGGCGCCGACTGAGGAAGAGAAGGCGCAATATCGTCGGTTCCTGGCTTCCCGTGAGGGGCAGCAGGATTTTGCGGCGTATCGTAAGCAGTTGGAGGCTGAGGCGAAGATCGAGCGGTTTTGATCTTTGATTGAGGTGTTCTGAGGAAGCCCTGGCCTGATTGGTCGGGGCTTTTTTTTGGGTTTTGCGTTTTGGGGTTGGGTTTTGGTCTTGGCGGCCTTTGGGCCGACCAGGCTTTGGGTTGATGGGGTGAATATCCGTTTCCATGGGTGTTGCGGCTGGCGGTTTCGCCCTTACGGCGAGTCACTTTTTCCAGACGCCGAAAAAGTAACCAAAAAGGCTTTGCCCTGACGTTCGGCCCGCTCGCTGGGGCTCGGGGTTCCTTCGCTGCGGGATCGATCCGGGCGCATCGCCTCCGGTTTGCTTCGCTGCACCTCCTCTCGATGTGTTCGACTTCGTCAAACGGTCGCTGCGCTCCCACGCCCGGATCAATCCCTCCACTCAGCCTGCCGACGGGCTCCAGGATCAAGAGCTGCACTCGAGCTTGCGCTCATTGTGTTGAGTGGGGCGGCTTTGCCGCGTTGGGATGGGGTGGGGTGATAGCCACCCGAATTTCCCGGATTCACCGAGTGTCACTGTTGGAGCTTGCCTGCAAGCGATGGCGGCCTGACAGCCGGCCAATATTTCGCAGATTCACCGAATGTCAATGTGGGAGCTTGCCTGCAAGCGATGGCGGCCTGACAGTCGTCCAATATTTCCCAAATTCACCGAGGTGCCACTGTGGGGGCTTGCCTGCAAGCGATGGCGGCCTGATAGCCGGCCAATATTTCCCGGATTCACCGAATGCCAATGTGGGAGCTTGCCTGCAAGCGATGACGGCGTCACAGCCGCTCAATATTTCCCAGATGTACGAGGTGCCAATGTGGGAGCTTGCCTGCAAGCGATGGCGGCATGTCAGTTACCTCATCCCTCATTGCAGGTACACACGAGGTAAATTTGCGCGAGAACATCAATCATTTGTCGGCGCGGCTTTTTCTTGGCGGGCATGATCGGTTAAGTTGTAACCGATTCTTGACACTATTCCATGCGCCATGGGGCTGCGTTCTGTTGCACAATACGCCCCGGACTGTTTTCCCTCAGGATGTTCAATGTTGATTTCCACTCCCATGCGTGTTTTCGGGTTGGCGTTGTTGTTGGCTGCTGTTGCCGGCTGTTCGAAGGACAAGCCGATGTATGAGCATGAGAACTTCGATGATTCCGGCACGTTCTCGCGTAATTATCCCGTCACTGACGTGACCAGCTGCGAGGCGGCCCGTCGGGCGCTGCTCAGTCAGGGCTATATCATTACCAGCAGCGACCCGAAACTGGTCAGCGGCCACAAGAGTTTCCAGCAAACCGGCGATACCCATATGGAGATCAGCTTCAATGTGGTCTGCGCCGATGACGGTAGCGCCGGGCACCATGCCACGATGTTTGCCAACGCTTTGCAGGATCGTTATGCGCTGAAGAAAACCAACAACTCTGCCAGCCTCGGTGTGGGTGTGTTGGGCTCGGTGTCGATGCCGATCGGTTCATCGGACGATTCGATGGTCAAGGTCGCCAGCGAAACGGTGACTGCGCAGAAGTTCTACGAGCGGTTCTTTACGCTGGTGGAGCAGTTCCTGCCGGCCGATGCGAAGAAGGCGGCGCATATCGAAGAGAAGCCGAAAGCGGATCTGGGCATGCCTGAAGTCAAAGCTGCGCCGGCTGCATTGGCTCCAGCCGCAACCCCGACATCGGAGCCCGCGGCGACGCCTGCGCCTGCAGCGGAACCGGCGCCCGCGCCGGCAGAAGCTGCGCCAGTTACCTCGGAGCCAGTGGTGCCGCCAGCCGAGTCCGCGCCGATCACGCCGGCGCCTGCACCCGTTGCGGAACCTGCACCGGCCACCGAAACGGAAACCATCACGCCGCCCGCCAATCCGGATATCCCGCCGCCGACCGAGCCGATTCCGGCAATGCCGGCTTCAGGCCAGTAACACCGGGTTAAAACTGTAGGAGTGAGCCTGCTCGCGACGGCGGTAAATCAGTCAAAGATAGTGTGACTGTTCTACCTTGATTGCGAGCAGGCTCACTCCTACTTTGTTTCAGGGTCATTTTAAGATCCGGTTACATTCCCCTGACGACATCCCCGCGATAAATCCCCAACCACCTGCTACGTTTTATTAATGAAGGGCACGCTTCATTTTTCCTTCACACGGGCACTTTATGCTCGGGGCACAGGTCGATTGATCAGGTCATTTTTCAGCGAGCAGCAGGGGAGTACGTAATGGACGATTATCAAGAAGAGTTGCTCGAATTCCAGGCCTTCGAACTGGACCAGCCAGAACCCGCCGAAGACGCCACCGAGCTCTAGTTCTTCGCTTGTAGCTTGTAACTTGCAGCTGCCGTCAAGCCATTTTGCGATGGCTACGGCGGAACTCGCCGGGGGTCTGTCCGCTCCAGCGTTTGAACGCGCGCTGAAAGGCTTCGGCTGATGCAAATCCGAGCAGGTAGGCAATTTCACCGAATGCCAGTTCGGTGTCGCGGATGTAGGTCATGGCCAAGTCACGGCGGGTGTCATTGAGGATCGCGCGAAACTGCGTGCCTTCCTCAGCGAGTTTGCGCCGCAATGTCCATGTCGGCAGCTTCAAGCGTGCCGCGACTTCTTCCAGATCGGGTTCCCGGCCGCCGTTGAGCAACGGCCCCAGCAATTGGGTAATGCGTTCGCGCAGGCTGCGGGTGCGGGTCAATTGTTCCAGTTCCCGTTCACACAGTTGCAGCAGGTGCCGCCAGGTACTTGGGCAATGCTCGGGATTGCGTTGAGCGAGGCAGTCGAGGCCCAGGCGCAGTTGATTGCGCTCGGCACCGAACTGAATCGGGCAGTCGCCTAGCACACCGTAGGCCTCACGGTAATCGGGCTCATCAAATTCGATATCGATCCGCTCGGCCCGCAACGGTTCGCGGCTGACCGCCGACAACTGATGCAGCCAGCCGGCGAAGATCGAATCCACTACAAAACGGTTGTAAGCGTTGTACGGGCTGATCGAGTAGAACCGTAGCCAGGCGCCCTTGGCGTCTTCGTGAAAACTCGATTGCCCGCGATAGTTGGAACCGTACAGCGGTTCAAAGCGGATCAGACAACGCGCCGCTTCTCGTACGGTGGGCGCCTGAGCGGCGGTGACGCCGGCCAGCCCGGCCTGGCTAAGGCGTATGAGGCGGCCCATGCGCAAACCCAGCGCCGGATCACCGGTCAACTGAATCGCGCTGTGGCCCAAGCGCATATAACGTGGAATAGATAATCGAGCCCCGGCCTCGGCCAGGCGCGCCGCGTCCAGTCCGTACTGTTCAAGCAGCGGCTGTGGATCGGCGTCATGGCTGCGCACCGCATCGGCCAGGCTGTGGACGAAGCCCACCGACAAATCACCGAGACGCATCGGCGCAGGCTTCATGATTTACAACCAGATATTCAGCAAACGCGCGCCACGGGCCTCGCCATCGGCGAACTGCTGGCCGTTGCTACTGAGAAAGCTCTGGCCCGATGTCAGCTTGTCCCAAAACTGCCCGCGCAGGAACACGCTGACGCCGGCGATCGCTTTGCTGCTCGGCGGTTGCGCGGTCAAGGTGAGCCGATGCCAGGCCTGACCTTCGCTGACTTCGCCGGGCTTGAGGCTGATCGAGCCCGGCGTACTTGAACCCTTGTAGCCGGCCCACGGTTGATCCCAGACATTGTGACCGACCACGAACGCCGGCACCGCGATCAGTTGCGCGCCTTGTTCATCGAGCTTGCGATAGTTGTCCGGGTACCAGCTGTCGCTGCCGATCAGAACGCCGAGGCGTCCGGCCGGGGTGTCGACCACATTGATCGCGTGTTTGTCTTCGGCCGCGAGGGTTTCGCTCTGCTCGAAGATCGGGTGCATCTGCCGTTGCGGTTGGCCCAGCGGTACGCCGTCTCGGCCAAACACCACGCTGCTATTGAACAGGGCGCCGCTGCCCGGTTCGAGCTGGCCATCGCGCACACCGGGCTCGGGCAGTACGATCGAGCCTGCCACCAGCGTGACGTTGAACTCGTTGGCCAACCCGCCGAACAGCGCCTGATAGTCGCGGGCCATCGCCTTGGACTTCATGCGCAAATGCGTGTCGTCCAGGCGACGACTGCCCTTGGCGCTGAGCCAGGCGCGGGCGAAGAGCAACGGATTGCTCGCCGCCAGCCAGTTCATTGCTTCGCCGAGCGTTGGCGCCTGATACAGCTCATCCTTTTCGCCGCTGATCATCAGCCAGGTGCCGACATGCTCGGGCAACACCACAACGGTTTTGTCATTCAACAAGCCCTGGTCCCGCGCTTGCTGCAGATACGCCGCGAGTTTGCGATGCAGGCGCGCCGGGCTTTGATAATCGGTAGGGAACAGTTCGGGCTGGATGCCCAGCAGATTGCCGCGACCGGACGGCGTGCCTTGATCGACCGCGAGTTTGATACGCAGGTCCGACAGGTAATGTCCCGTCGGCCGGTCTGCCGCCCACATGGCGTAGGAAGCAAGGGCAGCCACAAGGGCCATGGAAAACGTCAGGTACAAAAGTTTGCGCATGAAAACCAACAACAGCCGGGTACAGGGTGTGGCGACTAGGGTAGGGCCCATGGCGCCGGTTGCCAAGGGGCGCTGCACATTTGGATCAATAACTTGTCAGTTACGGTCATTGAGTGGCAGCGGTGCGCCTCTTAGTCTGTCGAACATGAATGACGGGGGACGCAGAGCTCCCGCAACCTTCCGTGATTGCTCGTTGTGGAGTTACCGATGACCGCCGCTCATTACCCGCACCTGTTGGCCCCGCTGGATCTGGGATTCACCACGCTGCGCAACCGTACCCTGATGGGTTCGATGCACACTGGCCTGGAAGAAAAACCGGGCGGTTTCGAGCGCATGGCAGCGTATTTCGCCGAGCGGGCCCGGGGTGGCGTTGGCCTGATGGTCACTGGCGGCATTGGCCCGAACGACGAGGGCGGGGTGTATTCCGGCGCGGCCAAACTGACCACCGAGGAAGAAGCCCTCAAGCACCGCATCGTCACCCGCGCCGTTCACGATGCGGGCGGCAAGATCTGCATGCAGATCCTGCATGCCGGCCGTTATGCCTATAGCCCGAAACAAGTCGCGCCGAGTGCGATTCAGGCGCCGATCAATCCGTTCAAGCCCAAAGAACTCGACGAAGAGGGCATCGAAAAGCAGATCAGCGATTTCGTCACCTGTTCCGTTCTGGCGCAAACCGCCGAGTACGACGGCGTCGAGATCATGGGTTCGGAAGGTTATTTCATCAATCAGTTCCTCGCCGCACACACCAACCACCGCACTGACCGTTGGGGTGGCAGCTACGAAAACCGTATGCGCCTGCCGGTGGAAATCGTGCGGCGCGTGCGCGAAGCGGTCGGCCCGAATTTTATTATTATTTTCCGTCTGTCGATGCTTGATCTGGTCGAGGGTGGCAGTACCTGGGACGAAATCGTCACGCTGGCCAAAGCCATCGAACAGGCCGGTGCGACGATCATCAACACCGGCATCGGTTGGCACGAAGCACGGATTCCGACCATCGCCACCAAAGTCCCGCGTGCGGCGTTCAGCAAGGTCACGGCCAAGCTGCGCGGCTCGGTAAGCATTCCGCTGATCACCACCAACCGCATCAATACCCCGGAGATCGCCGAGCAGATTCTTGCCGAAGGCGATGCCGACATGGTTTCGATGGCGCGGCCGTTCCTCGCCGACCCGGATTTCGTCAACAAGGCCGCCGAAGGTCGTGCCGATGAAATCAACACCTGCATCGGCTGCAATCAGGCCTGCCTCGACCACACCTTCGGCGGCAAGCTCACCAGTTGCCTGGTCAACCCGCGTGCCTGCCACGAAACCGAACTCAATTACTTGCCGGTACAGCAGATCAAGAAAATTGCCGTCGTTGGCGCTGGCCCTGCCGGGTTGTCCGCCGCGACCGTGGCCGCCGAGCGTGGTCATCAGGTCACGCTGTTTGACTCGGCCAGTGAAATTGGCGGTCAGTTCAACATTGCCAAGCGCGTGCCGGGCAAAGAAGAATTCTTCGAAACCCTGCGTTACTTCAAGCGCAAGTTGCAAACCACGAATGTCGAGGTGTGCCTGAACACCCGCGTCGATGTGGCGAAACTGGTCGAAGGCGGGTATGACGAAATCATCCTCGCCACCGGTATTGCGCCGCGTGTGCCGGCGATTCCGGGCGTCGAGAATGCCAAGGTGCTCAGTTATCTGGATGTGATTCTGGAGCGCAAACCGGTTGGCAAACGCGTGGCAGTGATCGGCGCTGGCGGCATCGGTTTCGACGTGTCGGAATTCCTCGTTCATCAAGGCGTGGCCACCAGTCTCGATCGCGCGGCGTTCTGGAAAGAGTGGGGCATCGATACGCAACTGGAGGCCCGTGGTGGCGTGGCTGGAATCCAAGCGGCGCCGCACGCACCGGCGCGGGAAGTGTTCCTGCTGCAACGCAAGAAAACCAAGGTCGGCGATGGTCTGGGCAAGACCACTGGCTGGATTCACCGCACAGGTCTGAAGAACAAGCAGGTGCAGATGCTCAACAGCGTTGAATACCTGGGCATCGACGATCAGGGCCTGCACATCCGCATCGGTGAAAGCGGCGAGCCGCAAGTGCTGGCGGTGGACAATATCGTGATCTGCGCGGGGCAGGATCCGCTGCGCGAATTGCAGGACGGTCTGGTGGCAGCGGGGCAAAACGTGCACCTGATCGGTGGCGCCGACGTCGCCGCAGAGCTGGACGCCAAACGCGCAATCAACCAAGGCTCGCGCCTCGCGGCCGAGCTGTAAAGCCCCTGTAGGAGCTGCCGCAGGCTGCGATCTTTTGATCTTGATTGTGAAGGTGTAGATGTAGGAGCTGCCGCAGGCTGCGATCTTTTGATCTTGTGTTTAAAACAAAATCAAAAGATCGCAGCCTGCGGCAGCTCCTACTAGTATGGGTTTTTTTCAGATCGTGCTGTGCTCATGTTCCCCCCAGCCCCCCTCGAACTGCTTCATCTGGACTGGCTGACCAGCGCCGGCATCGAAGTGGCGATCCTGCGCCTCGACCAGATTGATCCGCTGATCAGCGGCAATAAATGGTTCAAACTCGTCGAACACCTCAAGGCAGCCGAACGTGCTGGCGCTGAAGGCATCATCAGCCTCGGCGGCGCTCATTCCAATCATTTGCATGCATTGGCGGCAGCGGGTAAACGTCTGGGCTTGAAAACCGTGGGCTTGTTGCGCGGGCATGCGCAGGACACGCCGACGGTCAGGGATCTGCAGGCTTGCGGCATGCACCTGCACTGGCTGGGTTACGGCGGATACCGGGCGCGCCATGAGCCGGGATTCTGGACGCCATGGCAGGCACAGTATCCCGATTTGCACGCAGTGCCCGAGGGTGGTGGTGGACTGACCGGCGCTTTGGGTTGCGCCGCGATCAAGCAGCAGGTCGATACGCAGTTGGCAGATCTGGGTTGGGGGAATTTCGATGCCTGGTGGCTGGCGTGTGGCACCGGCACGACATTGGCCGGGCTGGCGCTCGCTGAAAATGGCAGGCGCTTGGTGTACGGCGCGCTGGCGGTGCCGGACGATCACGGCGTAGCGCCGAACATCCAGGCAATCCTTGAACAAGCCGCTGGACCTGCGGCGGACTATCGACTGATCGACGCCAGCCGTGGCGGTTTCGCCAAGGTTGATCCGCCATTGCTGGCCTTTATCGAGCACACCGAGCAGGTCAGCGGCGTTCCGTTGGAGCCCGTGTACACCGGCAAAGCGTTACTGGCGCTCAAGCAACACGTCGAGTCGGGCGAATTGGCCAGAGGCGCGCGGCTCGTCTTCGTGCATACCGGCGGTTTGCAGGGGCGCAGAGGATTCGACGCGGATTAACTGCTTCAATCAGATTCTGTGGCGAGGGAGCTCGCTCCCGCTGGGTTGCGCAGCAGCCCCAAACCCTGTGCTTGCGACGAGCCAGCATCATCGCGAAGCCAGGTTTACGACGGCGGCGCCGCCGAGCGGGTGCAAGCTCCCTCGCCACAGTTGGTATGCAGGGTTCTGCTAGGCGCGCTTGGGCATCATCCGCAGGAGGGTGTTGTCGCGCACCACGTAATGGTGATAAAGCCCCGCCAGCGCGTGCAGCCCGATAAGCCAATAGCCGATCGTGGCGATCAGCACGTGCCAGCCTTCGACTTGCTTGGCAAACGGTTTGTCTTCAGCCACCAGCAGCGGCAAATCGAAACCGTAGAACATGACTTGATGGCCCTCGGCGCTGGTGATCAGCCAGCCCAATATCGGCATGCTGATCATGAACAGGTACAACGCCCAATGCATCAGCCGCGCCACGACGGTTTGCCAGGCCGGTGAAGCGGGGAAAATCTTCGGCGCCGGGCCAAGGCTGCGCGCGAGCAAGCGAAACCACACCAGCACGAATACGTTGAGGCCCAGCAAGTAGTGCATTTCGCGAATCAACGCGCGGCCGCCGCTGCCCTTGGGAAAGAAACCGCGCAATTCCATGCTGGCGTATACCAGCACCAGTAACACCAGCATCAGCCAGTGCAGCAACACCGAAACGGTGCTGTAACGCGATTCCGAGCTTGTCCACGGCATACGAAGTTTCCTCTGTATCAGAGCGCAATCATGCCGGCGACGGCAGTCTTTCACTATAAACCTGTCGCGAGGCTTTTGCCTGGAACATATTATGTTTTTTGTAATGGGGAATAATGTTCAGTGTTTTGTTTTGTTTTGTTTTGTTTTGTTTGCTGTTGCTGGAAAGTTGTGCTGCAACTTGCAATGCATCGCGTAACTTTATGTTGTTTATATCCTGTGTTTTATTTTGGTTTGATAAGTTGGTTTTTGGTCATTATCGTTTGGGTGAGTCTTTGGTTTAAAGATTTAAATCTCCTTTTATTGATTAGAGTATGAATATGAAACGTCCAATCTCAACGCCTCGTCCTGCTATCACGAAGCCGAAGCCAGTAACACCGACCAAACCAGTAACACCGACCAAACCAGTAGCGCCGACTAAACCAGTAACACCGACTAAACCAGTAGCACCGACCAAACCAGTAGCGCCGACTAAACCAGTAGCACCGACTAAACCAGTAGCACCGACTAAACCAGTGGTACCGACCAAACCCGTGGCGCCAACCAAGCCGGTCGACACCAAGCGACCTCCAATGCCATGGCCGACTTTGAATATCAATGTCGATCCGATGGCGCTGATAGCACTGATCCAGACTCTCGGCGGAACACCGAACGTCGACGGTTCTACCACATTGCCTGACGGTAGCATAATTGACGTCGATCAAACTTTGATCAAACGTCCCGATGGCATCATTCAATATGCAGACGGCAGAGTTGAATATCCGGACGGGCGGATTGTCTGGCCAGATAATACCGTTGAATATCCGGACGGTCGTATTGTTTGGGATGATGGAACTGAGCAGCTTCCGCATGGAAGCATCAAGTATGCAGATGGTCAGGTCTACGATGCAGAAGGCAATCTTGTTTCGAATTGAATAACCACCCAACATGGTTTCGATTTTTTAACAGTGCGTAAAAACACCGCTGATTGTCATGATCAGCGGTGTTTTCGTTTTCAGTACTCAGGCGCTTTGCGGCATCTCACCGTTGGCCAGACGTCGATTGATGTCGGCGATGACTTCCGGCAAATCGCTAATGGTGTCGATCATGTAATGCGGGCGCGAACTTTCGAACAGCGCGTGGATGCGCTTGCGTTCGCTCGCCAGTTCATCGCTGCCCAAAGCGCGAAAACCTTCGTAGTCCAGACCCAGCGCGTTGCCCGAGCAAATCAGCGCCACTGTCCACATGCCGGCGCGGCGCCCTTCGAGGATGCCCGGTACGGTGTCGTCGATTTTCACGCAGGCGCCGACGTCGTCGATGCCCAAGGCAATCACATTAGCCAATGCCTGCGCCGGCCATGGACGACCGTTCGGCACTTCATCGGTCGCCACTACGTGGTCCGCGATGTAGCCGTTGGTGGCGGCGAGTTCGACGACTTTGTCCATCACCGGTTTCGGATACCCGGAGCAGGAGCCGATCTTGATGCCTTGCTCGCGCAGCTTGGCAATGGTTTCCAGCGCACCGGGAATCAGCGCGGAGTGCTCGGCGATCTTCTCGATCTGCAGCGGCATGAAACGGTTGTAGATAGCGGTAACGTCGTCATCGGTCGGCGTGCGGCCGAACACCTTGCGGTAACGCTCGGCCACTGCGGGTTGATCGCACAGGGTGCGGATGTGATCCCACTTGCCCATGCCCATCGGACCGCGGGCTTCTTCGATGGAAACCTGCACATCGAACTCGGCAAACGCTTCGACGAAGATCTGCGTGGGAGCGAAAGAACCGAAATCGACCACAGTGCCGGCCCAGTCGAGGATCGCGGCTTGCAGCTTGCTTGGATTGGTGTAGTTCATGGCAATGGATTCCTGATTTGGCAATGCAATTCAAATGTGGGAGCGAGCCTGCTCGCGATAGCGTCGTGTCAGGCGACATCTATGTTGTTCATGCAACCGCTTTCGCGAGCAGGCTCGCTCCCACAGGGGATTTGTTGGGTGGTTTAGATGTCGAGCACTTCCATCTCGCGCAACACTTCGCCGACCGCCGCGACGGCCTGGCGCATTTGGTCCGGGGTGACGTGGCCGATGCAGCCGACGCGGAAGGTTTCGACCTGGGTCAATTTGCCCGGATAAAGGATGTAACCCTTGGCTTTGACCCGCTCGTAGAAATCCTTGAACTGGTAACGCGGATCACTCGGCGCATGGAACGTGGCGATGATCGGCGCCTGAATCGCCGCCGGCAGGAAACTGCGCAGGCCCAGCCTGGCCATCTCTTCCATCAGCGCCTGGCAGTTCGCCGCGTAACGCGCATGCCGCGCCGGCAAGCCACCTTCTTCGTTGTATTGCAGCAAGGCTTCGTGCAGCGCGGCGACCACATGGGTCGGCGGGGTAAAGCGCCATTGCCCGGTCTTTTGCATGTAGGCGTGCTGGTCGTACAAATCCATCGCCAGTGAAGGCGAGTTGCCGGCGGCAGCGGCCAGCGATTCTTTGCGCGCGAAGACAAACCCCATCCCCGGCACGCCCTCCAGGCACTTGCCTGACGCGGCGATCAGCGCATCGAACGGCACTTTCTGCGCATCCACCGGCAGCGCGCCGAAGGAACTCATGGCATCAATGATCAGGCGTTTGCCATGTTGCGCGACCACCTCGGCGATCTCCTGCAGCGGGTTGAGAATCCCGGTGCTGGTTTCGCAATGAATCAGCGCGACGTGGGTGATATCGCGGTCGGCGCGCAACAGACGATCGACGTCAGCGGCGGTGGTTGGCTCGTCCTCGGCGGTTTCGAACGTGCTGAAGGAGCGGCCGAGCACTTCACAGATTTTCGCCAGGCGTCTGCCGTAGGCGCCGTTGATCAGCACCAGTATTTTGCCGTCACGCGGCACCAGCGTGCCGATGGCCGCCTCAACCGCGAACGTGCCGCTGCCCTGCAACGGCACGCAATGATGAGTGGCACCGCCGTTGAGGATTGCGAGCAGTTGCTCGCAAAGGCTGGCGGTCAATTGGTTGAAGCGGTCATCCCACGACCCCCAGTCGACCATCATCGCCTGGCGGGTGCGGGCCGAAGTGGTCAACGGGCCGGGAGTAAGCAGGATGGGTTCGGCGATACTCATTCGTGTGTCCTCGGATTGCGCGATGGGATGAAGCTACGGGGCCTACGTTGCAATTCGCCGTTGTATCAATCAAATTGTTTGTTGTTATGCCAATCATCAGTGAGGCTTATTAATGAATCTGTTCCAGCTGCGCGCCTTCGACGCCGTCGCCCGCGAAGGCAGCTTCACCCGCGCCGCTGCGCGTTTGTTCATCAGCCAACCGGCGGTCACCGGACACATCAAGGCGCTGGAGGAGCACTATCAGATCACCTTGCTGCGACGCACCGCCCGACGAGTGGAACTGACGGAAGAGGGCACCAAACTGGCGGCGATCACTCGGGCGATGTTCGGTCTGGCCGAGGAAGCGCAAGCGATGCTCGAGGCAAACCGGCAATTGCTCACCGGCCGGCTGGAGGTGGCAGCGGACGGCCCGCACATGGTCATGCCGATGCTCGCCAGCTTGCGTGCGCGGTATCCGGGGATCACCGTTAATCTGCGGTTGGGCAATGCCCAGGAAACCCTGGCGGCGTTGCTCTCCGAGCATGCGGATGTCGCGGTGCTGACCGAAGTCGAACCGCGCAAAGGCCTGCATTTGCAGGCGTTGAGCGAGTCGCGGATCTGCGCGCTGGTGCCCGCGGGACATCCGTGGGCGATGCGAACCGATGAATTGAAACTCAGTGAACTGGATCAGGTGATCATGGTGCTGCGCGAGCCGAGTTCAATCACCCGGCGCACGTTCGATCAGGCCTGTGCGCAGGCATCGATCCAGCCGCGCGTATTGCTCGAACTGGACAGTCGTGAGGCCGTGACCGAGGCCGTCGCCGCCGAACTGGGGGTAGGGGTCGTGTCTTCGGTAGAGATCAGTCACGACCCGCGGGTTGTAGCGATTCCGGTTGTCGGCGAAGGGTTGCTCAATCGGCACATGATCGGCTGCATGGAGCGGCGGCGGGAGTTGCGCTTGATTCAGGCGTTCTTTGGCCTGGCGCCAGCCTGATACACCGAGTCCCCCTTCGCGAGCAAGCTCGCTCCCACATGGAATGCATAACCCCTGTGGGAGCGAGCCTGCTCGCGAAAGGGCCATCACTGTTTACACAAGGCTCTCGCGAACCATGTCGAGGAACGTCGCCACCACGCGCCGCGAACTCTGCTCACGCAAACACACCAGCGTTTCGGTCAGGCGGCGGGTGCAGTCGGTGATCGGCAAGGCGCAAACCCGCGCGTCCGCGCCAAATTCCGCCGCTGAAACCACCCCCACGCCGATCCCCACCACCACCGCCTCGCGCGCGGCTTCGCGGCCTTCGACCTGGATCGCCGGGCGAATGCGAAACCCGGCGCGGGCCATTTCCTCTTCCAGTGTCTGCCGCGTCACCGAACCGTGTTCACGCAGTACCAACGGTGTGTCATCGAGATCCGCCAGGCAGATCGATTCACGCTCGGCCCACGGGTGATTGCGCGACACGAACGCCACCATCGGATCGTTACGCAATGCCACACACAGCAAGCGCTCGTCATTGACATCGCGGCCCAACAACGCCAGGTCGGCCTGGTAATTGAACAGGCGAAACAATGACTCGTCGGTATTGCCGGTTTCGATTTTTACGCTGATGCCCGGATAGCGTTCGCAGAACCGCGCGATCTGCGGCAGCACATGGACAGGCGCGTCCACAGCCAGAATCAGGCTGCCGGTCTGCAAAGCCTGGGATTCCTGCAGCAACTCCTGCGCTTCTGCTTCGATCACGAACAGCCGTTGGGTGACCGCCAGCAGGCGCTCGCCGAGATCGGTCAGGCGCACGGAACGTTTATTGCGGTGAAACAGCAGCACGCCGAAACGCTCTTCCAGTTTGCGCACCTGATCGGAAATCGCCGGTTGCGTCAGAAACAGGCGCTCGGCGGCGCGAGTGAAGCTGCCATGCACGGCAACAGCGTGGAAGGCTTTGAGTTGGGCGTGGGACACGGACATGGTGGATTCCTGGTGACCAGCGCTGCGCGGTAACAAGCTGAGCTTATGTGTGAAATACGATAAATCGATTTTATTTATTAAACAGTAATTGCTTTGATCGGCCCACGCCATCGCTGACTGCTCGGTCGGGCAGCAGAAATGGCGATGAGCCTGTGCGTGCAACAGCAGGACTCATCTGACCGGTATCGCCGTAGGGAAGGGCTGATATCGCAGTGCACAACAATAAAAACACAGGCGTTTTTCTTATCGATTCTGCCGGCACACTCACACCCTGAGGTCAGAACCACCATGAACAAGCACATCGGCACCATTGCGCGTTGGCGCGTGCAGATTTTCGCGATTACCTGGTTGGCGTACGCCGCTTTCTACTTCACCCGCAAAGCGTTTTCGGTGGCCAAGCTCGGCATCGCCGAAGACCCCGAGTTCATGCTCGACAAGATGGCCATGGCCAATCTTGACGCAATCTATCTGGCGGCGTACGCCATTGGTCAATTCACGTGGGGCATGCTCGCCGACCGCTTTGGCCCGCGCGTCGTGGTGCTCGGCGGTTTGCTGATTTCCGCTGCGGCGGCGCTGGTCATGGGCAGTTTCGCGACGCTGCCGATTTTCGCCACCTGTATGTTGGTCCAAGGTCTGGCGCAATCAACCGGATGGTCGGGGTTGTGTAAAAACCTTGGCAGTTTCTTTCCCGCACAACAGCGCGGACGCGTGCTTGGGTTGTGGAGTTCCTGCTACGCGTTCGGGGGGCTGGTGGCTTCGCCGTTCGCGGGCTGGTGGGCGTACACGCTGATCGGCACCTGGCACGCCGCGTTCATCTCCAGCGCCGTCGTCGTCGCGGCAGCCGCCGTGCTGTTCTTCATTTTCCAGCGCAACAAACCGGAAGACGTCGGCTTGCCGGCGGTTGAACCAGAGCCGCTGCTGAGCGCCGAAGAGGTGGAAGCCAACAGCAAGCTCAGCGTCTGGGAACCGTTGAAGGAAATACTGCGCAACCGTACGGTGCTGGTGTTGGGCCTGGCGTATTTCATGTTGAAACCGGCGCGCTACGCGATTTTATTGTGGGGGCCGGTGATCGTCTTCGAACAGATGCCCAGCGTTGGCAAGGTCGGCGCGGCGATCATTCCTACGGCGTTCGAGCTGGCCGGATTGCTCGGGCCAATCATGATCGGCCTGGCCTCGGACAAGTTGTTCGGTGCCCGCCGCATGCCTGCCTGTGTTTTGAGCCTGCTGGCGTTGACCGTGACCTTGGCGCTGTTCATGGCCGCGTTGCAGACCGGCAGCGTGCTGTTGGTGGTAGCACTGCTGTTCGTCATGGGCCTGACTCTGTACGGCCCGGACTCGATGATCAGCGGCGCGGCCGCCATCGACTTCGGCAAGGCCAAGGCCGGCGCCACGGCGGCCGGTTTCGTCAACGGCTGCGGCTCGGTCGGTGCGGTGCTTGGCGGTTTGTTGCCAGGATACTTCGATACGGTGACGGTGTTCATCGTCTTCGCCGGTTGCGCCCTGTTCTCGGCGCTGGTGCTGATTCCGCACTGGAACAGCCGCCCCGTCGGCGTGATGGAGCCGCGCGCATCGATCCCCAATCGCCCGTTGACCGTCAAACCCCTGCGTTCCTGACACCTTTTGCCTCGCGGCCTGCTGCGGCGTTCGCGGCAGGCTGTGTCGTGGCCATTTGACTGGAGAATCCCATGAGACCGTTTTGGCTGGAGCAGGCCCTGCAGGCTGATACATCCCCGACCTGCCCGCCGTTGCACGGCGAAGTGCGCACCGATGTGTGCATCGTCGGCGGCGGTTACACCGGTTTGTGGACGGCGATCATGCTTAAACAGCAAAACCCTGAACTCGATGTGCTGTTGATCGAAGCGGATGTTTGTGGCGCTGGCGCCAGTGGTCGCAACGGCGGCTGCGCGCTGTCGTGGTCGGCCAAATACTTCACCCTCGAACGTCTGTTCGGCGTTGAAGAAGCGGTGCGGCTGGTCAAGGAGTCGGAGCGCAGCATCCACGCGATCGGCGAATTCTGTGAGCAGTTTGGCGTCGATGCCGATTACCGGCTCGACGGCACGCTGTACACCGCGACCAACCGTGCGCAGGTCGGTTCGACCGACGCCGTGATCGCCGCGCTGGAACGCAACGGCATCAACTCGTTCACCCAGCGACCACTGGCAGATGTGCAGCGCATGGCCGGTTCGCGTAAACATCTGGAAGGCTGGTTTTCACCGGCAGCGGCGAGCGTGCAACCGGGCAAACTGGTGCGCGGCTTGCGCCGGGTCGCATTGCAATTGGGGGTGAAGATCCACGAAAGCACGGCGATGACCGGTCTGGAACAGGGGCGTCCGGCGCGGATTCACACCGCCAATGGCACGGTGATCGCCGATCGGGTGGTGCTGGCGATGAACGCCTGGATGGCCCGCGCCTTCCCGCAGTTCGAACGCAGCGTGGCAATCGTCTCCAGCGACATGCTGATCACCGAACCGCGCCCGGAATTGCTCCAGCAGATCGGTTTGACCAGCGGCGTTACCGTGCTCGACTCGCGAATTTTCGTGCACTACTACCACAACACTCCGGACGGTCGGATCATGCTCGGCAAGGGCGGTAACACCTTCGCCTACGGCGGGCGCATGTCACCGGTGTTCGATCAGCCGTCGCCTTATGCGGCGCTGCTCAAACGCGGTCTGGAAGACTTTTTTCCGGCGTTCGCCGACGTCAGGATCGACGCTACCTGGAACGGCCCGTCGGATCGCTCGGTAACCGGGTTGCCGTTCTTCGGGCAGATGAGCGACAGCGGCAATGTGTTTTACGGCTTTGGCTATTCGGGCAGCGGGGTCGGCCCGTGTCACATGGGCGGGCAGATTCTGGCCGCGCTGGTGCAAGGCCTGGATAACCCGTGGACACGTTCGCCGCTGGTCAACGGACCGCTGGGCTACTTTCCGCCAGAGCCGGTGCGTTACCTGGGCTCGCTGCTGGTGCGCAACGCCATTCGCCGCAAGGAGCGCGCCGAAGATCATGGTCATCGACCACGGCATCTCGACGTGCGTCTAGCGAAATTCGCGGCTGCCGCCGGCAAGGCCGACAAGGGCTGAGACGCTAACCGCCGGCGCCTTTTACGAGCCAGTCGAGCAGCAAACTGCTGTCACCCGTGGGCAGCGTTGCTCGGGGTTCGCTGCGTCGTGGGTTGTTCAGGCAGAGGATCGGGCGGTCCGGGTCGCTGTCGAGGAAACTCACCCACACTTCGCTGCCGGCACAGGGCAATTCATCCAGCGTGATCCGAGCAGAGGCGCGGGGCATGGCAATTGCCAGCCAGATCGCCTCGGCGTCAACGCCTGCATCGGTGCTCGAAACGTGCTCCGCGGGCCAAAGCCGGACGGCGATGCGCCCCTGTTCATCCGGTGGCGATGGTTGACCTGGAGGTCCAAGTACTTGCGCCAAGTGGTAACCGCCGATCCTGGGCCGTGGCTGTTTGAGCGGCGGGCGGAAGTCGGTCGACCACGGCTGAGCGGTGAAGTCGTTGTGGTAGCGATGCGGCGCGGGGGTCGGATCGAGAATCGACGGATGCTGGCCGTGATGGCGCATTTCGGTGATCAGCCACTGTTCGTTGAACTGGCTGATGGGATGCTCGGTCACTTGCAGCAGGCGTCCGCTGAACAAACCCATCGCGTCACTGCGGCCCTGAATGGAGCGATGCTGGCAGCGTTGTCGCTCAAGGTGGCGGCGGCTGCGCTGTTGCGCATGGCGTTGATCAAGGCTACTGACTGCAGACGTCGCCGGATGCAGCGGCGCCTGATTCGCCGCCGCTTCGTTGAACGTTCGCTGGCCGCGATTGCGAATGGCCGGTAACGTCGCGATGGGGGTTGCATGGTGGTGTTGATATAGCGCGCAGATTGAAGGCGAGGGCGTCTGGTCGTCGCCCTGGAAGGCAAGCGATGTCGACACTTGTGGCAGACTCAGGCTGTCATCGGCGAATACCACAACATGGCCGCCGGGCTGATGTTCGAAGTGATAGTGAATGCCTTCTTCCTCGCATAATCGCTGCAACAGCGCCAGATCGCTTTCTTCGTATTGAATGCAAAACGGCCGTTGCGGATAAACGCCCACCGTCATTTCAAGTCGATAACGCTCCGGCGCCAGCGCATTTTCGTTGAGCAATTGATGCAGTATCTGCGGCACGCTACGTTGGACGAAAACGCGGCGTTTGAGCGGTTGCGCCAATGTTTGCAGGTATGGCACCAGCACCACGCGATAACCGATGCGGTGTGTGCCGCGATGCTCGCAACGGCTGCTGTCGATGATGCCGTGAATGCCATGCTGGTCATTCAGGCGCAGATAGGCCGATTGACCCAACCACGTTGCTGGCGTTACTGCTGGCGCCAGTCCGATCAACTCGATGTTGAAACGGAACGGCCGGTTGAGCCCTTCCTCACCGTCAAAGCGCACCACTGGCAGGCGCAACCCGCTGTCGGTGAGGGTCAGGGTGAATGGACTTTCCTTGTCATTGAGCATTCGAGCGGGCTCTGTCAGGCAATACGGGCTTCAGAGGGTACGAAACCCTAGCGCTGAATAGTCACCGCAAAGCGTGTTTTCAGAATCGCCCTACAAGCGACGGCGAAGATGTCGATTTTGCTCGGAATTTTTTGGTCGATTGGCGACTTTAGGCCGTATAAACTTGGCGCCACGCGTCGGCCAATAGATGTCTCGGCGCCACAGATCAAGAGAGTGAGTAATGGGCGCACAGTGGAAGGTTAAACACAAAGAAGCGGCAGCCAACGCCAAGGGCAAGATCTTCGGCAAACTGGTGAAGGAAATCACCATTGCTGCGCGCAACGGTGCCGATACCGCCACCAACGCACACCTGCGTCTGGTGGTCGAACAGGCCAAGAAAGCCTCGATGCCGAAGGAAACCCTGGATCGCGCGATCAAGAAAGGCGCGGGCCTGTTGGGCGAAACCGTGCAATATCATCGCGTGACCTACGAAGGTTTCGCCCCGCATCAGGTGCCGCTGATCGTCGAGTGCGTCACCGACAACATCAACCGCACCGTCGCGGAAATCCGCGTGGCGTTCCGCAAGGGCCAACTGGGCGCTTCCGGTTCGGTGGCTTGGGACTTCAACCACGTCGGTATGATCGAAGCGTCGCCGGACACCTCGGACGCCGATCCGGAAATGGCCGCCATCGAAGCCGGCGCACAGGATTTTGAACCGGGTGAAGACGGTGCGACCCTGTTCCTGACCGACCCGACCGACCTCGACGCCGTGCAGAAAGCTCTGCCGGAGCAGGGCTTTACGGTGCTTTCGGCCAAGCTCGGTTACCAGCCGAAAAACCCGGTCAGCGGTTTGACCGACGAGCAGATGGCTGAAGTTGAAGCCTTCCTCGAAGGCCTCGACAACCATGATGATGTGCAGGATATGTTTGTCGGCCTGGCTGGCTGACATCCGCAACAGTGATGGCCCCATCGCCAGCAGGGCTGGCTCCCACAGATTTTGTGCTGTGGATGCCAGCCCTGCTAGCGATTGACCGCGTAGCGGTCACAGGTTTTTCAGTGCCTCAATGACTTCCCTGAACCCCGGCCGCGCCAGCACATCTGGCTGGCAGCAACGCTGCTCGAGATCCTCCAGCGCCTGACGCCGCTCCGTACTCAAACCCGGGTCGACACGCGCCAGCAATTCCCCCAGCAAAACCCCGAACGCGCGCACTTCAATGCGCTGCAGCGCCCGTGTTTCCTCACTGTCGGTTGTGGCGCGAAACGATGCCGCACCGAAATCCCCCAACAAGCACTCACCGCGAGCGTTCACCAGAATGTTGTGTCCGTAGAGATCGCCATGAGTAATCCCTTGCCCGTGCAAATGCGCGGCGGCTGAAGCGATGCCTTTGGCGATATTCAAAGCCACGTCCGCGCTGAACCGGCAGTCCTCGGGGTAAACATCCCGCGAACAGGAGGCGAGGCTGGGCAGACCGGCGAGGTTGTAAAAGCTCGGGTCGATCAATTGCATCACCAGCCCTTGCTGCCCGTCGGGATGCCCATGAATACGCCCCAAGACGCCAATCAGATTCGGGTGCAAACCAGCGGTAATGCAGGCATTCATCTCGTGCAGCGGTGAGCCGTCGCTGGTCATTTCGCCTTTGTACAATTTCACCGCCACCGGTTGCACGGCCCCGTCTTCGCGCTGCCAGGTCGCCCGGGAAATCACCCCGGACGCGCCTTCACCCAATTGGTGTTCCAGGCGCAGCGCCGACCAGTTGATCAACGGCGTGCCCTGCAACGCGGCGGCATCGGCCTCGGTTTCCAGCGGATTACCGGCATAGGCCAGCCACGTCAGGCTCGGCAAGGTCAACAGCCACTGCGGCAGTTCGGTCAATTGGTTGGCCGCGATGCGGATCAGCTCCAGTCGGTGACATTGGCTGATGGATTCAGGCAGCGATTGCAGACGATTTCCCGCCAGCATGAGTTTTTGCAGATGCGGTCGTTCGCCCAGCTCGCTGGGCAGGCTCTCGATCCGGTTGTCGGTCAGGATCAGCCAGCGCAACAGCGGCGGCAGCGCGGCGCCGGGCACCTCGACAATGCGGTTGGCCTTGAAACCCACCATCGTCAACGCCGCGCACTGACCGAGGCAGGCCGGCAGCTCGCTGAATTGATTGTCCGAGCAAAACAGCACGCGCAAACGGGTCAAGCGGTGCAGGTCATCCGGCAATTGGCGCAAGGCGTTGCCACTGAGGTTGAGCACCTCCAGCGTGTCCGCCAGATCGAAAATCTGCGGCGGAAACTCGGTCAGCCCGCAAGACAGATCCAGCCGTGTGATGCCGGACAACTCGCCGGCGCATAGTTGAGCAAGGGTGTGCATGAGGTCTTTCGCCATCAATCGAAGAGCGCCGGGCAGGGGCGCGAGGGGGCGACATGATATAGCGAAACAGCGTTACCGGCGCTGACCCTGAAGAATGACCGCTCGTCGCAAAACCGTCTGCACCTGTCAGATATGACAGTAGGCAAATGTTGCGTACGGCGGTTTGATGGAGACCACTTCAAACCCTATCGCCCAACGGCGGCCCGGAGCGTGTGATGGACATCCAGTCTGTGGAATTGAACGAGCTGTTCGATCTGGTCCCGATCATCATCCCTGGCTGGGTCACCCCGGTACTGCCTGCTGGCACCGCACATGGCGGTATTGCGAGACAGCTTTACGATGGTGAACCCAAAGGGCTGGAGTGCCTGGTCGATCCTTGGGCCGAAATTCAGGTCATGGCCGTTGATGACCGGGTCAGTCTGTATGTGAATGATTCCACGATACCGGTTGATGTCAAGACCATTGCTTCTGGCGAGGAACAGCAGCGCATCCGTTTGTATGTGCCCCACGGTGAGCTGCGCGATGGTGTGAACCGCTTGCATTACAAAGTCGTGCGGCCCAGCGGCAATAGTGATGATTCACGGGATTTGACGGTGCTTTATCACCGCGCCCCCGCCGAAACGCTCGACCTGGTGATACCCGCGGATGTGCTGCAGAACGGCGTCAGTGCCGAGCGTGCCGCGCAGGGTGTCGAGGTTGGTTTCATCTATTACAACCGTCGAGCTTATGACCGGGTGCGGCTGGACGTCGGGCTTGCGCGGGTAGAGTGGACGGTAGCGGACGACGGCGCGCCGATCACTCGTACGCTGCTCACTGACACCTTTTTACAAGCCGGCGATAACCCGGCAACGGCCGTCAGTTATACGGTCATCGACCAGTTGGGCAACCGCAGCACATCGGCGGTGCAGCGCCTCGACATCCATGTGCGACGCTTCGACCTGGCGGCGCCGACGGTCAAGGGCATGACTGGCGACAGTTTCAGTCCGACCCAGCCGGAAGTACGCGTGCTGGTGCCGCAGGGCTCGTTGATGCCGACTGACAAGGTCAGCGTGGTCTGGAAGGGTGCGACGGCCAATGCGGCGGGCTCGTACACCAGCCCGCAGCGGCTGGTCAGCGCCGGCCTGGAAGTCGCCGTGCCTCGGTCGGTGCTGGCCTTCAATCTAGGCCAGGCGGTAACCGTTAGTTATGTCATCGAGCGCGACGGCAAGTCATCGCCCTCGCAAATCCTCAAGCTGAATATTCTGACCCTGCCGGACGCGGTGTTGATTGCGCCGATCGTCGTCGAGGCCAACGACAACAACGTGATAGATATCACGGCGCTGGGCAGCAAAGACGCCACTCTGCATGGCAGGAGCTGGCCGTTGATTGACGCCGGGCAGCAGGTATTCCTGGATCTCGAAGGAACGAAGGCCGACGGCAGCGCGCACAATTTGCGGTTCTGGAGTGGCGGCACGCATAAGGTCAACGCTACTTGGGTCGCGGAAGGTTTTTGGCCTAAACCGATTCTGCTCAAATATTTGAAGGAGCTCGGCACCGGCACCACGCTGACTCTCAAGTTCAAGGCTTCCCTGGACAAGAGCAACAGTGAAGCGAATGCGGTGGTGTTCCCCCTGCGGCGCTACACGATCAACGCCGTCGCCGACGTGGCGCCGGTCATTTCCTCGGTGAAGGGATTGCCCAGCGGTGCAGATATCAGCAATGGCGGCTCGACCAGCGAGACTACCGTCGAACTGGTCGGTAGCGGCGCAGCGGGGCAGATCGTTGAGATTTACGACGGCACTGCGCGGCTAGGACAGGCTACGGTCGATGCCAATGGTCAGTGGCGCTGGCAGGCATTGGACTTGGCGGAGGGCGAGCATCGCTTCACGGCGAAAACCTCGTCCGGCACGGCATCGACGCCTTGGCTGGTGAACGTGACTGCGGCAACGATCGAGCTGGTGCCCCCATTCTTCGTCAAACCCGTCGCCAGCCCGATCGACTCGCTGGCGCACCCCAACGGCGTAATCATGCGTGTCGAACACCTTGCCGCATTGGCCGGAGACCGCGCACGACTGGTGGAAGTCAAAGCCCCGGCCGGTGCGCCGGCATTTGAATTAAAGGAATTCAACGAGAACAAACGCACTAATACCGTGCTGACGCCTGCGTTTTTGACTGCGCGCCAGGGGCGCAAGGATGTGCAGGTACGCTGGAATCTCAATCGTGATGGCAAACAAGTTGGCCGCTCACCGGTGCTTGAGTTTGAGGTGAAGAAGATTGATGACGGGGACACGCGATTGCCGATGCCGGTGATTGCCGGGGAGACGGGGCCGGTGCTGGATGTTTCGGCTTTGAGGGAGGGGGATAAGTTGACGGTTGCGCCGTGGATTGGGCAGGAGGTGGGGCAGTTAGCTTCGTTGAGGTATGAAGGGGTCGGGAAGGATGGTAAGCCGGTTGAGAAGGTTGTTTGGGATGGCGAACCGTTGACGTCGTCGTCCGGGGTGGAGATTGCGGCGGAGGTGGAGTGGCTATGTGCACTGAAAAACGAGTCCAAATTGAGTATCGTTTTCGGTGTCAACTTTACCGGTGTCGTTGCTAGTCAATCAAAGGTTAATTTTCCGACACGCTCATATAATGCAGAGGCTACCAGAGCAGAAAAGCCCGTCATCACAGTTGTCAAAGGTCACTTGGTTAATTATTTGAGCCCAGGGCCGGATGTGCCCCATGATTCTGTGACTATGTTCGAGGGGGTATTGTTGTCAGGAACGGATGAGCTAGTAAATAAATCTATCGAAATATACGACGGAGAAGAATTAGTGTCGATAGTGGAGGTAGTTGGCGGCGCCTGGGGGCCGGTCTATACCAAAATCCCACCGGGCGATCATAAGTTCATAGCCAGATCTTCAGGAAGTGGAAATCCAATATCGGAGGAATATCGTCTTACAAGGACGATGAATGAGCCTCCTAGATTTATAGCAACTCGTCCTCACCCGACCCAGTGGGGTTGGAAAATCGTAATAGGTTACTTCCCCTCGGCGCCATTCGAACGGCAGGTTTTTATGTACTACTTCAATTCCTTAAATGGGCCGGTTTTTATTCCCGCTGGGCAGACTTCGTATGAAGGGAATAGTCTAGGGGGCGGTTCAACGGAGCTGCGATTGGCTGATCCGACATTTGGTACGTACTCCGCTCCTTTTTATGTCAGCTAAGGGCGCTAAAGTAAAGATATATATGTTTACCTAATTGTCTACCTGCGGCGGCCGATGTCGTTTATTGCCGAACAGAGGGGCGATGCTGGATGTTTTCGGCTTGAAGCGCGTTAGTTGAGGATTGCGCCGTGGACAGAGTCGGAGACAGGGCAGTCGATGTGGTTGAACTACGAAGAGATCGCGAATAATGCTAGTGCGTTTGTAAAGGTGGTGTAGGACGGGGATCCGCTATGGCCGGGCTGAAAGCAGCGCCGATTGAGTAGGTACTCCACAACAGAAGGCAGAGTAACTGTTTACATTATTTTTTCATTTCGGAAATTTCTGGGTACTCAATCGATGACGAGATTTCCGTCACATATATATAATGCGGAGGGTGCAAAAATGCAAAAATCCCTTCATTACAGCAGTCAAAGTTCATTGGTTGATTCTCTGTATCTAGGTCCGTATGTGCTTAATGACTCTGAAAAAATGTTCGAGAGTGTATTTTTGTGGGGGCCGATGATATCGGCAATTACAAACTAGAGATATACGATGGGTAAGATTTTATATCGAAGCTGCGGTGGTCGACGGCGTTTAGGGCCGGTTTTATGCCAAATCACCTACAGGTGATCTTAAATTTAGTGCCAAATCATCAGGGCGCGGAAGTCTAATATCGCATGAATTTCGCCTGGCCAGGAAAATGAACGTGCCTCCGAAATTTTTCGGGGGTCGTCCAAAATACACAAACAGGTTAGATTATTATAAATACAGAATTTGCGTCGGCTTCATTCGGACGGCAAGTTTTTCGTATTATTTGGACTTTTAAATAGGTTGATTATTGGCGCGAGGCAGACATCTGATGATGGTGGCAATTTTAAGTGGTAGAGAATCGTTTCGTTTGGCCGGTCCAATGTTTAAGACTGCCTCTGACTTCTTAAGAGTTTATTGATGATGAATGAAGTTCAGGCGAGAATACGAACGCTACTTCGTGAAAGTGTGGAGGAGTTGAGCGTGTAATTGGTACCAGTATCGACCAGATGGCATTGTGCAGACCTGAAAATAAAATTACTGGTTAGTGCTTAGAATATCCACCAACTGCCCTAACCGACTCCGCGTACGCGCCAAATCAATCGCATCGCCCTCCAGACTTTCACACAGCGGCAATTTGCTCAACAACGTCAAATGCTTGTCCTGATCGTAAAGCACGTCGATCAGGTTGATAAAACGCTGCTGCGCGGCGATCGAGCAATCGCTCAGCAGCGGCAGATCATCAATCACCCACTGATCGAAACGTCGGCATAGCTCCAGATAATCCATGACTGCCGTGGGTTGTTCGCACAGGTCGTTGAAGGTGAAACCGATGCGCCGGTCTTCACAGAGTCGCGCCTGGAACTGACGCGTGCCGACGGTCAGCGGCACGGCGGGGGCGTCAGGCGCTGGCAGGTTGAGTGCCTGGCGCTGAGCGGGGGTGCCCGGGCAGACGTAATGGCCGTGGGTAAACATTTGATGTTCATGGTGGCGCGCCTGACTGCGGTAGTCATGCGGGCCGCGGACTTCCATGACGTGCATGCGTGCATTGATCAGCTCGATCACCGGTTTGAAACGGGCGTGATACAGCGGATTCGGCAATAAGCCTTGCGGCGGGTAATTAGACGTCACCAGCAGCAAAACCCGGCGCTGAAACAGTGCTTTGAACAGCCGGCCGATGAGCATCGCATCTCCGATGTCATGCACATGAAACTCGTCGAAACACAGCACCCGGCAATCCTGCAGCAGTTCGTCGAGGGTGCTGGCGAGGGCGTCGTCCTCGCCGCGATGGCTGAACATGCCTTGGTGCAATCGCGCGAAGAATTCATGGAAATGCAGGCGTTGTTTCTGCGTGGTCGGCAGCGCTTCGAAGAAACCGTCGAGCAACCAACTCTTGCCGCGCCCGACGCCACCGTACAGGTACAGACTCGGTGGCGTTTGCGCGGTTGCCCCGAACAGCAGACTGGCCTGCCGCGCCATACAGTCGATCACGTCGCGCTGGCTGTTGCTGAGGGTGAACCCCTGACGCTGAGCCTTTTGCCGGAAGTATTCGCGGATCGACAGGGCGCTGGCGTCATGCCCGGCGCCAGCGGGAATGCCTTTGCCGAACACACGACGCAGCGCCGACCAGCGTTGGCTCAAGCGAGATCGGGCGGGCGGTCGGGCGGGCACTTTCGAGATTCTCCGTTTTGGATAAAACCGGCTGCCGGGAGCGCGGCGTGCCAGTTTAACCAGCGCGCCTGCGCACGATCTAGCGAGAAGGTGCGAGAGTGGGCGGTCACTGAACGAAATTGCCACTGCGCAAAACGCCAGATACACCCACATTCCCCTGTGTGGGCTAACCCCGCTGGCGATTGCTGTGGGTCAGTAACAATGAAGTCGACCGACAGATTGCTATCGCTAGCAGGACTAGCTCCCACAGGTTTCTCGGGTGTTTCCCGCATCGCGGCTCACCACAGATCCCCTGTGGGAGCTTGCCCTGCAAGCGATTGCTGCGGGTCAATCAACAATGAAGTTGACTGACAGATTGCTATCGCTAGCAGGGCTAGCTCCCACAGGTTTCTCGGGAGTTTCCCACATCGCGGCCCACCACAGATCCCCTGTGAGAGCTTGCCCTGCAAGCGATTGCTGCGGGTCAATCAACAATGATGGCGACTGACAGATTGCTATCGCTAGCAGGGCTAGCTCCCACAGGTTTCTCGGGTGTTGCCCACATCGGCGGCTCACCACAGAGCCCCTGTGGGAGCTTGCCCTGCAAGCGATTGCTGCGGGTCAATCAACAATGAAGTTGACTGACAGATTGCTATCGCTAGCAGGGCTAGCTCCCACAGGTTTCTCGGGTGTTTCCTGCATCGCGGCCCACCACAGATCCCTGTGGGAGCTTGCCCTGCAAGCGATTGCTGCGGGTCAATCAACAATGAAGTTGACTGACAGATTGCTATCGCTAGCAGGGCTAGCTCCCACAGGTTTCTCGGGTGTTTCCTGGATCGCGGCTCTCCATAGATTCCCTGTGGGAGCTTGCCCTGCAAGCGATTGCTGCGGGTCAATCAACAATGATGGCGACTGACAGATTGCTATCGCTAGCAGGGCTAGCTCCCACAGGTTTCTCGGGTGTTTCCCGCATCGCGGCTCACCACAGATCCCCTGTGGGAGCTTGCCCTGCAAGCGATGGGGCCAATTCAGGCGACATCTGCTGTGGCTGATTCACCGCCATCGCTAGCAGGACTAGTTGCCCCAGGAGTATCCGGTGCGTCCAGTGGTTCAGAATTGCAGCGATTGCTTGAGCTGTTGCGCTGCGGGCGAATCCGTGGGGCTGACCATTGCGTAGTTGTAACCGCCAGCGGACCAGTATTGCGCCTGTAAATCGCCATCGCTGCGGCTTCCGGGTGGCAGCAGGGTGTTCTTCGGCCCCGGGGGACGCACATAGAAACTGACCTTGTGCCCGCTGCGATCCTCATACATCACCATCGCCGCCGGGCCTTCATCGGTGCTCAGCAAGCGCCCGCTGACCGGTTCGAAGCCCGCCGCCGTGAGGTCTGGCAAACGACTGGCCCGGCTGAAGTAACAATCTAGCCAATCCTGCATGTTGCCCTCGGTGTCGACCTTATAATCGGCTGGCAAAAGTCCCTGCTGGGCAATCAGACGATAGGCCTGCAAGGCGTCGGTCATCGGTAACGAGGAAGGGCGCACGAGGGTCATCTCGCGGGCCTGCCAACCGCTGAAACCGCCAACGCTGACGGCGATCAGCAGCACCGCCGCACTGGCCAGGCGGCGGCGTGACTGGCGCTGGCGCCGCTGGCGAATCAACGCGGGATCCAGCGCCGGATTGGCCGGTTGCTGCAAGGCGCCGCTGAGTGCCGCGCGCAGTTGCTGCGCGCCCTGTTGCCAGGCGCGCAGCTGTGCGGCCTGCTCCGGGTGGCTGGCCAGCCAGGTTTCCAGGACACGCCGGTCGGCGTCGCTGAGCTGATGGTCGACATAAGCATGCAAATCATGCTCGCTGGGAGGCAGGCTGATCATTTGAGTATCCGCAAAGAAGGGCTGCTGATTTCGCCGTCGCTGAGCTGCCGCAGGGCTTGGCGGGCGCGGGACAGGCGCGACATCACGGTGCCGATTGGGGCGCCGAGGATCTCGGCGACCTCTTTGTAGGAAAGGCCCTCGACCGAGACCATCATCAGCAGCGCACGCTGTTCGGTGGGCAAACGGTCGAAGGCCTGCAGAGTCGATTGCGCGATCACCGTGCGCTCCACCGACGATTCGGCATCTTCGCGGCCGGTGAAGAATTCGAGCATCCGCGCATAGCGTCGCGAGCGGCGATGGGCGTCGAGAAACTGCCGGTACAGAATCGCAAAAAGCCAGGCGCGCAGGTCGCCGTCGGCGCGTTTCTCGCCCCAACTCGACAGGGCCCGTTCCAGGCTCGCCTGCACCAGATCGTCAGCACTGCTGCCGTTGCGCGTCAACGACACGGCAAAGCGGCGCAATCTGGGAATGATTTCTCTCAACTGTTCGTCGAATTCGCTCATGAAATGCTACTAGTCACTACGCTGTGGACTAGGAAGACGTCCGTCGTCGCAGGTTATTCCACGTTCGGAAAAATATATATCGGACGATGGAATAAACCTGCGCGAGGCGCGTCTTGCTGATTCTTCCTACTTGCGGCCGATGGCCCTGGAGCCCTTCATGGTAGATCGCTCACCCCCCAACGCAGCGCCGCCCGGCAAGCCACAACGTCCGCCACTGAGCGCCGCGAGCCTGATCGCGCGGCTGAGTGGCATTGCCGTGGTCGTGGCGGCGGTGGCCGGGGCTTTTGCCTACGTTCACGGTAACCTTGACCCACAACGCCTGACGCCAAAAGCCTTGGTTGATGTGTTGGAAAAGAACAACGGCGTGCACGCCGGATTTCGTCGCAACCACGCCAAAGGCGTTTGTGTGATCGGTCATTTCGAGAGCAGTGGCGAGGCGCGGGCGTTCTCCGTCGCGCAAGTATTCAACGAACCGCAGACTCCGGTGGTCGGGCGGTTTGCCCTTCCGGCGGGTAATCCGTATGCGCCCGACAGCAGTGTGCCGATCCGCAGCCTGGCGCTGCGTTTCACCCAGGCCAACGGTCAGCAATGGCGCACCGGGATGAACAGCATGCCGGTGTTCCCGGTCGGTACCCCCGAGGCGTTTTATCAGTTGCAGCAGGCGCAGTCGCCGGATCCGGCCACGGGCAAACCTGATCCAAGCAAAGTGCCAGCGTTCTTTGCAGCGCACCCCGAAACCGCAGCGTTTCTCGGCTGGGTGAAAACGGCAAAGCCTTCGGCCAGTTACGCCACCGAAACCTATAACAGCATCAATGCGTTCTATTTGGTCGATGGCAGCGGCAAGAAGCAGGCAGTGCGTTGGAGCATGACGCCATTGGCGCAGGATGCCGCCGGTGCCACGGCACCTGAGGGCGGCGATTTTCTTGAACAGGACCTGGTACGTCGCTTGGCCGCTGCGCCACTGCGCTTTCAGTTGAACATCACCGTGGCCAACCCCGACGATCCGGTCAACGATGCGAGTAAAATCTGGCCTGCCGGGCGTAAAACCTTGAATGCCGGCACGTTGGTGCTGGAGAAAACCCAACCGCAGCTGAGCGGTGAGTGCCGCGACATCAACTACGATCCGCTGGTCCTGCCTGCGGGCATTCAGGGCAGCGACGATCCCTTGCTCGCCGCGCGTTCTGCCGGTTACGCCAATTCCTATCTGCGTCGCACCAGCGAAGTCAGCCAATTGCCCGCTGCCAAACAGGAGGCTCGTCCATGAGCGCTCAACCGACTCATTTCGCGCTGCTGGCGCGCCTGCTGCATTGGCTGATGGCATTGATGATCATCGCCATGTTGTTCATCGGTGCTGGCATGGTGACCTCGGTATCATCCCGGCATGAGTGGCTGATTCATCTGCACAAACCGTTGGGTATCGCCATTCTCGCGCTGGTGATCGTGCGTTTGCTGGTGCGTCTGACCACGCGCCAGCCGCCGTTGCCGGCCGATCTGCCGGGCTGGCAAGTCATGGCCGCCAGGGCGTCGCATGTGTTGCTGTATGCGTTGATGCTGGTCTTGCCGCTGCTTGGCTGGGCGATGATCAGTGCCTCGGGTGAGCCGGTGATGCTCGCCAGCGCGCTGCAATTGCCGTCGATCGTTCCTGCCGATGCGCAGTTGTTTGCGCTGCTGCGCAAGGCTCATGGCTATCTGGCGTATCTGCTGTTCCTGACGGTGCTGATGCATCTGGCAGCCGCGCTGTTTCATGGCTGGGTCCGCCGCGATGAAGTGCTCGACAGCATGCTGCGCGGTCGCGATCGCGTTTAACCTGCCGCAGTGGCGCAGCGTTGCGGTGCGCCACTTTTCAAGGTCAGCCACCAGTAAATCAGCGCGAGGCCGTTGATGCCGGCGCCGAGCGCGCAAACGCCGATCCAGCCGGCCCAGGCATACATGGCTGTTGAGACGATCGAGCCCAGCGCGCTGCCGATCGAATAAAACAACATGTAACCGGCAGTCAGACGGCTTTGCGCTTCGGGGCGCACGCTGTAAATCATGCTTTGGCTGGCGACATGGACGGTTTGCAGGCCCAGGTCCAGGGTGATCACGCCCAGCAGTAGCGCCCACAGCGAGGACTGGGTGAGGGCGAGCGGTAGCCAGGATGCGAGCATCAGCAATAACGACAGTCCGCTGACCCATTGACCGAAACCTCGGTCGGCCCAATGTCCGGCACGCGCGGCGGCCAATGCACCGGCGGCGCCGGCCAGTCCGAACAGACCGATTTGGCTGTGGGAAAGCGACAGCGGCGGGGCGGCGAGCGGCAATACCAGCGGCGTCCACAGCACCATCGCGCTGGCGAACGTCAGTAGAGCAAGGATGGCCCGATGGCGCAGCAGCGGCTCTTCCTTGAACAGGGTGAACACCGAGGCGATCAGCGTTGCGTAGGTGGTTTTGGCCCGTGGCTGCTCCTTGCACGGCAACACTTGAAAAAGCAGCAGCGCCATCAACAACGTCAGTCCTGCCGAGAGCAGATAAATTGATCGCCATCCTGCCAGATCAGCCATTCCCCCGGCGGCGGTGCGCGCGAGCAATATTCCGACGACGATTCCGCTTGTGACCACGCCGACCACGCGCCCGCGTTGCGCCGGATCCGCCAATGTCGCGGCATAGGCCACCAGCACTTGGGTGACGACGGCGAGCAAACCGGTGAACGTCATGCCCAGCAGCAACCAAAAGCTGTCGGACGCGAACGCGATCAACAGCAGGGCTGCGGCAGACAATAGCGTTTGCGTGACGATCAACCGCCGTCGGTTGAGCAGATCGCCCAGCGGCACCAGCAGAACCAGACCGATGCCGTAACCGACCTGCGTCAATGTCATGACGATGCCGATGCTCGCCGCTGACATGGCAAACGCGGCAGCCATGGCGTCCAGCAGTGGCTGTGCGTAATACACGTTGCCCACGGCCAGCCCGCACGCGACAGCAAACAACAGCACTACGCCGCCGTTTAGCGATGAATCTTTCATACCCGAGCTCCTTTTTGGGTTGCAAATGAAAACCAGATCAAGGTAAGGATTGTGGTTTCTATTTGCAACCTGTTCGCTCGAAGCGAGGAATTACGCCCACAAAAAATCGCAGACAAGCTGCGATTTTTGGCCGTGCGGTGGCAGAGATCAGCGCAGGGAATCGACCATGTCGGCGATCGTGGTCAGCACGTCCTTGCCCAACTGCTTCGAGCGTTTGCCCGACCATCCGGTTTGCGGATTCGGCGCGTCGTCGTGATCCTTGAACGGCATCTCCAGCGTCAGCGACAGGCAGTCGTATTTCTGGCCCACGCTGTTGCAGGCCAGCGTCATGTTGGCTTGGCCCGGTTCATCGCGGGTGTAGCCATACTGCGTCTGGAAATCTTTGGTGGTGTGTTTCAGGTGTGTGCGGAAATGCTCTTCGAGCTTTTCCAGACGTGGCGTATAGCCTGGGTTGCCTTCGCAACCGGCGGTGAAGACGTGAGGAATTTCTTCGTCGCCGTGTACGTCGAGGAACATATCCACGCCATACTTTTCCATTTGCTGTTGTACGAAAAATACCTCCGGACTGACTTCCTGACTGGCGTTCTGCCAAGCGCGGTTCAAATCCTGGCCCATCGCATTGGTCCGCAAGTGACCGTGGAAGGCGCCGTCCGGGTTCATGTTCGGAACCAGGTACAGATCGGCGCTGGCCAGGAGTTTGTTCAACAGCGGATCGTCATGCCTTTCGAGTCGCTCGATAACGCCTTCCATGAACCATTCAGCCATGTGCTCGCCCGGGTGTTGTTGGGCGATGATCCAGATCTTGCGTTGGCCCTCAGCGCCGGTACCTTTGCGCAGCAGTTGAATGTCGCGGCCCTCGACGCTTTTGCCAGTCGCGAGCAATTCGGTGCCAGCCTTGCTCAATGCCTGCTCGATCAGCCAGTCATGACGGCCACGGCTGTAGGGTTCGAAGTAAGCGAACCAGGCATGGGTCTGCTCGGCTTCGAGGCAGAACCGCAGGCTGTCACCTTCGAAGCTGGTCGGAATGCGGAACCAGTTGACGTGGTCGTAGGAAGCGACCGCCTGATAACCGGTCCAGGCTTTGTTGTAGGAGGACTGGCTGGCGTTGACCAGGCGAAACCAGTGTTCCTGACGAACATGCAGACCGCTGGCTTTGAAGTGGAACCACTGGAAATGCGCGCTGCGGGTGTCCGGGCGGATGGCCAGAACCGGACTGAGCGGATTGCTGATGTCAATGACTTGGATATTGCCGCTGTCGAAATTGGCGCTGATGTCGAACGAAGATTTGGCCACGGTCATAATCGCTTCCTGAATTTGATTTTTATGGCCGTTACTTTACACGCAGGAAGGGCTGAAACCGAGACCAAATGCGGGTTGTGGCGGGGGCGTCCTCCGTGACGCGGATGCAGCTTAGAGATTATGCGATTGATTCTCAAGTGCTGATTGCCATTAGTTTGTGCTGATCTGGCGGGGCTCCGCTTGCCAATGGATATTCTTTTGATATTATCCGCGCCATCGAATTTGCAGCACCCAAAGACTTCATTAGCCTGAAGACACAAGCCCGAAAAACGGGCAAAAAAAGACCCGGCAAAAAGCCGGGTCAAAAACCGTGATTAGCCTGATGAGGAGATAGTCCAGAAGACCGACCTAAGGTCTCTGGTCCATCGACTGATCTTGCGACCAGCTGCTTGCAATAATAATCATTATCATTTGCAAGTCAAATGTTTTTATCTGCGCGATGGGAAAATTCTTTCCCATCCGTTCCGACTCCCGTCGCTCAAGCCTCCTCGCCATCGATCGAGTGATCGACCATCGCCCGCGCCATGTCCACCATATGCACCACCGAAAACGCCAGGTCGCGACTCGCGCCTTGCAGGTTTTCTGCCGATTTGAATGCGGTCGCTGCTGCACAGCGCAGCAGATCCGAGGCATGGACCAGGGCTTCTTCGCCACTGAGATGGCGCTTCACGTTGAAAAAACGTTCCTCCGTATCCGGTTCGGACACAGCTGGTTTCAAGTAGTAGTCCAGCGCTCGCTGCGCTGCGGCATGGCCTTGAGGCGAGGTGAAGGTGGTGTCTATCTGCAGATCGGGCAAATCTTTGCTGGTGATATTCATCATGCGGGGTCACTCCTTGTGCGATGCGGAATCCATAATCCTCAGCATAATACGTATCGTAATTGTGACCAGAATTTAAATACTACAATATGTGTTTTGCCGGCCGAAGGCGTCCGAGTAAGGTGCCGCACATGGATAAATGGATTGAGTTGGTCAAGGCCAAGATGAGTGAACTCAAAATCACTCAAACAGAGCTCGGAGAGCGCGTCGGCATGTCCCAGGGTGGGATCGGTCATTGGCTGAACAAACGTCGCGAACCCGGTATCACGGAGATGAACCGCGTGCTGGAGGCACTCGGGATGGATTTCCTCGAAGTGGTGCTGGTGATCCGCGAACCGCCGTTGGTTGCGGAAGACGAAATGCCGCTGGCGCAGAAGTACAACCCGTACTTCCGGTACCCGGTGTGTGACTGGCGAACGCCCTGCGAGGTGCGCGAGAGTGGGCAGCCTGCCTATGCCTCGCCGTCGGACAAACAACGTTACGAGCTGACGGATTATCACGCTCAGGGCGCGGCGTTCTGGTTGACGGTGGTGGGTGATTCGATGACGGCGCCCACTGGCCAGAGCGTTGGCGAAGGCATGCTCATCCTTGTCGACCCCGCGGCCGAAGCGGTGCCGGGCAAACTGGTGATTGCCCAGTGGCCCGACAGCGCGGAAGCGGTATTCAGAAAGCTCGACGAGCAGAGCGGCCAACGTTATCTGGTGCCGCTCAACCCGACCTGGCCGAAGATGCTGTTCACCGACGAATGTCGGATCATCGGTGTCGTGGTGCAAGCCATTGCTCGTTTTTAGTCAGATCGATCCTCCTCAGCTGTAGGATCGATCTTCACTTCAAGCCTCTTCCAGTTCCACCAAAGCGCTGCCTTCGCCGACCATTTCACCTTCCCGGCAATACAGCGCTTTGATCACTCCAGCGTGGGGCGCGCGGATGCTGTGCTCCATTTTCATGGCCTCCAGCACCACCAGTTGCGTGCCGGCTTCAACTCTTTGCCCGGCCTCGACCAGCACCCGCACAATACTGCCGTTCATCGGCGCGGTCAGACCGCCCTGATGACTGTGACTGGCTTCGACAGCGCTGATCGGGTCGAACATCTCGACGCGCCGCAGCTCGTCTTCCCATTGCAGATACAACGCATCACCGCGACGTATCGCCCGCAACCTGCGGCGTACCCCTTGTTGATCGATGACCAGTTCATCCTCAGCCCACTGCGCATTGCCGGTAACACTCAGCGTCAGCGCTCGATCCTGTCCCTCGCAGGTCAGGTGCAGCGTGGTTTCCTGCGGCAAACCTGCACGCAACCCATTCCGCCGCGCCCACGGCGAGCCGGGATCATCCTGACGCACGGCGACAGGCATGCTCAGCGCAAAGGCTTGGGCGGCCATCGCCCAGAACTCGTCGCTCAATGCGCCCGGAGCCGGCAGCAATTGGTCCTGATAACGCGGAATAAATCCGGTATCCAGTTGCGCTGCGGCAAACGCCGGATGAGCGATGATTCGCCGCAGAAAATTGATGTTGGTTCGCAAGCCGCCAATCGCGAATTCGTCGAGCATGCTCAGCAGGCGCAACCGTGCCTGTTCGCGATCCTCGCCCCAGGCAATCAGCTTGCCAAGCATCGGGTCATAGAACGGCGAAATCTCGTCTCCCTCTTCGACGCCGCTATCGACCCGACGCCCCGGCCCTTGTGCCGATTCACGGTACAACTGCAAGCGCCCAGTGGCGGGCAGGAAATCATTCGCCGGATCTTCAGCATATAGCCGCACCTCGATCGCATGACCGTTGAGCGGCACTTGCTCTTGGGTCATCGGCAGCGCTTCGCCACGGGCCACGCGGATTTGCCAGGCCACCAGATCCAGCCCGGTAATGGCTTCAGTCACCGGGTGCTCGACTTGCAGTCGCGTGTTCATCTCCATAAAGAAGAATTCACCACGGGCATCAAGCAAAAATTCCACGGTGCCGGCGCCGACATAACCGATGGCCTGCGCCGAGCGCACCGCGGCCTCACCCATCGCCCGGCGAAGTTCAGGGGTCAGGCCGGGCGCGGGCGCTTCTTCGACGACCTTCTGGTGTCGGCGCTGAATCGAGCAATCACGCTCATTGAGATACAGGCAGTGGCCATGCTGATCGGCGAACACCTGAATTTCCACGTGTCGCGGCTTGAGCAGGTACTTCTCCACCAGCATCCGCGAATCGCCGAACGACGACTGCGCTTCACGCTGGGCGGAGGCGAGGGCTTCGGCCAGCTGGCTGACGTCCTCGACCACTTTCATGCCTTTGCCGCCGCCGCCAGCCGTGGCCTTGAGCAGCACCGGGTAGCCGATACGCTCGCAGGCATCACGGAACGTATCGAGATCCTGCGCTTCGCCGTGATAACCGGGCACCAGCGGCACACCGGCGGTTTCCATCAGCGCTTTGGCGGCGGATTTGCTGCCCATCGCGTCGATAGCCGAGGCGGGCGGCCCGAGGAAAATCAGCCCGGCCGCTTCGATCTCGCGGGCAAATCCGGCGTTCTCCGACAAAAAGCCATAACCGGGGTGAATGGCCTGCGCACCGCTGGCCTTGGCCGCCGCGATCAATTTGTCGATTTGCAGATAACTGTCGGCCGCTTTGCTGCCGCCCAGGTCGACGCGGATATCCGCTTCCCGGCTGTGCCGTGCGTCGCGATCGGTGGCGCTGTGTACGGCGACGGTGGTCAGGCCCAGCGCTTTGGCGGTGCGCATCACCCGGCAAGCGATTTCGCCACGGTTGGCCACCAGCAGGGTGGTGAGAACGGGTGCGCTCATCAACGCGGCTCCTTGGTGGTGGATTCGGCTTGCCAGTGGGGCGTGCGTTTTTGCAGGAAGGCGCGCAGACCTTCCTGGCCTTCGGGGCTGACACGGATGCGTGCGATGGCGTTTTCGGTGTAGCGGCGTAATGCCGGGGTGAGCGCACCGTTGCCGACTTCGCGCAGCAGGTCCTTGCTGGCGCGCATGGCGGCAGGACTGTTGAGCAGCAGGTTGTCGGTCCACAACTCGACCTGTTGCTCCAGCTCCGCGCTCGGATAGCTTTCGGCCAACAAGCCTATTTCCCGCGCGCGCTGACCACCAAACCGCTCCGCGGTCAGGGCGTAACGCCGTGCCGCACGCTCGCCAATCGCTTGCACCACGAACGGGCTGATCACCGCCGGGGCCAGTCCGATACGCACTTCCGACAGACAGAACTGCGCGTCATCGGCGCCGATGGCCATGTCGCAACAGCTGATCAACCCGAGCGCGCCGCCGAACGCGGCGCCTTGCACCACGGCCAGCGTGGGAATTTTCAGTTTGGCGAGGTTGTACATCAGCTCCGCCAATTCACGGGCGTCGTCGAGGTTGGTGTGGTAATCGAGTTCGGCAGATTGCTGCATCCAGGCCAGATCGGCACCGGCACTGAAATGCTTGCCGCGTCCGCGTACCAGCAGGAAACGCAGGCTGGCGTCGCTGGCGACCTTGTCGAGGGCGAGGATCAGTTCGCGGATCATCTCGGCATTGAACGCGTTATTCTTTTCCGCGCGATTGAGCCACAGCGTCGCGAAACCCCGTGGGTCGCTTTGCAGTTCGAGGGTATTGAAGTCGCTCATATTCTTCCGTCTCCACGGTTCCTGTGGGAGTGCGCCGGCTCGCGAAAAACGATGGCGCGGTCATTGAGATGAATCGCGCTGAAGCCTTCGCGAGCAGGCTCGCTCCCACAAAAAATCACATCCGGAACACGCCGAAGCGGCTCGGTTCGATTGGCGCGTTCAGCGATGCGGACAGCGCTAGGGCCAGCACATCGCGGGTCTGCGCCGGGTCGATGACACCGTCGTCCCACAGCCGTGCGCTGGAATAGTAGGGGTGACCCTGTTCTTCGTACTGATCGAGAATCGGTTGCTTGATCTCTGCTTCCTGCGCGGCGCTGAACGGCTGTCCGCTGCGTTCGGCCTGTTCGCGCTTGACCTGCACCAGTACGCCGGCGGCCTGTTCGGCGCCCATCACGCCGATGCGCGCGTTCGGCCACATCCACAGAAAACGCGGGTCATAAGCGCGGCCGCACATGCCGTAGTTACCGGCGCCGAAGCTGCCGCCGATGATCACGGTGAATTTCGGCACCTTGGCGCAGGCCACCGCCGTCACCAGTTTTGCGCCATGTTTGGCGATGCCGCCGGCCTCGTATTTCTGCCCGACCATGAAACCGGTGATGTTTTGCAGAAACAGCAACGGAATACCGCGCTGACAGGCCAGTTCAATAAAGTGAGCGCCTTTCTGCGCGGCTTCGGCGAAGAGAATGCCGTTGTTCGCCAGAATCGCGATCGGGTAGCCGTGCAGGTGCGCAAAACCGCACACCAGCGTGGTGCCGAACAAGGCTTTGAATTCATCGAACACCGAACCGTCGACCAGACGCGCAATCACTTCGCGAACATCGAACGGTTGCTTGGCATCGGCGGAAACCACGCCATACAGCTCTTCGCTGTCGTACAGCGGGGCAATCGGCGTGCGCTGCTGCACTTCACCGAGTTTGCGCCAGTTGAGATTCGCAATACTGCGGCGAGCGAGGGCGAGGGCGTGTTCGTCATTCTCGGCGTAATGGTCGGCGACTCCGGAGATCTTGCAGTGCACATCGGCACCGCCCAGATCTTCGGCGCTGACCACTTCACCGGTCGCGGCTTTTACCAGTGGCGGGCCGGCGAGGAAGATCGTCGCCTGATCGCGCACCATGATCGCCTCGTCGGCCATCGCCGGCACATACGCGCCGCCGGCGGTGCATGAGCCCATGACGACGGCGATCTGTGCAATACCCATCGCACTCATGTTGGCCTGATTGAAAAAGATCCGTCCGAAATGTTCGCGATCCGGAAATACCTCGTCCTGACGCGGCAGGTTGGCGCCGCCGGAATCCACCAGATAGATGCATGGCAGGCGGTTCTGCTGAGCGATGGTTTGCGCGCGCAGATGTTTCTTCACGGTCAGCGGATAATAAGAGCCACCTTTCACCGTGGCGTCATTGGCGACGATCATGCATTCGACGCCTTCAACCCGGCCGATCCCGGCAATCACCCCGGCAGCTGGCACGTCTTCGCCATACACCGCGTGGGCGGCGAGTTGGCTGATCTCGAGAAAAGGTGAACCCGGATCGAGCAAGCGGTTGATCCGCTCGCGCGGCAGCAATTTACCGCGCGAGGTGTGCCGTTCCTGGGCCTTGGCGCCACCACCCTGCGCCACTTGGGCGAGCAGAGTATGCAGCGCATCAACCTGTTTGAGCATCGCCGCGCTGTTGGCGGCGAACTCGGCTGAACGCGGATTGAGCTGAGTGTGCAAAATCATGGGGCTTACTCCGTAAGCAGCTTCGAGCTACAAGCTACAAGCGGCAAGCGACAGCTGTTCTCTTGCAGCTTGTAGCTTGTAGCTCGCAGCTGACGAAATTCATTTCGTCTCGTTAAACAGTTCGCGACCGATGAGCATGCGACGAATCTCGCTGGTGCCGGCGCCGATTTCGTACAGCTTGGCGTCGCGCAACAGACGACCGGCCGGGAATTCGTTGATGTAGCCGTTGCCGCCAAGAATCTGGATCGCGTCGAGGGCCATTTGTGTGGCGCGCTCCGCGGTGTAGAGGATCACCCCGGCCGCGTCCTTGCGCGTGGTCTCGCCGCGTTCGCAGGCCTGCGCCACCGCGTAGAGATAAGCGCGGCTGGCGTTGAGCTGGGTGTACATGTCCGCCACTTTGCCCTGGATCAGCTGGAATTCGCCGATGCTCTGGCCGAACTGCTTGCGGTCGTGGATATACGGCACGATCAGGTCCATGCACGACTGCATGATTCCGGTCGGTCCGCCCGACAGCACAACGCGCTCGTAATCGAGGCCACTCATCAACACTTTCACGCCACCGTTAAGCGCGCCGAGGATGTTCTCTTCTGGCACTTCGACGTCATCGAAAAACAGCTCGCAAGTGTTGGAACCGCGCATGCCGAGCTTGTCGAACTTGTTGCTGCGGCTGAAACCTTTCCAGTCGCGCTCGACGATGAATGCGGTGATGCCGTGCGGACCTTTTTCCAGATCGGTTTTGGCGTAGATCACGTAGGTGTTGGCGTCGGGGCCGTTGGTGATCCAGGTTTTGCTGCCGTTGAGCACGAAGCGGTCGCCACGTTTGTCGGCGCGCAGCTTCATCGAGACCACGTCGGAACCGGCATTCGGTTCGCTCATGGCGAGCGCGCCGACGTGCTCGCCGCTGATCAATTTCGGCAGATACTTGGTCTTTTGTTCGTGATTGCCGTTGCGGTTGATCTGGTTGACGCAGAGGTTCGAATGCGCGCCGTAGGACAACGCCACCGAGGCCGAGCCACGACTGATTTCTTCCATGGCGACGACGTGCGCGAGGTAACCCAGCCCGGCGCCGCCGTACTCTTCCGGCACGGTGATGCCGAGCAGGCCCATGTCACCGAACTTTCGCCACATGTCGGCGGGGAACAGGTTGTCGCGGTCGATCTGCGCGGCACGCGGGGCGATCTGATCGGCGACGAAGGACTGAACCTGATCGCGCAGCATGTCGATGGTTTCACCGAGGGCGAAGTTCAGGGATGGATAGCTCATGGGTCACCTTTTGGCTTTTTTATCGGGTGGAGCGCACGATGAATCGGCGTTCAGCTTTACGTTAACGTAAAGCTTCCGGCGTTCGGCTGTCAATCGGCTTTACGTGAACGTCAACTTGAGCGAGAGTAAGGACAGATCAGGATTGAATGCCGAATGAAACCTGTGAGAGCGAGCCTGCTCGCGAAAGCGTCAGTTCAGTGAACATTCATGCTGAATATGCTGGCGTCTTCGCGAGCAGGCTCGCTCCCACAAGGGGA
Source organism: Pseudomonas fluorescens (assembly GCF_900636825.1). Lineage (NCBI taxonomy): Bacteria > Pseudomonadati > Pseudomonadota > Gammaproteobacteria > Pseudomonadales > Pseudomonadaceae > Pseudomonas > Pseudomonas fluorescens. The sequence goes on along the minus strand of NZ_LR134318.1, from coordinate 3,769,429 downwards.
TCGAAACCGGGAAACCCACTAATAAAGACAATAGGGGTCGTCATGGATCAACCCAGTGCAAACCCGCAGCGCAGCTACAGCCAAGGGGCTCAGGACAAAGCCTTGCTGGCGATGACCATCGGGCAGAAGTTAGATGAAACTGCCGCGCAATATCCCGACGGTGAAGCGCTTGTCGTCCGTCATCAGCAACTGCGTTACACCTGGAGACAACTGACCGCGGCGGTGGATCTCCATGCCAGAGCGCTGCTCGCGCTGGGTTTGCAGACCGGCGACCGCCTCGGTATCTGGGCGCCGAATTGCGCGCAGTGGTGCATCACCCAGTTCGCCACGGCGAAAATCGGCGTGATCCTGGTCAACATCAATCCGGCGTACCGCAGCTCCGAACTCGAATACGTGCTCAAACAATCCGGCTGCCAGTGGCTGGTGTGCGCTGGCGCGTTCAAGTCCTCCAACTACCACAGCATGTTGCAAGGGTTGGTGCCGGAACTGGCCGAGCAATCCATCGGCCAATTGCGCAGCGAGCGTCTGCCGGATTTGCGCGGCGTTATCAGCCTCGACCCACAACCGCCATCAGGGTTTCTGCCGTGGTCGCAACTGACCGATATGGCCGCCAGCGTTCCCCCGCAACAACTCAGCGAACGGGGCGCAAGCCTGCACTTCGAGCAACCCGTCAACATCCAGTACACCTCCGGCACTACCGGTTTTCCCAAGGGCGCGATCCTCAGTCATTACAACATTCTCAACAACGGTTACATGGTCGGCGAAAGCATCGGGCTGACCCCGGCTGATCGGCTGGTGATCCCGGTGCCGCTCTACCATTGCTTCGGCATGGTCATGGGTAATCTCGGCTGCATCACCCACGGCAGTACGATGATTTACCCCAACGACGCGTTCGATCCCTGGCTGACCCTGCAAACCGTCACCGAAGAAAAAGCCACCGCACTCTACGGTGTGCCGACCATGTTCATCGCCATGCTCGACCAGCCGCAGCGCAGCGCATGCGATCTGTCGAGCCTGCGCACCGGAATCATGGCCGGCGCCACCTGCCCGATTGAAGTGATGCGCCGGGTTATCAGCGAGATGCACATGAGCGAAGTGCAGATTGCCTACGGCATGACCGAAACCAGCCCGGTATCTTTGCAAACCGGCCCGGACGACGAGCTGGAGCTGCGCGTAACGACCGTCGGCCGTACCCAGCCGCAACTGGAAAGCAAAATCATCGATGATGCCGGCAATCTGGTCCCGCGTGGCACCATCGGCGAACTCTGTACGCGCGGTTACAGCGTGATGCTCGGCTACTGGAACAACCCGCAAGCTACCGCCGACGCCATCGATGCGGCGGGCTGGATGCACACCGGCGACCTGGCGAGCATGGACGCGGCGGGCTACGTCAACATCGCCGGGCGCAACAAGGACATGATCATTCGCGGTGGCGAAAACATCTATCCGCGCGAGCTGGAAGAGTTTTTCTTCACCCATCCGGCTGTGGCGGACGTGCAGGTGATCGGCATTCCTTGCTCGCGTTATGGTGAGGAGATTGTTGCCTGGATCAAATTCCACCCCGGCCACAGCGCCACCGAGCAAGAGCTGCAAACCTGGTGCAAGGAGCGCATCGCCCACTTCAAGACGCCGCGGCACTTCAAGTTTGTCGACGCGTTTCCGATGACGGTGACGGGCAAAATTCAGAAGTTTCGGATGCGTGAGATCAGTATTGAGGAGCTGAAAGGAGTGCTTTGAAAACCCAAAAGATCGCAGCCTGCGGCAACTCCTACAGGGATCGGTGTAGGAGCTGCCGCAGGCTGCGATCTTTTAAAACACAAATCCTGGAAAGCACAAAGGGGAGCCGAGGCTCCCCTTTAATTTTGTCGTTGCGTGCTCTTTTTTATTATTGAGGGTCGGTCTGTTGTTGTTTTTGGCAACCGTGGCCCTTTACCGCTGTTTTGGCGACCCCCATCCGGGGTCAAGAGCAAACGTATTTTTTTGAGCGCTGATCTACTTTCTCGCCAAGCGATCCAACCGATTCGGGAGCTACCTGAGGGTAGTTTTATTGTTCTCTGCCCGGTTGCGGGTCACTCCTGAGAGCACCCTGAAAAGCACACCTTCTCCAAAAAAATCTGTTAGCTGCGTCTCTGCCGTGTTGTTTTTGTTATGTCAGAGTCGTTTCGTCTTGTTTTTATTGGTTTGCGGCTTTTTATTCTTGTTATGCGATAGAGAAAGCAGGTGTCGTGCCAACTTTTAAAAACCCTTTAAAATCAACAGTTTATAAATTCAGAGAATTTTCAATCTCGGCAAAGCCAGACAATTTGTTTCCGTGTTACTCGCTTTTGCCCACATTCTGGACCGGGGTAACACCTCACTGCGCACTGCGCGCCTTGGCCACACGCGAACCGCTGGGGCGACCGAGCACCGCGCTGATCCGTTGACCCGCGGCAATCAAGGCGTCCAGGTCGATTCCGCTGTCGATGCCGAGGCCGTTGAGCAGGTACACGACGTCTTCCGTGGCGACGTTACCGCTCGCACCTTTGGCGTATGGGCAGCCGCCGAGTCCCGCGATAGAGCTGTCGAACACTGAAATGCCTTCGAGCAAGCTGGCGTAGATATTGGCCATCGCCTGGCCATACGTATCGTGGAAATGCCCGGCCAGTTTTTCCCGTGGCACGTGAGCCGACACCACCTCGAACAAACGCCGGGTCGCGCCCGCCGTACCGGTGCCGATGGTGTCGCCCAACGACACTTCGTAGCAGCCCATCGCGTACAGCTCGCGGGCGACACTCGCCACTTGCTCCGGCGCGACCGTGCCTTCGTAGGGGCAGCCAAGCACGCACGAGACGTAACCGCGCACGGTTACGCCGTGTTGTTGCGCCGCGTTCATGATCGGCGCAAAGCGCGCCAGACTTTCGCTGATCGAGCAATTGATATTGCGCTGCGAAAAGGCTTCCGAGGCAGCGGCGAACACGGCGACTTCCTTCACCCCAGCGGCGATGGCATCTTCAAACCCCCGCAGGTTGGGCGCCAGCGCGCCGTAGGTCACGCCGGGCTTGCGCTGGATTTGCGCAAACACTTCGGCGGAACCGGCCATTTGCGGCACCCATTTGGGCGAAACGAAACTGCCGACTTCAATATAGCCAAGGCCGGCGGCGCTCAAGGCGTCGACCAGTTGCACCTTGTCGGCAACGCTGATGGGCTGGGCTTCGTTCTGCAGGCCATCGCGCGGGCCGACTTCGATCAGGCGTACTTGGGAGGGGAGGGACATGGGCGGACCTGCTTCGTGGATTCGTGGTGATCCCTGTGGGAGCGGGCTCGCCCGCGATGAGGCCGGAACATCCTGCAATGATGTTGACTGACCCGACGCCATCGCGGGCAAGCCCGCTCCCACAGGGAAAGGTGTAGTGCCTGACTACTGGGCTATTTGCTGACTCTTGAGCGTCTGCTCCAGCGCCTGCACGCAGCGTTCTTCGGCGGTATCAAGCTCGAGCTTCATCTGTTCGATATCCAGCAGCTGTTGCTCGAGTTGCTCGCGGCGCTCGCTGATTTTCGCCAGCATGCTGTTGAGCTGTTTGGTGTTACCGCTGGACGGGTCGTAGAGTTCGATCAGTTCGCGGCACTCGGCCAGCGAAAAGCCGATGCGCTTGCCGCGCAGGATCAGTTTCAGCGTGACTTTGTCGCGCGGGGAATAAATGCGCTCTTGTCCGCGGCGCTCGGGGCTGAGCAAGCCTTGCTCTTCATAGAAACGAATCGCCCGCGTGGTGATGTCCAGCTCGCGGGCGAGATCGGAAATGCTGTAAGTCTGACTGCTCATGAAAGCGCTCGGAATAGGGGCATGGCGCTAAGCTAATCGGTGGTTTACGTTTACGTCAAGAAGGAAAAAAGATCGCAGCCTGCGGCAGCTCCTACAGAGGGAATGCATTCCAAATGCAGGAGCTGCCGCAGGCTGCGATCTTTTGATTCATCCTCAAACCACCTGCTTATCCAGCTTCTTCTCCTGCGCCGTCACCTGCTGGCACAACTCGATCATCTGCTCGCGCATCCAGCGATTCGCCGGATCCTGATCGGTGCTTTCGTGCCAGTACAAATGCGTCTCCACGGGCGGCACGTCGTTCACCGGCAAATTGAACGCCTGCAATTCATGCCGACGGGCGAACCGCTCCGGCACGGTCATGACCATGTCCGTCTGCTGCATCACCTGCGACGCCATCAAATAGTGCTGCGAACGCAGGGCAATCTTGCGCTGAATGCCCATTTTGCCGAGCGCCAGATCGACATAGCCCAAACCGCTGCGGCGGCTGGAGATGTGGATGTGCGTTAGCGACAGGTAGTCATCCAGCGAGAGTTTTTCCTTGCCCGCCATCGGGTGACCCTTGCGCATCGCACAGACGTAGCGATCTTCCATCAGCTTGACGTGACGAACCTGCGGGTCGGTGTTGAGCGGCGCGTCCACGGCGAAATCCAGCCGCCCGGCCGCCAGTTCCTTGGTGGTTTCCCGGCGCTTGGACAGAAAGCTTTCGATGATCACCGTCGGTGCGAGGCGGCGCAGGCGCTGGAACAGCGGCGGCAAAATCACTGCTTCGGTCAGGTCGGTCATGCTGATGCGGTAAGTCTTGGCCGCCTGCGCCGGGTTGAAGATGCGGCTTTCCTGCACCGACACGCGCAGCAGGGATAGGGCGTTACGCACCGGGCCGATGATGTTCTGCGCCATCGGCGTCGGCACCATGCCCTGAGCGGTACGCACAAACAGCGGGTCGTTGAAGGTTTCGCGCAACCGGGCCAGCGCGTTGGACACCGCCGGCTGGGTGATGCCGACAATCTGCCCGGCGCGGGTCAGGTTGGCTTCGGTGTAGATCGCGTCGAAGACGATGAAAAGGTTGAGGTCGACCTTGCTCAGATTCATAACGCGGCTTCTCTTGTTATTAAGTGCAAGTGTTTTTGGGCTGATGATCAGCGGATCATATATCGGTGATGAATGTTTATACACGCCGAGAATAGGCTAGGTAAATTATCAGTGCTGTTCTAGCATCGATTGCATGACTTGAACAACCTCTGCCCAAGAACTGCCTTAACCATCGGGAGCTGCTCATGGATTTCGCTTATTCGCCCAAGGTGCAAGAACTGCGTGAGCGCGTGACCGCGTTCATGGACACTTACGTTTACCCGGCCGAAGCCGTGTTCGAGCGGCAGGTCGCCGAGGGCGATCGCTGGCAGCCGACGGCGATCATGGAAGAGCTCAAGGCCAAGGCCAAGGCCGAAGGCCTGTGGAATCTGTTTCTGCCTGAATCGGAACTCGGTGCCGGCCTGACCAATCTCGAATACGCGCCATTGGCAGAAATCATGGGCCGTTCTTTGCTCGGGCCGGAGCCGTTCAACTGCTCGGCGCCAGACACCGGCAACATGGAAGTGCTGGTGCGCTATGCCAACGAAGAACAGAAACAGCGCTGGCTCGAACCGCTGCTGCGCGGCGAGATCCGTTCGGCGTTCGCCATGACCGAGCCGGACGTGGCGTCTTCCGATGCCACCAACATGGCGGCCCGCGCCGTGCGTGATGGCGATCAGTGGGTGATCAACGGCAAAAAATGGTGGACCTCCGGCGCCTGCGATCCACGCTGCAAGATCCTGATCTTCATGGGCCTGAGCAATCCGGATGCACCGCGCCACGCTCAGCACTCGATGATCCTCGTACCGGTCGACACACCGGGTGTGAAAATCGTCCGTCCGTTGCCGGTATTCGGCTATGACGACGCACCGCACGGTCATGCCGAAGTGCTGTTCGACAACGTGCGCGTGCCGTACGAAAACGTCCTGCTCGGTGAAGGACGCGGCTTCGAAATCGCCCAGGGTCGCCTTGGCCCGGGCCGGATTCACCACTGCATGCGTTCGGTCGGCATGGCTGAGCGTGCGCTGGAACTAATGTGCAAACGTTCGGTGAGCCGTACTGCGTTCGGCAAACCACTGGCGCGTCTGGGCGGTAACGTCGACAAGATTGCCGACTCGCGGATGGAAATCGACATGGCACGTCTGCTGACGCTGAAAGCCGCGTACATGATGGACACTGTCGGTAACAAAGTGGCGAAGAGCGAGATTGCGCAGATCAAGGTTGTTGCACCAAATGTCGCGCTGCGAGTGATCGATCGGGCCATCCAGATGCACGGCGGGGCAGGGGTATCGAACGATTTCCCGCTGGCCTACATGTACGCCATGCAACGCACCTTACGCCTCGCCGATGGCCCGGACGAAGTGCACCGCGCGGCGATCGGCAAGTTCGAGATCGGCAAGTATGTGCCGAAAGAAATGTTGCGTAGCGAGCGCTGATCCTAGACCGAGTTATCGTTCATAGCTGGCAAGCCAGCTCCCACAGGTTTTTTGGGTGTACATGAATTTGGTGTACGACTCGGACACTGTGGGAGCTGGCTTGCCAGCGATGACGTAAGCAGGTTCAACACATCAACATCAGGCTCAATACACCCAAACCTCAACCCGCCGATTTTTGATCCGGCCTTCATCCGCGCTGTTGGTCGCGACCGGCATCAGCGCGCCGAATCCGCGCACTTCGCGCATGACCACACCGTTCTTCACCAGCTCGCGACGCACCGCCATCGCCCGTAGCTTCGACAGCAGGTCGGCTCGCGCCGGGTCATCCTTGAGATCGCCAAACCCCACCAGCGTCACCGCACGCTCGGTCTTGCCATTGCGCTTTATATAGTCGAGCACTCGCGCCAGATCCTGCCGCGCCTTGTTGTCGAGGCTGGCGCTGCCCTCGGCAAAACGGAAATTCACCGTCAGACGCTGGGCATGCCGGCTGAGGGACTGATAACCCTCGGGCATCAGCGCATTCGGCGTTACGCTCATGGCTTGCACGGTCTGACTGACAAAACCGCTGGCCGCAACGATCGCCTGCCCCTCTGGGCTCTGGGCAAACCTTGCCAGCGCTTGCGCCCAAGGGTTGGCCTTGTCGGGCGGCAAATAAAAGAACAACCGCCGCGACAACGGGTAGTCCTCAGTGGCGATCAGGCTGTTGAGTGGCGGCATCGCTTGCGATGCACCATCGGCGATCGCCACGGCTTTGGCCTGCCGCACGTATGGCAAACCGATGAAGCCGATGCCGTGCGGATCGGCGCTGACCGCATCGGACAATTGTTCGCTGGACTCGAAGCGTTTTGCGGCACTGCTCAGATTTTTCCCACGACGATTCAGGACCAATTCCTTGAAAGTGTCGTACGTGCCCGACTGATCATCGCGCGCATAAAGATGTATCGCGCCACCACGGCCTCCGATGTCCTCCCAGCTTTTCACCTCGCCGGCGAAGATTCGCGCCAGTTGCTCGGTGTCCAGTTGCTGCAAGGGATTGTCGGGATGCAGGATGATCGCCAGGCCATCGATGGCGATGACTTGCTCGGCGGCGGCGCTTTTCAGGTCGCCGAGTGCTTGCAGGCTGAGCAACTCGCTGTCCTTTATTTCACGGGAGGACGCAGCCAGATCGGCACTGGCGTTTTTCAGCGCGGCGAAACCTGTGCTGGAACCGTGGGCCGCGACTTCGATCACCACGCGCTGGCCCTGCGCAGTCTGACCGGCGATGCGCTGTTCGTTGGCGGTATCGGGGGTTTCGCGGTGGATGTTCAGCAGGCCTTCTTCGCGCAACAGGCCTTCGGCCAACGCCGGACCAAGTTCGGCGCCGATGGTGTTGGAGCCCTGGATGCGCAGCACCGGGCCGGTTTGCGCAAGGGGCAGGGCAGCGGCGCTGACCGTCAGCCATGCGCTCAATAGAAACACGAACAAAACACGCAGGGTCATGCCGGCACCGAAACAAGCCAAGGGGATTGCCGGGGAGATTAAGACAGGCAGATGACCGAAAGATGACAGATCAAAAGATCGCAGCCTGCGGCAGCTCCTACATTGGAATATGTACCCTGTAGGAGCTGCCGAAGGCTGCGATCTTTTTGCTTTTAGCTCAACTCAAGCCAGATCGGCGCATGGTCCGACGGTTTTTCCATCCCGCGCAGTTCGTAGTCCACGCCCGCATCCTTGACCCGTGGCAGCAAGCCGTGGGATGCCAGGATCACGTCAATCCGCAGCCCGCGCTTCGGCTCATCTTCGAAGCCACGGCTGCGGTAATCGAACCAGCTGAACATGTCGGTCACGTCCGGGTTGAGGTGGCGATAGCTGTCGGTCAGACCCCAGTTTTTCAGGCGCGCCATCCACTCGCGCTCTTCCGGCAGGAAGCTGCATTTACCGGTTTTCAGCCAGCGCTTCATGTTGTCCGGGCCGATGCCGATGTCACAGTCTTCGGGAGAAATGTTCACATCGCCCATCACCACCAGCGGCTGTTCGTTGTGGAACTGGCTTTCCAGCAGCGTTTGCAGATCGCTGTAAAAACGCTGCTTGGCTGGGAATTTGGTCGGATGGTCGCGGCTTTCGCCCTGTGGGAAATAGCCGTTCATGATCGTCACCGGCACGCCATTGGCATCGGCGAACGTGCCCCAGATAAAGCGCCGCTGAGCGTCTTCGTCGTCAGTGCTGAACCCTTTGTGGATGGCAATCGGTTCCCGGCGCGAGAGCAGGGCGACGCCGTAGTGACCTTTCTGACCATGGAAATAAACGTGGTAGCCGAGGGCGCGGATGTCTTCGAGGGGGAACTGGTCGTCGTGAACCTTGGTTTCCTGCAGGCCGATCACGTCCGGCTGGTGCTTATCGATCAGCGCTGCCAGCTGATGCGGACGCGCGCGCAGTCCGTTGATGTTGAAGGAAACAATCTTCATGGTCGGCAGTCCTGGCAAAAGGGCGATGCTAGCTGACATGGGGGAGATGGGCCAGCGTGGGAGAAATCATTTTGGTCTGTGGGATTTGGGTTGTCTGTCCCGGCCCCATCGCTGGCAAGCCAGCTCCCACAGGTTTCTGTGGTGCATATGAATGTTGTGTACAACACAGACACTGTGGGAGCTGGCTTGCCAGCGAAGGGGCCCTCACAGTCGATGAAGATCCAGGGCTGGTCTATACCTGTCAGGGGAACCACACCACCCGCAGAAGGTTCGTACCAACAAGCGCGCCATCCTCCGAGCGCGCCCCGGGGAGAATCACCGTCATGCCTGAAACCCAGACCGCCGTCGCCGATATCCACATGCTTGACCGCGGCTACTCCCGCGAAGCCCGTTCATTGCTGTATCAGGCCTACCGTCACGAGCCAACCTTCGGTTATCTGTTCGAAGCCGAACGCCCCGGCTACGAACAACGCGTGCGCGCCACGGTGCGCGAACTGGTCAAACAGCATTTCCTTCAGGATCTGCCGGCGATCGGCCTGCTGGTCAACGACCGCTTGATCGGGATCGCCCTGATCGCGCCGCCACAACGGCGCCTGGGCGTGACGGAAAGTTGGGCGTGGCGTTTGCGCATGGTGCTCAGCACGGGGTTTCGCTGCACCCGGCGATACCTCGAATATCACGATGCCGTCGCCGCGTGCGTACCCGGTGACCCGGTGCACATGCTGCCGCTGCTCGGGGTACATCCGCAGTTTCAGGGCAAGCACTACGGCGAACAGTTGCTCACTGCGGTGCACAACTGGTGCGCGGTCGACGAAACCTCGCAAGGCGTAGTCCTCGACACCGGCAACCCGCGCTATCTGGAATTCTATAAAAGGCAGGGTTATCAGGAGATCGGCGAGGTTGCCGTCGGGCCGGTGCGCGAACACGTATTTTTCCATGCCAACCCGCAGGTGTTACAAACAGCAACGGGATAATGATCGAACTTCTTCACAAATTACCTGTTCTATCAGGCTCCCAAGCCCGTGATAGCATCCGCGCCTATGAAGTTTCCACGAAGATTTACCAGCGGCGTGCTGATGCTGTTATCCAGCTGCGCGGCGCTGGCGCAAAGTGAATTGGATGTACGGATCAAGCCGTCCAACGATGAACTCAAGGCCAATATAGAAGGCTATATCGGCAGCCTCGGCGATCGCGACGAAGAAGCCTTGCTGCGCTTCAGTCGCGGTGCCGAAGAACAGGCGCGCAAGGCCGCGCAGGCGTTGGGTTATTACCAGCCGCAGATCGACAGTGACGTCAAGGGCGGGGAAAAACCGCGCCTGGTGTTGAACATCGATCCCGGCGAGCCGATCCGCCTGCGCAACGTTACCGTGCGCGTCGACGGCCCGGCAGCCTCGCTGAAATCCTTTCGCGTGCCGAAAAGCGACCTGCTCAAGTCCGGCGCGGTGCTTAACCATGGACGTTACGAAGATGCCAAACGCGTAATCCAGAATCAGGCCTCGCGCTTCGGTTACTTCAGCGGCCATTTCACCAGCCAGAAACTCCTGGTCGACCCGCGCGCGGGCGTGGCCGACATCGAATTGATCTACGCCAGCGGCCCGCGTTATGCACTGGGCAAAGTCACGTTCGAGGGCGACACGCCGTTCGACGAAGACCTGCTGCAACGCATGGTGCCGTTCAAGGCAGGCGAACCGTACGATTCCGAGTTGATCGCCGAGCTCAATCGCGATCTGCAATCGAGCGGCTACTTCGAAGGCGTGCGCGTCGATGCCGCTCCGACCGCGGCGAAAAACGACGTGATTCCGGTGGACGTCAAACTCGACACCCGCAAGCCGCGCACCATGGGCCTCGGTCTCGGTTACTCGACCGACGTCGGCCCACGGATCAAGGCCAACTGGACGCGCCATTGGGTCAATCCGCAGGGCGACAGCTATGGCTGGGAAGCTGAGCTGTCGGCGCCTCGGCAAAACGTCGGGCTGTTCTATGACATTCCGCTCGATCCGCCGCTGACCGACAAATTGCGCTGGGCCGGTGGCTATCAATTTGAGGACATCGACGGCTCCGATACCCTGAGCAAGCTGCTGACCTTCGGCCCGGAATGGCACAGCAAGTTACCGAGCGGCTGGCAACGGGTGATCTCGTTGAAGTGGCAACGTGAAGAATACGAACTCGGCGACGACTCTGGCCTGAGTACCTTGCTGATGCCCGGCATCAGTTATTCCTACCTGAAAAGCGACAACCGCATCGACCCGCACAATGGCTATCGCCTCAGTTTCGAAAGCAAAGTGGCCAAGGAAGGCCTCGGCTCGGACGCCAACCTTTTATATGGCACTGCATTGGTCAAAGGCCTGACCACCGTCTTCGACAAGCATCGCCTGCTCGGCCGTGTGCAAGTGGGCGGCAGCGCCACAAACGGCTACAAATCGATTCCGCCGTCGCTGCGTTTCTTCGCCGGTGGCGATCAGAGCGTGCGCGGTTATGACTACCAGAGCCTGTCGCCGGAGAACTCCGACGGCGACCGCATCGGTGGCCGCTACATGATCGCCGGCAGCGTCGAATATCAATACTCGATCGCCGAGAAATGGCGCGTGGCGACGTTCGTCGACCAGGGCAACTCGTTCGATAAACTCGAACTGCCGAACCTCAAGACCGGGGTTGGCATCGGCGTGCGCTGGGTCTCGCCGGTCGGGCCAATCCGCCTCGATCTGGCCCATGCGCTCGACGACGATGGCGGCATCCGGCTGCACTTTTCCATGGGGCCTGAGCTGTGAAGCGTGGTTTGAAAATTACGGCGCTGAGTCTGTTGGCGCTGGTGATGTTGATTGTCTTGAGCCTCGCTGCGCTGCTCGGCACGCAAGCGGGCAGCCGCTGGGCGCTGGGCCGTGTACCAGGTTTGAGCGTGGAAAATTTCCACGGTCACCTCGGTGGGCAGTGGAGCGCCGACCATCTGGTGTGGCAGCAGGACACGAGCCGGGTCGAACTGGACAAGGCAATCTTCGCCTGGTCGCCGCTGTGCCTGACACGCATGACGCTGTGCGTTGATCAGCTCAAAGCCGATCAGGTCATCCTGCAATTTCCGCCGAGCGAAGAAACCACTGACAGTGGCCCGATCAAACTGCCCGATCTGCAATTGCCGCTGGCCATTGAACTGGGCGATGTCGAGGTCGGTAGCCTGTTGTTCAACGGCAGTGAACAGCTCAAGGGCCTGCAACTGGCGGCGCACTGGACTGCCCAGGGTCTGCAGATTGACAGCGTGAAGTTGCAGCGTGACGAACTTAGCCTGAATCTCTCCGGACTGCTGCAACCGAGCGGCAATTGGCCGTTGAATATTGCCGGTGAGCTGACGCTGCCGTCGCCGGGCACCGAGCCGTGGACGCTGGCGTTGAAGGTCGATGGCGACCTGTTGAAAACCCTCAACCTGCACGCTGATAGCCGGGGTTACCTCCAAGGTCAATTGACTGGCGAACTGCAACCGCTGACGGAGAATCTGCCAGCCAGAGTGCGCATTACCTCCGAGGCATTCAAACCGAGCGCGGACCTGCCGGACACGTTGCAACTCAATCAGCTGGTGCTGACCGGCGAAGGCGACCTGAAAAACGGTTACCAGCTAAACGGCAACGCCTTGCTTCCCGCTGACAAGAGCCCGGTCGCGTTGCTGCTTAAAGGCAAGGTCGACGCCAACGGCGCACAAATCGCCGGACTCGATCTCGCAGCCAACGACAAACAAAGTCTCAAACTCACCGGCAGTGTCGACTGGAGCAAGGGGCTTAGCGCCGAAGCCAACGTCAACTGGCAGGACTTCCCGTGGCACCGGCTGTACAACGAAATCGACGAACCTCAGGTCGCCTTGCGCACGTTCACTGGCGAAGTGTCCTACACCGATGGTCATTACCTCGGTAATTTTGCCGCCGCGCTGGATGGCCCGGCCGGGGCGTTCACTCTGAGCAGCCCGTTCAGCGGCAGTCTGGAACAGATCGCCTTACCGCAACTGGTCATGCAAGCCGGGCAGGGCAAAGCCGAAGGGCACGTCAATGTGCGCTTCGCCGACGGTATCGCATGGGATACCGCGCTGGATCTGTCGGCGCTCAACCCGGCTTATTGGGTCGCGGAACTGCCGGGCACTTTGGCCGGGCCGTTGAAGAGCAAAGGCGAGATGAAAGATGAGCGACTGAGCCTCAGCGCCGACCTCGACCTCAAAGGCAAACTGCGCGGCCAACCGGCAATTTTGCAGGCCAAGGCTGACGGCGCCGGCGAGCAGTGGAACCTCAACGCTCTGCAAATCCGCCTTGGCGACAACAGCATCAGCGGCAAGGGCAGCCTGCAGGACAAACTCGGCGGACAGATCGACATCAAGTTGCCGCGTCTGGCCCAGCTCTGGCCGCAATTGCGCGGGCAGGTCAACGGTCAGGTGAATGTCGCCGGTACGCTGAAGGCGCCACAGGGCAAGCTCGATCTGCAAGGCTCGCAACTGGTCTTTCAGGACAACCGCCTGCAAAGCCTCAACCTCGACGCCACGCTCGACAGTGCGCAGCGGGCCAGGATCAATCTGAAAGGCAGCGGCATTCAGGCCGGCGATACCTCGCTGGGCACCCTGACGGCCAATGCTCAGGGCGATATCAAAAGCCAGAAACTCAACCTCGACCTGATCGGGCCGCAGCTCAAACTGGCGCTGGGTCTGGACGGCAATCTGGACAAGGGCAACTGGCGCGGGCGCCTGGCCAGCGGCGATATTCAGGCTGGTGGTCAGGACTGGAAATTGCAGAATCCGGCCAGGCTTGAGCGTCTGGCGGATGGCCAGATCAATTTCGGCGCGCATTGCTGGATGTCCGGCAGCGCCAGCCTGTGCGGTGAAGACCAGCGCCTGATGCCCGAGCCGAAGCTGCGCTATCACCTCACGCAATTCCCCATCGAAAGCCTTGCGCAATGGTTACCCAAGGACTTCGCCTGGAAGGGCCGGCTCAACGCCGATCTGCAACTGGACCTGCCTGCGAGCGGCCCGAACGGCGTGGTCAGTATCGATGCCAGTGGCGGCACGTTGCGCATTCGTGAAAAGCAGCAGTGGCTGGACTTTCCCTACCAGACGCTGAAACTCACCAGCAAACTCACGCCCAAACGCGTCGACACTGAACTCAACTTCGTCGGCGGCAAACTCGGCGAGTTGATGGTGCAGGCGCAGCTCAATCCGCTACCGAAAAACAAACCGCTGACGGGCTCGTTTCGGCTTAGCGGGGTGGATCTTTCGGTGGCGCGGCCGTTTGTGCCGATGGTGGAGAAACTGACCGGGCGCCTCAACGGCAGCGGCACGCTTTCCGGCGGCTTGCTCGCGCCGCTGGTCAACGGCACGGTGCAGCTGAGTGACGGCGAAGTCTCAGGCGCCGAACTGCCGATGGAAATGCAGAACCTGCAACTGACCGCGCTGATCGCCGGTGAGTCGGTGCGTCTGGACGGCGGCTGGAAAAGTGGCAAGAGCGGCCAGGGCAGCCTCAACGGCAACGTGACGTGGGGGCAGGCGCTGGTGGTCGATCTGGCGCTTAAGGGCACGCAATTGCCAGTCAGTGTCGAACCCTACGCCAAACTTGAAATGGCCCCGGATCTGAAAATTTCCATGGCCGGCGATGAATTGAAGATCGCTGGCAAGGTGCTGGTGCCGAAAGGCGAAATCACCGTCCGGGAGTTGCCGCCATCGACCGTGAAAGTTTCTGACGACACGATCATCGTCGGCGCGCAGACCGAAGAGGGCAAACCACCGATCGCGATGAAAATGGACATCGACGTGATCGTTGGCCAGGACAAGCTGAGTTTTGCCGGGTTTGGTCTGACCGCCAATCTGCAGGGGCAGGTGCATATCGGCGACAACATGGACACCCGCGGCGAACTGTGGCTCAACGACGGCCGCTATCGCGCCTATGGCCAGCGCCTGACCGTACGCCGCGCGCGCCTGTTGTTCGCCGGGCCCATCGACCAGCCGTATCTGGACATCGAAGCGATCCGCCAGACCGACGACGTCATCGCCGGTATACGCCTGAGCGGCAGCGCCGAGCAGCCGACCACGCAGATCTTCTCCGAGCCAGCCATGAGTCAGGAACAGGCACTGTCGTATCTGGTGCTGGGCCGTCCGTTGAGCACCAGCGGCGAGGACAACAACATGCTCGCGCAAGCGGCGCTGGGTCTGGGCTTGATGGGCAGTGCCGGCGTGACGGGTGGTCTGGCCAAGGATTTGGGGATCGAGGATTTCCAGCTCGACACCCAGGGCAGCGGCAACGACACCAGCGTCGTCGCCAGCGGCAACATCTCCGAGAAGCTCAGCTTGCGCTACGGCGTCGGCGTGTTCGAACCGGCCAGCACCATCGCCTTGCGCTACAAGCTGAGCAAGAAGGTCTACGTCGAAGCGGCCAGTGGCGTGGCGAGTTCGCTGGATATTTTCTACAAGCGGGATTTCTAGAGCGCGCTTCCTCCTTTAAACCGAGTCGTTGCTATCGCCAGCAGGGCTGGCTCCCACCTTGGATCTGTGACTTACACACATGTTGTGTTCGCCGCAGATCCCCTGTGGGAGCCAGCCCTGCTGGCGATGGCGTCCGCGCGGGCACCGTAAAACCAACTCCACTGGTCAACTAATTACAAAGCAACCTAACTATTGCGTTGACATTCGCTGCCTAAGCAGTAACATCTCGACATACATTCACTGCCTAGGCAGTTATTAGGTGAGCACATGAAGCATTTCACCCCCGACGAATTTAAACATTGCCATCTCGGGCTGCTGCTTGGCCGTGCCGCGTTGCTCAAGGACCGGATCATCGACACGCATATGGAACCTCACGGCATCACCGCCGCGCAGTTCAAGGTGTTGATCATCATGGCCCAGTTCGGCGTCGACACGCCGGCCGAGCTGTGCCGGCATCTGTCGCTGGACAGCGGTTCGATGACGCGCATGCTCGATCGTCTGGAACAGAAAGGTTTCCTGATCCGCCAGCGCAGCGAAGGCGACCGCCGGCAGGTGCAGCTGAAGCTGACCGAGCAGGGCCAGCAACTGGCTGATCGCCTGCCACACATCGGCGCCGACGCGATGAATGAACTGGCCGGCGCCATTTCCCGCGAAGAGCTGAAAACCCTCGAATATATCCTGAAGAAAATCCTGCTGGCCGCCGGTGACCCGATCACCGTCCAGCGCTTAGGTGAACACAATGAGCGGTAGAACCTTGCGCAGCAGCCTGACGCTGCTGCTGTCGGCGATGATCCTCGCCGGTTGCGCCAACTACAGCGGCCTCGACACCGAAGGCCAACGCCTCGATGCGAAGAGCCTCAAGACAGCGCAGTCTTTGACTGGCGTCAGCCTGTCGCCAGCGGCGTGGCCGAAGAGCGATTGGTGGACCAGTCTTGGCGATCCGCAACTCGACGGGCTGATCCGCGAAGCCCTGCGCGACAGCCCCGACATGCAAATCGCTGCAGCCCGTGCCCATCAGGCCAGCGCCGCCGCGTATGCCGCCGATGCCGAGCGTTATCCGACCCTCGACGCCAGCGCCGGCATCAGCCGTTCGCGTCTGGCCCGCGATCAGGATCCGCTGGGGCAGGGCGGTGCTTACTCGACGGTGCGCAATATCAGCGCCGGCTTCAATTACAACTTCGACTTGTGGGGCGGCCAGCGCGACGCCTGGGAAGCCGCACTCGGCGAAGCACGTGCCGCTGAAGTCGATCGGCAGGCCGCGCAATTGACGTTGGCGGCTGATGTCGCTCGCGCCTACAGCGATCTCGGTCAGGCGCACATCGTCTACGACCTGGCCAGCGAAGACCTCAAGCGCACCAGACAAATGCTCGACTTGAGCCAGCGCCGCTTGAGTTCGGGTATTGACAGCCAGTACCAGTTTCAACAAACGCAAAGCCTGGAAGCGAGTTCCGAGGCCAGTCTGATCGACGCGGAAAAACGCCTGAACAGCGCGAAGATCGCCTTGGCCGTATTACTTGGCAAAGGCCCGGATCGTGGCAACGAAATCGCCCGGCCGAAAGTGCTGCAAGCCAGCGCCGTCGCGGTGCCATCGGTGTTGCCGGCGGAACTGCTCGGCCGGCGCCCGGATCTGGTCGCCGCCCGTTGGCGCGTCGAAGCGGCGAGCAAGGACATCGACTCGGCGAAAACCCGTTTCTATCCCAACCTCAACCTGTCGGCCTCGGCCGGCGCCGAGTCGCTGTTGGGCGATGCGATGTTCGGTTCGGCCAGTCGTTTCTTCAACATTGCTCCGACCGTGTCTCTGCCGATCTTCGACGGCGGGCGTCTGCGCGCCAACCTCGATGCGCGCGACGCCGATTACGATCTGGCGGTGGCGCAGTACAACAAGAGCCTGGTGAAGGCGCTGGGCGATGTCGGCGATACGATCAACCAGCTGCGTGATATCGGCCGGCAGATCGGCGCACAGCAACACGCCACCGACATCGCTCAGGATTCTTACAACACCGTCGTCCAGCGTTACGGTTCCGGCATCGGCAACTACCTGGACGTGCTCAGCATCGAGCAGCAATTGCTCCAGGCCCAGCGTCAGCTGGCAAGCCTCAACGCCGAGCAGATCGACCTGTCGATTCAACTGATGCAAGCGCTGGGCGGCGGCTTTCAGGGCGAAACCCTGACCGCAGCCAACGCCACCCCAGCCACGTCGCACAACTAATTCAAGGTATTTGTCATGGCCACTGCCGAAAACAAACAAGCTCAAGACAACACACCAGACACCGGCAACCCGCGCAAACGCAAAGTGCTGCTGCTGGGGCTTGCCGTCGTCGTTCTGCTCGCCATTGCCGGCGTCTGGGCGTATCACGAATTCATCGGCCGCTTCAACGAAAGCACCGACGATGCCTACGTCAACGGCAACGTGGTGGAAATCACCCCGCTGGTGACCGGCACGGTGGTCAGCATCGGCGCCGACGATGGTGATCTGGTGCATGAAGGCCAGATTTTGATCAACTTCGACCCCAACGATGCCGAAGTCGGCCTGCAAAGCGCCAAGGCCAAACTGGCGCGCACCGTGCGCCAAGTACGCGGTCTGTACAGCAACGTCGACGGCATGAAAGCCCAGGTCAACGCGCAGCAAGCCGAAGTGCAGAAAGCGCAGGACAATTACAACCGGCGGAAAAATCTGGCCCAGGGCGGGGCGATTTCCCAGGAAGAACTGTCCCACGCCCGCGACGATCTGACCTCGGCGCAAAACGCCTTGGCCAACGCCAAACAGCAACTGAAAACCACCAGCGCGCTGGTCGACGACACTGTGGTCTCGTCGCACCCGGACGTGATGTCGGCGGCCGCCGATCTGCGTCAGGCCTACCTGACCAATGCCCGCAGCACCTTGATCGCGCCGGTCACCGGTTATGTCGCCAAGCGCACCGTGCAACTCGGTCAACGCGTGCAGCCGGGCACCGCGCTGATGGCGGTGATTCCGCTGGATCAGTTGTGGATCGATGCGAATTTCAAGGAAACCCAGCTGCGAGACATGCGCATCGGCCAGCCGGTGGATATCGAAGCCGATATTTACGGCAGCGACGTGAAATACAGCGGCACCGTCGACAGCCTCGGTGCCGGTACCGGCAGCGCGTTTGCTCTATTGCCTGCGCAGAACGCCACCGGTAACTGGATCAAGATCGTCCAGCGGGTGCCGGTGCGTATCCACATCAATGCCGAAGAACTGGCCAAGCATCCATTGCGCGTCGGTCTGTCGACCAATGTCGAAGTGAATCTTCACGACCAGAGCGGCCCGGTGCTGGCCCAGCAACCGCCGCAAAAGGCTTCGTTCAGCACCAGCGTTTACGACCGCCAACTGGCCGAAGCGGACGCGATGATTGCGCAGCTGATCCACGACAACAGCGCAGCGGCGAGCAAGACCGCACAGCGCTGATCCGCACGGACCCTGTAGGAGTGAGCCTGCTCGCGATAGCGGTTTGTCAGTCACCGATGATGTCGACTGTTACACCGCTATCGCGAGCAGGCTCACTCCTACAGGGGTGCGGTGTCCTTTAAGTTTCATAGGATCCACAATGAGCAATAACGCTTCTTTCACGCCGCCCAGCCTGTTGCTCAGCACCATTGGTCTGTCGCTGGCGACGTTCATGCAAGTGCTCGACACGACCATCGCCAACGTGGCGCTGCCGACGATTTCCGGCAACCTCGGGGTGAGTTCGGAGCAGGGCACGTGGGTGATCACTTCGTTCGCCGTGAGCAACGCGATTGCGCTGCCGCTGACCGGTTGGCTCAGTCGCCGTTTCGGCGAGGTGAAGCTGTTTCTCTGGGCCACCATCCTGTTCGTGCTGGCCTCGTTTCTCTGCGGTATCTCCACCTCGATGCCGGAGCTGATTGGCTTTCGCGTGTTGCAAGGTCTGGTCGCCGGGCCGCTGTACCCGATGACGCAAACCCTGTTGATCGCGGTCTACCCGCCCGCGAAGCGCGGCATGGCGCTGGCGTTACTGGCGATGGTCACGGTGGTTGCGCCAATTGCCGGGCCGATTCTCGGCGGCTGGATCACTGACAGTTATAGCTGGCCGTGGATCTTCTTCATCAACGTACCGATCGGCATTTTTGCCGTGATGGTGGTGCGTTCGCAGCTGGCCAAGCGCCCGGTGGAAACCAGTCGGCAGCCGATGGATTACGTCGGGTTGATCACGCTGATCATCGGTGTCGGTGCGTTGCAGGTGATCCTCGACAAGGGCAATGATCTGGATTGGTTCGAGTCGAACTTCATCATCATCGGCGCGGCGATCTCCGCGGTGGCGTTGGCGGTGTTCGTGATCTGGGAAATGACCGACAAGCATCCGGTAGTGAATCTGCGCCTGTTCGCTTACCGCAACTTCCGCATCGGCACATTGGTGCTGGTGTTGGGTTACGCGGGGTTCTTCGGCATCAACCTGATCCTGCCGCAGTGGTTGCAGACGCAAATGGGCTACACCGCAACATGGGCAGGTCTGGCGGTAGCGCCGATCGGCATTCTGCCGGTGCTGCTGTCGCCGTTTGTCGGCAAATACGCGCACAAATTCGACTTGCGACTGCTCGCCGGCATTGCGTTTCTGGCGATTGGCCTGAGCTGCTTCATGCGTGCCGAATTCACCAACGAAGTGGATTTCCAGCACATCGCGCTGGTGCAGTTGTTCATGGGTATTGGCGTGGCGCTGTTCTTCATGCCGACCCTGAGCATTCTGATGTCGGACCTGCCGCCGAGCCAGATTGCCGACGGCGCGGGCCTGGCGACGTTTCTGCGTACGTTGGGCGGCAGCTTTGCGGCATCGCTGACCACGTGGATCTGGATTCGCCGGGCTGATCAGCATCATGCCTACATGAGCGAGAGCATCAGCACCTTCGAGCCAGCGACGCGGCAGACTTTGCATGCGTTAGGCGGGGCGAGCCAGTCGGCGTACGCGCAGATGGATCAGATGCTGACCAGTCAGGCGTACATGCTCTCGACCGTGGATTACTTCACGTTGCTTGGGTGGGGATTCATGGGGCTGATTTTGATTGTATGGCTGGCGAAACCGCCGTTTGCCGCCAAGGCCGGGCCGGCTGCCAGCGGTCACTGAGTCAGGCAGGATCGTTCCCAGGCAGAGCGTGGGAACGATCAAAAGATCGCAGCCTTCGGCAGCTCCTACAGGAGAATGCATTCCAATGTAGGAGCTGCCGCAGGCTGCGATCTTTTGATCTTCGCTTCAAATCGTGGGGGCGGGCAGGGCTGGCGGCGGGGCGAAGTCGAACGGGGCCAGCGCATAGCCGCACTCATCCACCTGCAACGCCCAGCCCTGACGATCCCAATCCCCCAGCACAATCCGCTTCGCCGCTTCATCGCCGAGCTGCAGTTTGTGAATCGCCGGGCGATGGGTGTGCCCGTGGATCAGGGTCTTCACGCCAAAGGCCTGCATCAGCCGTGGAACTTCTTCCGGCGTGACATCCACAATGTCATTGGCCTTCATCCGCGTCTGGGCCTTGCTTTCGCTGCGCAGCTTGCGCGCCAATTTATGGCGGCTGCTCAGCGGCAGATTGCGGAGGATGAACAGGGTGATGGGGTTGCGCAGATAGCGGCGCAGCTTCATATAGCCGACGTCACGAGTGCACAGGCTGTCGCCGTGCATCAACAGCACCGGCTCGCCGTAAAACTGCACGACACTCGGGTCTTTCAACAGCGTACAGCCGGCCTGTTTGCAAAAGGCCTTGCCGAGCATGAAGTCGCGATTGCCGTGCATCAGAAAAATCGCCGTGCCGCTGTCGCTCAAATCGCGCAGGGCCTGGCAGATGGAACGCTGGAAGGGCGTCATGGCGTCGTCGCCAATCCACGCTTCAAAGAAGTCGCCGAGAATGTACAACGCACTCGCCGAGCGGGCGCGTCCGGCGAGCAAATCCAGAAACGCCCGGGTTATGTCCGGGCGCTCCTCTTCCAGATGCAAGTCTGAAATCAGCAATATCACGCTTCGATGATCTCGGCTTTCTCGATGATCACGTCGTCTGCTGGTACGTCCTGGTGGCCGGACTTGGAAGTGGTCGAAACACCTTTGATCTTGTCGACAACGTCAGTGCCGGCAGTCACTTTGCCGAAAACCGCGTAGCCCCAGCCCTGGGTGTTCTTGCCGCTGTGGTTGAGGAAAGTGTTGTCGGCAACGTTGATGAAGAACTGTGCCGAAGCCGAGTGCGGCTCCATGGTGCGGGCCATGGCGACGGTGTATTTGTCGTTGGAGAGACCGTTGTCCGCTTCGTTCTGGATGCTTGGACGCTTGTCTTTCTTTTCTTTCATGCCAGGCTCGAAACCGCCGCCCTGGATCATGAAGTTGCCGATGACGCGGTGGAAAACAGTGTTTTCGTAGTGGCCGGCCTTCACGTACTCGATGAAGTTGGCGACGGTGATCGGCGCCTTGTCAGCGTTCAGTTCAATGACGATGTCGCCATGGTTGGTGGTCAGTTTGACTTGAGTCATGATCGCTACTCTTTAATAGGAATTCGTGGTTGTGGGACCTGCAGCCCCGCAGCCGGTTCAGCCCACCAGGGCCAAGGTGCGCAGTTTAGCGTGACAGGCGCGAATTTCGAGGCTGTTTTTCCAATTCACCGCGATTAAATGCGTGCCTTTATGGAGCCTGCTCTGTCAGCCCCTTGACGGCATCGGCTATGATAGCGGCTTTGTTTTGTCTGGCCCCCTCTGCGGCCGCGCACATGTAAGTCAAGGATCCTATGAGCAAGCCCACTGTCGACCCTACCTCGAATGCCAAGTCCGGCCCTGCCGTGCCGGTCAATTTCCTGCGGCCGATCATCCAGGCAGACCTGGACTCGGGCAAGCACACCCAGATCGTCACGCGTTTTCCGCCTGAGCCCAACGGCTACCTGCACATCGGCCACGCCAAGTCGATCTGCGTGAACTTCGGCCTGGCCCAGGAGTTCGGCGGCGTCACGCACCTGCGTTTCGACGACACCAACCCGGCCAAGGAAGACCAGGAATACATCGACGCGATCGAAGCCGACGTCAAGTGGCTGGGCTTTGAATGGTCCGGCGAAGTGCGCTATGCCTCGCAGTATTTCGACCAGTTGCACGATTGGGCCGTCGAGCTGATCAAGGCCGGCAAGGCCTACGTCGACGACCTGACCCCCGAGCAGGCCAAGGAATACCGTGGCAGCCTGACCGAGCCGGGCAAGAACAGCCCGTTCCGCGACCGCTCCGTGGAAGAAAACCTCGACTGGTTCGCGCGCATGCGCGCCGGTGAGTTCCCGGACGGCGCCCGTGTGCTGCGCGCGAAGATCGACATGGCCTCGCCGAACATGAACCTGCGCGACCCGATCATGTATCGCATTCGCCACGCGCATCACCACCAGACCGGTGACAAGTGGTGCATCTACCCGAACTACGACTTCACCCACGGTCAGTCGGACGCCATCGAAGGCATCACCCATTCGATCTGCACGCTCGAGTTCGAAAGCCATCGTCCGCTGTACGAGTGGTTCCTGGACGCGTTGCCAGTGCCGGCGCACCCGCGTCAGTACGAGTTCAGCCGTCTGAACCTCAACTACACCATCACCAGCAAGCGCAAGCTCAAGCAACTGGTTGACGAGAAGCATGTCAACGGCTGGGACGATCCGCGCATGTCCACGCTGTCCGGCTTCCGCCGCCGTGGCTACACGCCGAAATCGATTCGCAATTTCTGCGAAATGGTCGGCACCAACCGTTCCGACGGTGTGGTCGATTTCGGCATGCTCGAATTCAGCATCCGTGACGACCTCGACCACAGCGCACCGCGCGCCATGTGCGTATTGCGTCCGCTGAAAGTGGTCATCACCAACTACCCGGAAGGCCAGGTCGAAAACCTCGAACTGCCACGCCACCCGAAGGAAGACATGGGCGTGCGCGCGCTGCCGTTCGCCCGGGAAATCTACATCGACCGTGAAGACTTCATGGAAGAGCCGCCGAAGGGCTACAAGCGCCTGGAACCGGCCGGTGAAGTGCGTCTGCGCGGCAGCTACGTGATCCGCGCCGACGAAGCGATCAAGGACGCCGACGGCAACATCGTCGAACTGCGTTGCTCGTACGATCCGGACACCCTCGGCAAGAACCCGGAAGGGCGCAAGGTCAAAGGCGTGATCCACTGGGTGCCGGCCGCCGCCAGCGTCGAGTGCGAAGTGCGTCTGTACGATCGCCTGTTCCGTTCGCCAAACCCGGAAAAGGCCGAAGACAGCGCCAGCTTCCTCGACAACATCAACCCTGACTCGCTGCAAGTGCTGACCGGTTGTCGCGCTGAGCCATCGCTCGGCAATGCCCAGCCGGAAGACCGTTTCCAGTTCGAGCGCGAAGGTTACTTCGTTGCCGACTTGAAGGACTCGAAACCCGGTCAGCCGGTATTCAACCGTACCGTGACCCTGCGTGATTCGTGGGGCCAGTGAGTGAGTCAAGGAACTAACGTGCTAACGATCTACAACACGCTCACCAAGAGCAAAGAAGTTTTCAAGCCGCTGGATGGCAACAAGGTGCGCATGTACGTCTGCGGCATGACCGTGTACGACTACTGCCACCTCGGCCACGGCCGCAGCATGGTCGCGTTCGACCTGGTAACGCGTTGGTTGCGTTTCAGCGGTTATGACCTGACCTACGTGCGCAACATCACCGACATCGACGACAAGATCATCAATCGCGCCAAAGAGAACGGTGAGTCGTTCGAAGCGTTGACCGAACGCATGATCGCCGCGATGCACGAAGACGAAGCGCGTCTGAACATCAAGAAGCCGGACATGGAGCCGCGCGCCACCGATCACATCGCTGGCATGCACGCGATGATCCAGACCTTGATCGACAAGGGTTACGCCTACGCCCCGGGCAACGGTGACGTGTACTACCGCGTCGCCAAATTCATGGGCTATGGCAAGCTGTCGCGCAAGAAGATCGAAGACCTGCGCATCGGCGCGCGCATCGAAGTCGACGAGTCGAAACAGGACCCGCTCGACTTCGTCCTGTGGAAAGCTGCCAAGCCGGGCGAGCCGAGCTGGGAATCGCCATGGGGCGCCGGGCGTCCGGGCTGGCACATCGAGTGCTCGGTGATGTCGACCTGCTGCCTCGGTGAGACTTTCGACATTCATGGCGGCGGCAGCGATCTTGAGTTTCCGCACCACGAAAACGAAATCGCCCAGAGCGAAGCGGCGACCGGCAAGACCTACGCCAACGCGTGGATGCATTGCGGGATGATCCGTATCAATGGCGAGAAGATGTCCAAGTCCTTGAACAACTTCTTCACCATTCGCGACGTGCTGGAAAAGTACCATCCGGAAGTCGTGCGTTACCTGCTGGTATCGAGCCACTACCGCAGCGCGATCAACTACTCGGAGGACAACCTCAAGGACGCCAAAGGCGCGCTCGAGCGTTTCTACCATGCACTGAAAGGCCTGCCGATTGTGGCGCCGGCGGGCGGCGAAGCGTTCGTCGAGCGTTTCACCACGGTGATGAACGACGACTTCGGCACCCCGGAAGCGTGCGCCGTGCTGTTCGAAATGGTGCGTGAGATCAACCGTCTGCGTGAGAGCGATCTCGACGCAGCGGCGGGTCTGGCCGCACGCTTGAAAGAACTGGCCAGCGTGTTGGGTGTTTTGCAGTTGGAAGCGGATGACTTCCTGCAGGCGGGCGCTGAAGGGCGTGTCGATGCGGCTGAGGTTGATGCGTTGATTGCGGCGCGTCTGGCGGCTCGGGCCGGGAAGGATTGGGCCGAGTCGGACCGGATTCGTGATCAGCTCACGGCGATGGGCGTGGTGCTGGAAGATGGCAAGGGCGGCACGACCTGGCGGTTGGCTGACTGAGTCAAGAGCCAAAAGCCCCTCACCCTAGCCCTCTCCCGAAGGAGAGGGGACTGACCGTGGGATGCTGAAAATCTACGCCGACCCGAATGACCAAGTCGATTATGGATTCGGTGAAGCAAGTTCAGGTCGGCGTATTTCTCGAATATCCCGCGGTCGGCCCCCTCTCCTGCGGGAGAGGGCTGGGGTGAGGGCGAGGGTTTCACTCAGTCGCCAATCTGCCGCAACCGCTTGTAAAGCGTATTCCGACTCACCCCCAACCGCCGCGCCAGGTGCGAGATATTCCCTCCGGCCGCCTTCAACTCGCGGTTTAACGCTTCAACGTCATTCAAATCCAGCCCCAACGGCGGCGCAGTCTCCACCGGCTCCATTTCCAGATCAACAAAAAAATCATCCGGCAAATGCTCCAGCCGCACCGGCTGTTCCTCGGCCATTGCCAGCGCCACCTGCATCACGCTGCTGACCTGACGCAGATTCCCCGGCCACGGATGCCGTTCAAACAACTCCAGCACTTCATCGCTCAACCCCGCCCACTGCGTCGGCTCGCGATGCTGCTCCCACAGCCGTTTAAACAACGCCTGTTTATCACTGCGCTCACGCAACGGTGGCAGTTCCAAGGTCAGCCCGCCAATGCGGTAATACAAATCTTCGCGAAAGCGGCCCAACTGCACCTGTTCACGCAGCGAGCGGTTGGTCGCGGAAATAATCCGCAGGGCGACCGCGAACAACTCGCTGCTGCCCACCGGTTGCACGCAGCGCTCCTGCAACACCCGCAACAACCGCGCCTGAGTCGGCAGCGGCATGTCGCCGATCTCATCGAGAAACAGCGTGCCTTTGTCCGCCTTGCGAATCAGGCCAATGCTGCCTTTCTGGTTGGCTCCGGTAAACGCGCCTTTCTCATAACCGAACAGTTCCGACTCGACGAGTTCGGCGGGGATCGCCGCACAGTTCACCGCGATGAATGCTTGTTTATTGCGCGAGCTGGCCTGATGCAGAGCTTTGACGAACACCTCTTTGCCGACGCCGGTCTCGCCGTGGATCAGCAGCGGAATGTCTTTCTCCAGCAAGCGCTCGGCCTGGCGCACGGCTTTTTCTACGCGGCTGTCGCCAAAATGCAGGCTGTTGAGGCTGATCGCGCTGGCCGCGGCGGGCTTCGCTTCTGCGCTAAAGACCCGCGCCTGAACCGGCGCTTGTTTCGGCCGTTTCAACAAACACTGAAAACGGTTGCGGCCAGAGGTCTGCAGCGCAAACGGCAGGCCGTCCGGCTGATTGATCAATTCCAGCAGCGAGACCTGGAACAGACTTTCAACACTGACCCGCGACAAGCGCACCCCTAATAAATTGTCGGCCCGGCGATTGGCCGAGAGTACCTGCCCACTCTCATCGAAAATCAACAAACCCGCCCACTGGCTGTCGAG